>CAYUOT010000047.1:0-1611 GCA_964446475.1 uncultured Candidatus Saccharibacteria bacterium | reverse complement strand
CCATCTTTACCTATAAAAGTTTCTTGCCAAAAATAACCCATTTTGTCTTTTTTAGGAGTACTTGTATAACCCAAAAGCATTCCAAAACCAAGATCAGAGATATAGGTTCTTGTTGGTAGGTCAAATTTATTAATATCTTCTTCTCCCCATGTATTCCAAGCTAAAAGTTTTTCGTTTCTGTCTTTTATAGCCCCTCGAAATGCAACAATTGGCTCTTTGGCTAGAGTATTATTTTCACTAATTGAAAAATAATCATCCCCTTTAGATATTTGTAGATACCCCAGCTTAAAACTAAAGAGAAAAGATACTACAAAGAAAAATATTCCAAGTGATATTATTGATTTTTTTGAAATAGCTTTTTCTATCCTACCTTCAAACTGCTGAGTATTAAAATTAGGTAAATTCTTTGAATCTAAAAATATTTCATCAGGATCTATTTCTCTTTTTATTCTTTTTTTTCTTAAATTAAAAGCCATCGATTAGTTTTTGTATAAAATCATTCTTGATTTTATAAATTGTAAAATAAAGAAAAAAATATTTATTAATAAAGAAAAAACAATTAGATAATATAGATTATTTTTTATAAAACTCAAAGAATTTAACCCAAATAAAATAATAAACCCTAAAATGAATTCATAAAAATTTTTAAAAATAAAAAAACCTACAAATAACAAAAAAATACTTAACCACCAAGGCAAAATAAAGATTAAAACAAATAAAATTAAATCAAAAATAATTCTTTTCGTCATTTATTGATTATATGACATTTGTTCTATATTTGACAAATATTTTATTTATTTTATTTTTTTCTAATTTTTCTATATATAAATCTAATCGTAAGAAAAATTAAAAATATAATTATTAGATAAAATACAATTTTATTCGAAAATATAAAAGATATAAGTGAAAGCAAGAAAAATTTAATATACTCTAAAGGTTTTTTTACACCATCCCTACTTATACTCAATTTTTTGTTATCTTTTTCCTCTTTTAATGTGTCTTCACTTTTAGTATTATCATTCTGCAAAGAAATTTCTTTATTTTCTGTCTTGTTGGAATTTTCCTGTTTAAATATTTCTATATTATTTTTAGAATTTTCTTTAGCCTCATTTATTTTTGAAGAATTACTCTCTCTAAATTTTTCAACAGAACTAAAAATATTTAATACTGGTTCAGAAACAGAACTAGGTACAGAATCAATTATTTTTGCGCTAGCTTTATCTATTTGATTTTCAATTATGTCACCACTAGTAACTTCATTACCACTAGATGTCACTATTGTAACTGGAACAAAAAAACTATCTCTATCTGTCTCGCTATTTTTTAAAGAAACATAAGTATTAGATCCTTCAACAGCAGATGAAGTAATCTTTGCAAAAATAGTATGACTACCTGATGTTACTCTCCAAGAAATAAAAACCTGTTTAGTTGAATTTGATAATATAGAAACATCCCTTGTCCCAAGTAATATATTACCATCATAAAAATCTACCTTCATGTCGATTGTCTTCTCTTCACCATTCCAAACAACTGTATATATGTTTATAGTCTTACCATCCTTAAACTCTTCAGAAGAATACCAAATCTGCCCAGGGATAAAACCAGTTGAAG
>CAYUOT010000046.1:0-1631 GCA_964446475.1 uncultured Candidatus Saccharibacteria bacterium | reverse complement strand
TCAATCAAATTCAATTAGAAGATTAAATCTAGACGACCGAAGAGATTTCCAAAGAGGAGAAGAAAGAGAAATCTCCCCAAGATGGGAAGAGGAAGAAATAGAAGAAGCCGAACTAACTGTTGATTTGTATCAAACAAACAGCGAAATCATTGTTCAGACTATGGTAGCTGGTGTATTGCCAGACAACCTATCAATAACAATAACTAGAGACACAGTTACAATAAAAGGAAACAGAGAAGAAAATCAATCAATCGGTGGAGATGATTATTTTATAAGAGAACTATACTGGGGCGCTTTCTCAAGAACAATTTCCCTACCAGAAGAAGTTGATCCAGAAGAAGCCGAAGCTATCGAAAAACATGGACTTCTAATAATCAGACTTCCAAAACTAGACAAGAATAGAGAGACGAAACTAAAAATCAAATCAATATAACAAAAATTCCACCAGTCGGACTGGTGGAATTTTGTTAAATGCTAGTGAGGTTCTTTTTTATTCAAAATATCTTTTATTTCCTCTGCAACATTTTGAGCAAATCCCTCCAAATCACTAAAACTTTTAGGAACGATTCTTTTTACTCCTCGTGCTTTAGCTTCTTCATTCCAAGTTGGAGTAGAAGATATTGATATTATCTTTTCTGGTCCAAATTTCTCAATATCCAAATCATGGAACGAACCTTGTATTTTACAATCCCTATCTAGAAGTATTACATCATAAGCATCCTTATCTTGGGGATTTATTAGTTTCTTTACTTGTAGAGATGAGGATAAAACTGTCACATCGAAATCATACGGAGCAAAGTGCCCTTCTAGTTTATATAACTCAGCCATAATTTTACTTACAGCTTCAAAGTCGTCTTCTAAAATTAAGATTTTATATGTTTGCATAAATTAGTTTGTATATTCTCTATTTTATAACGAGGACCATCGTTCCTATATTATGTTTTATTTAAATATTAAATCAATTTAATATTACATTTCAAATAAATATCAAGGGCATCTTTTAATGTATCTCCCCTATCGCTCTGTGGTAAAAGTTTATTTTCATTTTTTAATATCCAAGCAACACAATAATTTTCTTTTACAATTTTAACTATATTTTCAATAGTTCTTTCATTATCAGAGAGTGACTCCACGGCTTTTCTAAACATATCTCCTGTGTATACATGTTCAAGGTGAAATATTCCATGTTGTCTACCTTTATCAAACTTAAGTTGATCATCCCATTTTTTAGTATGTAAATCTTCAGTTGAATCTATTTTTTTATAAGCTTCTTTTGCTTTCTCTGAAACTTTACATATTTTCTCCCAGTCAAAAAATTCAACAAATCCATAAAAAGATTGTCTGTACAAATACCATGTATGCAAACTTTTATATTTTTTACCATTAGCTATTTTTTCTCTTTTACAAATATCAGCTAAAGATAAAACGACTTTTGAATATTCTTCTAATGTTGTAATTGGCATATAATTTTATTCATCTATAATTTAATTTTTGTAATATATAACCTTTAAATAAAATAAATTTATTTTATTGTAATAAAACAACCCTTGATAAAATAAAAATTTTTACCCTAGTGTTTAATAAAACTGAATAAATAATTAAAGATTGTGAAAACTTAATGAATAAGAAAA
>CAYUOT010000045.1:0-1718 GCA_964446475.1 uncultured Candidatus Saccharibacteria bacterium | reverse complement strand
TTATGTTTTCTGTTTTTCCGTCTAGTTGAATATTGTTTCTGTCTATAATAACTATCAAATTATTTAATTTATATTTATTTGCGAGCATAAAAGCTTCCCAGTTTTGTCCTTCATTTAACTCCCCATCCCCTAAAATACAATAAACTTTTTCTTCTTTTTTATCTATTTTAAGAGAGAGAGCAAGGCCAATAGCTTGAGATAAACCCTCTCCTAGTGGGCCAGAAGATGTTTCGAGTATATCTAGAAATTCTCTATGAGGGTGACCTTGGAAACGAGAACCAAATTTTCGTAGATTATTTTTAACTTCATCCACAGAGTAGTATCCTGCATGAGCAAGTGCTGTGTATAGAACAGGACAAATATGTCCATTTGATAAAATAAGAAAATCTCGTTCATCCCATGTAGGGTTTTGGGGATTATGATTTAGTGCATGAAAATATAAATATGTAAAAATGTCTGTCATTCCAAGAGACCCTGCAGTATGACCGCTCCTCGCATTGTTTAATGATATTAAAATATCCTTGCGAATATTTTTTGCAATATTTTTTAGTTTTATTATTTTTTCTTGATCTATTTTTTTCATTATTTATTGAGTAAATTATATCACAAAATCCAGATAGCGGTTCAACCCCTATCTGGAAGATAAATTTTCAAATTCTTTAATAGTTTCCTCTATATCATAGCTTTCATTTAGAGCTGAGCCGATTACTAATCTGTTTGCTCCTGCTTCAACTAAGAGAGGTGCTGTGTCTTCATTTACACTACCGTCTATACTTACAATAGTTTCTGGGTATAATTCTTTTATTTTTTTTATTTGGTTTATTACTCTCTCATCAAAAGGTTCTCCTTGGAATCCAGGTTTTTCTATCCCCATACACTGAATAAAATCAATCAGATTAATAAAAGGTTTTATTTCTTCGATGTCTGTTGTTGTGTTTATAGATAGTCCTATTTCTAGATTATCTCTCCAATATGGATCCATACTCTCTAAAAATTCTTTGAAGGGCTCTTTGTCTTCTGCTTCAAAATGAAAAACTAATCTCTTTGCTCCAAGTCTTGTAAAAAATTCAAATTGAGTGTGAGCATTTTTTATCATTAAATCAAATTCAAAATCTACATGATCCCAAGCAGGGAGACCTTCTTCTTCATTTAATATATTTAAAATACTATCTTCATCTTTTGTTTGCATTGGCCAAGAGATTGAAGGAACAAACTTGCCATCACACATATCTATTTGAATAATATCTACATAGTTTGAAAAACGAGAAATTTTTTCTCTTAAGTCATCATAACTTTTTACTAAAACTGCTGGTATAATTTCTGTCATTTGAATAATTTTTAATAACTAAATATTTATTAATTTGTAATTTCTATTTCTTTAATTTTTTGTATTCTTCTTTCATGTCTTTCTTCTTTTGAAAAAGGAGTTTCGAGGAATAATTTCACTGCTTCTTTGGCTTCATTTTCTTCTATAAATCTAGCTCCAATGGATAAAATATTTGCATCATTGTGTTCTCTTCCTAAACGAACTATGTCTAGATTGCCACCATAGTACTCAATAGCTCTAATGCCGTCTCTTTTATTTGCCGTTATTTGCTCACCTTGTCCGCTTCCACCCAAAATTATTCCAAAGGAATTTTGATTTTCGATAATTTCTTTTGTCACTGGTAAAATAAAATCTGGATAATCATCATTTGGGTCATAAGAAAAAGCCCCCA
>CAYUOT010000044.1:0-1737 GCA_964446475.1 uncultured Candidatus Saccharibacteria bacterium | reverse complement strand
CACACTTTTATTAATCTTGCAACGGGTCTATCATGTTTGTTTGAATGTTTGTTGCTTTTGAAAGGACGCTATCTCCATAAAAACTATTTGCTGGTGTTTTATTGTCACAAGACCTTCCGGAATAGTATTTACAAGCAGCATTTCTTTCTGAGGTATATGTCTGAGTCCCCGCTCCTAAATCAGTTAAATATATTGCTGAAGCCATAAAAGCATCTCTTGGGTTCCATGGGTCTGCGGTTTTTATACCAAGAGATGTGGCTACTCTACCTCTTATTATTTGCCAAGTTGATGGTATAAATTGAGATGGACCCATTGCTCCACCGTAACCGACATTTCCGTAAGGGCAAGAAATTAATGTCTTATAAGGATCGCGTCCTAATTCTGAAGTAATAGTTAGAAAAGGTTGAACATCACGAGTTGGCTTCATGACATTTGGAAAAACTTTTCCACTTTTTGCTCCAACACCTGCTCCTGTTGTCGGGTTCGAAAGATAACATGACCCAACATTTGCACCTAGATTACTTTCTTGAGTAAGAATAGCAAGAAGGAATGCAGGCCTTATGCCAGTCTTCTTTGATGCCAAATTTGCATATTCGAGAGCTTTAGAAAAAGGAATAGCAGCTGTATCACGAAGGTTGAAGAGCGCAGTCAGAATCTCATTTCTTCTTTTTGCTTTTTCTGATAATATTTTTTGATATTCTGCTTCTGTTTTTTTACTTGCTTCTAAGAGTTTCTTTTTTTCGGCTTCACTTAGCTCTACTTTTTTCTTTGAATTTTCTATTTCCATTTTTGCATCTGTTTCTGCATTTTTCTTTTGTTCTAGTGTTTTCTTTTCTACTTCAGTATTTCTTTTTATTCCCCTGATTTCATCTACTGAATCTTGTATCCCCTTTTTAATCGAGGAAAAAGAATCTATATCTCCATAAACATCAGATATTGATTCTTTGGATAGTATTAGAGCAAGTAGGGGTAATTCTCCTATCTCTCTTTCTTTCCTTATCATTTGAGCTAAAGATTCTTTTTCATTTTCAATTTTTATAGAAAGAGATTGTATTGTTTTATTTTTTTGGTTAATTTCTCCTCCTAGTTTTTTAATCGTTAAATTCTTTGATTTAATATCTAGTTTTGATTTTTCTATTTGGGATGTAAGTATTGCTATGTCTCTAGATATTGAAGTTGATTGTCCTTTTTGGGCTTCTAACTGCTTTTGTTTTGCTGCGATTTCTTTTTCAAGAGAAGCTAGCTCTGCTTCTAGCCGCGCCTTATCATCTTGTGCATTTTGAAGTTGATCAGCATTTACACTTTTTAGAAAAGGCATAAAAGCAAATGATATTATGATTATTAACAAAAAAAACGGAAAATATTTTTTATTTTTCATACTTGTCCATTATACATTGTGAATGATTTTTATCAAAATATAAATAAAATCACCATAGAACATGGTGATTTTATTTAGATTAGTTTATGAATATTATTCAGCTTCTTCTTTTTTACCTTTCTTCTCTACCTCAATAGAAGAAACATCTACTGTTTCGGTTTCCGCTTCTTCTTCTGCTGGAGTAACCAAAGCGACTACTTCATCTTCGTTTGTTAACATTTCTATTTTTGGAGGAAGTTTTATATTTTTAACTTGTATTTGGTCTTCTAGTGTATTTAATGTAGATAAATCTACAGATAGAGAGTGAGGAATGTCTTTTGGTAATGCTCTTATTTCTACTTCATAGAGAGCTTTAACTA
>CAYUOT010000043.1:0-1860 GCA_964446475.1 uncultured Candidatus Saccharibacteria bacterium | reverse complement strand
AACAGTTCCGTCCTAAGGAATAGATGTAGGTTCGATTCCTGCCGAGGGCACCAGTATAGGCATAATTTAATTTTGTTTTTCTTCTTAAATATGCTATAATATAACAGTGGATGAAGAATTAAAAAAGCTTTTAGAAGAAAATGTTAGACTTTCAAGGGAAAACAACCAATTGCTTTTGAAGATAAATAAAATAAACAAATGGTCATTTATCTCAAAAATAATTTATTGGTTTATCTTGTTGGGTGTAGCAGCTGGAGCCTTTTATTTTATTCAACCGCTAATAGATGGTGTTTCTAGTATTTATGGTATTTAATTAATATATTGTAGTTTTTGAATTTTAAAATAACACGCCGAGATAGCTCAGTTGGTAGAGCGCTCCCCTGAAGAGGGATAGATCCCCAGTTCGAGCCTGGGTCTCGGCACACAATAACAAAACCCCCATTTATGGGGGTTTTGTTATTGTGCAACAGTCTTTGTGTTGCATAATATTATTTATTTTTATTTATTACTTTTACAAAATCATTAACAGTTTTAACTAAAAATGACGAATAAGAAGTTCTTTCGAATACCTCAGTCTTATTTTCGTAGGATATTTTTAGTGTGTCAAAAGAAACATCATATTTTACTATCATGGGTCCAAACAAAAATCCTAATCCTCCAAGATTAACTTTAGCTGTCTCTGAATCTATTATTGTATATGTTCCACCTGTGTATGAATCATTTCCTGATTTTATATTTATTATATTTTTGGGTAATATCTCAATAGTTTTGTTTTTCCCAACCCATTCTCCCTTTATCATTTGAGAAGGGGTAAAAGACCAGAAAATAAAAATTACTAATCCTAATAATAAAATATATGGAAATATTACAAAAAAGTTAAATTTTCTATGATAAGACTTTCCACATTTAGGACAATTTATATTTTCATTTATAAGATTATTATCTTGTTCTTCCTTAATTATTGTTGACATTTTTAAATTATATCATTAAATATTTTTAACTCAATGTTATAAATATAATAAGGATGTTTTTCTATATTATTTTCTTAAAGTAATAGCAAGGATTGTCCTTATTATTACTTTATAAATAATTGAAAAATTAAATAAATTGTGGGATAATAAAAAAATGGATAATGTTAATGAAATAACTAAAAAAATAGTAAAATTTAACAAAGATAGGGATTGGAAACAATTTCACAATCCTAAAGACTTAGCAATTTCTCTATCTCTTGAAGCATCTGAAGTGTTAGAGCATTTTCAATGGAAATCAAAAGAAGAAATTGATGAATATATAAAAACTCACAAAAAACATATAGGAGAAGAGCTTGCTGATGTTTTTTATTGGGTTTTACTTATGAGTTATTATTTAAAAATAGATATAATTAAAGCTTCTGAAGATAAATTAAATAAAAATATAGAAAAATATCCAGTTAAAAAAGCTAAGGGTAAGCACACCAAATATAATCAATTGTAATATATGTCTGATATAGTATCTTTTCCTTTTAATAAAGAGGATTTTAATAAAATTAAAAATTATAAATTTGGTAAAAATTGGCCTGTAGTTTATATACTAGAAAATAAAGAAGAGATTTATATTGGGCAAACTATCAACGCATATTATAGAAGTAAGCAACATTTTGATAATTTAGAAAGAAGAAGATTAAAAAATATTCATGTTATTACAGATGAAGAATTTAATGTTTCAGCTACTTTAGATATTGAATCTTGGCTTATTCAATATATTTCAGCTGATGGTCAATTTATCTTACAAAACGGTAATGGAGGACTTAAAAATCATAATTATTATGATAAAATAAAATATAAAACTAAATTTGAGATTACATGGGAAAAATTAAGAGAG
>CAYUOT010000042.1:0-1927 GCA_964446475.1 uncultured Candidatus Saccharibacteria bacterium | reverse complement strand
AATCTTCATCTATTCCAGATTTTTTCATTTCCCCAACTTTATTTTTAATGATTTCGCTCAACATATTGTTGTTTTTAATTGTTTGCCTTTTTAATATTAAATCATATTTATAATTATAAGTCAAGTTTAATGATTTTTTTTATTAGATATTATATAATTGTAAAATCATGAAAAAATTTGAAAATGAAGTAATAAAATTTACCCCAAAACCTATATTTAAAGATCCTATTTTTCTTGAGTCTATTAAGAGAAAAAAAGAAATTATATTTATGAATAGACCTAGTGAGGATGATTTTATTGATATTTATGGAGAAGAAGAGGTTAAAAAAAATAAAAAAGAAATTTCAAGAATAATAAAAAGTTGGGAGAATTCTACAGAAGATGAGCTTAATGCTAAAGAAGTTTCAGATGCTTATGAGGCAATGATTGCTGATCAAATAGGGAGAAGTGAATGGTTTGGTAAGGATTGTAAATCATATCCTGTTTCTATTTATGATGATATAAAAAACGGGATAGATATTGTTACTATTTTTAATAAAGAACATAATTTTCATTATTTAGGTCTTGGAGCTGATGTCTGTTTTTCTTCCAAAAAAGATGAATTAGAAGAAAAGTTAGAATCAATAAAGCAGTGTATTCGTTCTGGTAGTATGCCTACACTTAAATATTTTAAAAACCCAGAAACTGGAGAAAAGAAAAAAATATTTTTACCAAAGGTTATAATAGGATCAAGATTTTCTTCTGCGGAGAAACTTCTTAGAATTTGGGGAGGAAAAAATGAAATAAGAGACAAAGAGTTAAAAGAAAACCCAATTCAATCTAAATTGATATTAGAAACAATTTCGCAGTTAATGTATTTTTATAATTTTGCAAAAAATCTATCAGAAAATAATCCTGATAGAGATTTAGGTGAAAAACAATATAATATTTCTTTAGAATATGGAAGAATGTACAATTATTTTTATGATATTTATTTAGAAAAAGAAGAGTTAATAAATAAACACTTAAATGAAATATCTGATGATATTGTTTATGAAACAATATTAAATTATACAGGTAGTAATTAATTCTATAGATTTTATTCCACAAAATGATACAATTTAGCTTAGAGTCGTATTATTAACAACAGTTTCTTTAATAATTAATTATGAAAATTTTACATAAGGTTTCATGGATTTTGGTTATTATAGGTGGTTTGAATTGGTTGTTGGTAGGTTTGTTCTCTTGGGATGTAGGGATGATTTTTGGAGGGCAAGGTGCGATTATTTCAAGAATTGTTTATGTTCTTGTTGGGCTGTCTGCAATTTACTTAATTTTTAGTTGTAAAAATTGTTGTAAAGTTTCATCTGTTTCTCATTCAGTTTAAAATAAACAAAAAACAATAAAAAATAAACACTCTTTAGAGTGTTTATTTTTTATTGTGGAAGTGGCGGGAATCGAACCCGCGTGCAAAAAAGATTCTTAAATACATCTACATGTTTATTATATCCATTTGGTTTAAATGTTTACCCTAGAGGATATACAAAAAAGATAAACACCGAGCTTTAAATTGTCGGAATCTATATCAAGCAATTATAGATTCGTAGTCCGATAAAATTATGCCCAATTGCTATATCGGATGTCTAGCAACAAGACACTCACTTGGCCTAAATTTAGGCGAATGCGAGAGCGAAGTTTCCAAAATATGGAGACTTCACCTTAGCGACTTTGTTTACACTTAGTCTTTTCCAAGAAGTTTTAAAAGATTCCTGAGTACTTTACATGCATATATAAGATGACCTTCTCTGTCGAAGCCGATCACTCCCTAAAACAAATTTTTAATAAAAATTTGTTTTGGTTTATTTTCAAAAAACTATCTCTTGTATTCTCTTCCCATTTCTCTGTCTAGGTCTCTACCTTTAATGGTTTCTCTTTTATCAAATTCTTT
>CAYUOT010000041.1:0-1983 GCA_964446475.1 uncultured Candidatus Saccharibacteria bacterium | reverse complement strand
ATTTGCACAAAATGACTTAAAATGTTACTTTGTAAGAGTTATTAGTTAATTAAGAACTATTCTATTTCAATACTTTTTGTTAAAAATAGTTAAAATATTATGCTTGAATATAGTGATATCCGAAAAGGAAAAATAATAATATACGAGGATGAACCTTGTGAAGTCCTAGACAACCATGTTGCTAGAACACAACAAAGAAAACCTCAAAACCAAGTTAAACTAAAAAGTTTACTGTCTGGTCGCACATGGAATGCGACATTCCATGCAGCAGACAAAGCCGAAGAAGCTGATGTTAGCAAAAGTCCAGTTAAATTTTTATACACCAATAAGGGAGAGTTTTGGTTTTCTAACCCTGATAAACCATCTGAAAGATTTCAACTCGATGAAAAAATTATAGGAGATGCGGCAAAATACTTAAAACCAAACGAAGAAGTAGAATCTGTCGTATGGGATGATGACGGAGAACCAAAAATAATAAATATAAAGCTTCCTATCAAAATGGAATTTATTGTTAAAGAAGCCCCTCCTGCAATAAAAGGCAATACTGCATCAGGCGGTGGAAAACTAGCCACACTAGAAAATGGAGTAAAGATAACTGTCCCCTTCTTTGTAGAAACTGGAGATAAAATAATAATTAACACAGAAACAAACGAATACGCAGAAAGGGTTAGTAAATAATTAATAAAATACAAAATGCGTCAGCCGAAGGCTGACGCATTTTGTATTTTATTAATTATTAGATTTTATTAATCTATAACTGTAATTCCTGCTGAACGGGCACTACCTTCTACTATTTTCATTGCTCCTTCTATATTTTTTGCATTTAAATCTAGCATTTTCTTTTCGGCTATTTCACGAACTTGGGCCTTTGTTATTTTACCAGCTTTTGAAAGATTTGGCTTACTTGAGCCTTTTTCTATCCCTGCCGCTTTGAATATTAAGCCAGAAACTGGAGGTGTTTTTACTTTTATATCATATGATCTATCTTCATAAACAGTAATAAGAACTCCGAGTATATCACCTGCTTGTTTTTCTGTTAGAGCATTGAACTTTTGACAGAATTCGGCAATGTTTATACCTGCCTGACCTAGAGCTGGACCAAGTGGTGGAGCTGGAGTTGCTTTGGCAGCTGGAATTCTCAATTTAACATTTTTTATTATCTTTTTTGTTGCCATTTTAATTAGGTTCTAGAAACTAGAATGCTGGTTTCTAGAAAATATTTAATAATTTGAAGCTTAGCGTAACATCGCTAATATAACATATTCACTCAAATAAATCAATTTAGATAAAAAGAAAGAGCATAAGTAGTGCTTAAAATAAAGATAGAATTTAAAAATGGTTAACCATTCAAAATAAAACAATATTTATAAGACAAAAGCAAATGCCCTTTCTCTGTATATTATAGCTTTTTGACTTGCAAAAAATCAAGCTCAACTGGAGTTTCGCGTCCAAAAATAGAAACCAAAACTTTTACCTTACCTCTCTCTATGTCTATATCACTAACTTTACCTTCTAAGTCTTTGAATGGACCATCTCCAATACGAACTATTTCCCCTATTTCTAAATCTATCTGGTGTTTATTTACACCTTTCTTTTCCTTGTCCATTCTTCCAAATAATGCATCAACTTCTTCTTTGTTTAGAGGAACTGGATTTACTCCTGCACCAACGAAACCTGTAACACGAGGAGTATTACGAACCACATACCAAGAATTATCATCAACAATCATATCAACTAATACATAACCAGGATAAACTTTTTCTTCTGATTCTACCCTCTTTCCTGCTTTTATTTTTATTTTCTTTTCGGTAGGAACAATAACATCAAAAATTTTATCATTCATACCAAGAGAATCTATACGCTGACGCAAGTTTCTCATAACTGCATTTTCATAACCTGCATAGGTGTGAATTGCATACCAATTCCTTTCCCCTTTTGCTTCTTGTTTTGCCATAATAAATTAAAAAATTAAAATTTTAAAAA
>CAYUOT010000040.1:0-1985 GCA_964446475.1 uncultured Candidatus Saccharibacteria bacterium | reverse complement strand
GCACGAAACGAGTCCCAATTTTTCATCTTTTGAATTTTTAAAAACAGCAAGTTGTTTCTCGAGTTTTTCTGGCAACCATTCATCATCATGGTCTAGGAATGCAATATATTCACCTTTGGCATTTTCTATGCCTATGTTTTTGGGTAGGGCAGGCCCACCGGAATTTTCTTTTGTTTGTAGTATCTTTATTCTCGTATCATTTTTAGCATATTTTTCCAATACATCTTTTGTTTTGTCTGTGGAGTGATCATCTATGAGCAAAAGCTCCCAATCAGAAAAAGTTTGAGAAAGGACGCTCTTTATTGTCCTATCTATAAATTGCTCACTATTGTAGCAGGGGATAATTATTGAAATCTTCGGCATAATATATTACAAGAATACCATTATTTTATGTTATAATACAAATATTAAACTTATGATAAAAAGGCATGAAAATTATAAAGAATTAGTTTTCCGATTAGCAAAGACAGATTTTAAACTTCGTTATTATGGTAGTGTTCTTGGGTATTTGTGGGCTGTTTTAAAACCTCTTTTAATGTTTATTGTCTTAAACTTTGTATTTTCTTCAATATTTAATTTTAGAAATTCTGGGACGCCGAACTATCCTCTAGAGCTTTTGACTGGTATTATAATGTTTCAATTTTTCTCTGAGGGGACAATGAATGGAATGATGTCTCTTTTGAATAAATCACAGTTAGTCACGAAAATATATGTGCCTAGATGGACTATTGTTATAGGTTCAACTCTAAATTCATTTTTTGTTTATCTTGTAAATCTTATTGTTCTAGGAATATTTTTTGTTATATATGATATTGCTCCGACATTAGAAGGGGTTTTGATGTTTGTTCTGTATTCAATCCTTCTTTATATTTTGGTTGTGGCATTCTCTTTTTTAACATCAACCCTGTTTGTTCGTTTTAGAGATTTGGGTACTATTTGGGAGGTACTTCTCTCTGTTCTTATGTATGCTTCACCTATAATATATCCACTTTCTATGCTCCCAGAAAAGTATCATTCTTTTGTACTTATGAATCCACTCGCTTTTATTATTCATTATTCTAAACAGGGGGCTATAAATCAGATATTTACTTCATTTGAAAAGTTTGCAATCTTAACTGTTTCTGTTTTATTGCTAACCATTTTTGCTTATATTATTTTTAAAAAATATGAAAGAAGAGTTGCTGAGTTTGTTTAATTTTTAAAAAATGAAAGAAGAAAATAAAAATGCAATAGAGGTAAATAATGTTTCCAAAAGTTTCATTATTCCTCATGATAAGTCCTATACTCTTAAGGGAACTTTTGTTAATTATTTTTTGAAGAAAGGATCTGACTATCTCCACGCATTAGATAAAGTTTCTTTTGTGGTTAAAAAGGGAGAATTCTTTGGAATTATTGGTAGAAATGGAAGCGGGAAGTCTACATTGCTAAAAATCTTGGCAGGTGTTTATTATCCAGACAAGGGTAAAATCAAAATTAATGGAAGAATTTCTCCTTTTTTAGAGCTTGGTATTGGTTTTAATCCAGAGCTTACAGGTAGAGACAATATCTATCTCAACGCTACTGTTTTAGGTTTGAGTAAAAAGCAAATAGATGAAAAATTTGATTCAATTGTTGCATTTTCAGAGCTTGAAAGATTTATTGATCAAAAATTGAAAAATTATTCATCAGGGATGTCTGTTCGTTTGGCTTTTTCTGTAGCTATCCATGCAAATCGTGAAATACTTCTTATGGATGAAGTTCTCGCAGTTGGGGATATGAATTTTCAAGAGAAATGTTTAACTAAATTTGAAGAATATAAATCACAAGGCAAAACAGTAATTTTGGTTTCTCATGATGTTGGGAAAATACAAAAATACTGTGATAGAGCTATGCTTTTGCAAAACGGAGCAATTAAAAAAATTGGTGATCCAAAAGAGGTCGTAGAAGAATACAAAAAAGAAAATCAGTAAGATGGAAAAAATAAAATTTTCAATAATAATGCCAAC
>CAYUOT010000039.1:0-1991 GCA_964446475.1 uncultured Candidatus Saccharibacteria bacterium | reverse complement strand
TTCTATATGGCAGGAGAAAAAATATACGCTTATACTTGGTCTAAATTTGCTGATGTTATAATAGAAGAAAGTAAACCAATTATTTTAAATGGTACTAGAGAAGAAAAATTATCTAGACAACAATTCCTACTCCACACACTAGAAAAAATACTAAAAATATTACACCCATTCATGCCTTTTGTTACAGAAGAAATATGGGAATCAATAAAAACAGAAAATAAAAACCTTTTGATTGTTTCAAAATGGCCCATATAAAAATATATAAAAATGGAAGAATTATTTCAAAATCATCAAACTTTAATTTTTGCTATAATAGGAGGAATACTTCCGGCAATCTTTTGGCTTTGGTTTTGGCTTAAACAAGAAGATAGCGAACAACCAGAACCAATAGGAATGATAATACTTTCTTTTTTTCTTGGAGGATTGTTAGTATTTATTGCTATTAGTCTCGAAAAATTTGCCCTAAATTTTATAAAAAATAGCACACAACAAACAATAATATGGGCATCCATAGAAGAAATTTTAAAACTTTTAGGAGTATCTGTTCTAATTTTTGGAGACAAAAGATTAAGACAACCAATAGACTACCCTATGTATTTTATTGCTGTTGCACTTGGGTTTGCTGCAGTTGAAAATTTCTTATATTTACAAAATCTACTAGACGTAGATGGGACAATAGTTGGTATGTTGACAGGTAATTTAAGATTTCTAGGATCAACACTTCTGCACGCAATTGCAAGTAGTATGGTAGGAATCGCAATAGGACTTGGATTTTATCTTAATAAAAATAGAAAAAGATATTTAATAGTTGGATTAATATTCGCAATACTATTGCATAGTGTCTTTAATTTATTTATAATGAAAAGAAGTGATGAAAATTATCTTTCTGTTTATGGGTTCTTGTGGGTCGTCACGATTATTAATATTCTTATTTTTGAAAAACTAAAGCGAATGGGAGATAATAAAAATCTTCAGATAGCCCAAAGTTAAAAATTTTATGTTTAAAAAAAGATCATTTTTAGAAAGATTAAGCGGAAGTATCCGCATGAAAGACGACGAAGAATTTGAGGACTTGATGCAAAATCAATCAAATTCAATTAGAAGATTAAACCTAGATGACAGAAGAGAACCTCAAAGAGGAGAAGAAAAAGAAATCTCTCCAAGATGGGAGGAAGAAGAAATAGAGGAAGCTGAACTAACTGTTGATTTATATCAAACAAACAGTGAAATAATCGTTCAGACTATGGTAGCTGGGGTACAACCAGATAACTTATCAATAACAATAAATAGAGATACAATCACTATACGAGGAAATAGAGAAGAAAATCAATCAATTAGTGGAGATGATTATTTTATAAGAGAATTATATTGGGGTTCTTTTTCAAGAACAATTTCCCTACCAGAAGAAGTTGATCCTGAAGAAGCTGAAGCAATAGAAAAACATGGACTTCTAATAATTAGACTTCCTAAGTTAGATAAAAATAGAGAAACAAAATTAAAAATCAAATCAATATAACAAATCCCCCACATGTCCGACATGTGGGGATTTGTTATAAATAATTAAAATATTACTAAATATAATTATATATTTAATTTTAAATCTACCTGATTTTTAATAAAATCTTTATTTAAATTATTTGTTTTTAAATGCAAAATTGGTAAATCTACAATTCCAGTTATTTCATCTATAAACTGATCTCTCGCTTGTTTACTCTTAAAATTATGAACATACCCATCTAATTCAATAATTAATTTAGGAACCACTTTTTCTTTATCACAAAATACAAAATCAGCAGATTTTCTATCTATTTTACTTCTATATTTTCTTTCTTCCTCAAAAGAAGATTTTTTTGTTTGAATCAAATGACTATAATTTATTTGAGGAAATATATAATATTTATCTCCATATAATTCTACTAATATCTTATATAAATTAAATTCTGAATTAGCATCAAAAAGATATGGTTTCTTTTCATATGGTAATTCTTTTC
>CAYUOT010000038.1:0-2053 GCA_964446475.1 uncultured Candidatus Saccharibacteria bacterium | reverse complement strand
TCAAATTTGAGAGGATCCATAGGAATATTTTTTATTATAACCTCCCCTTCTTCTTTTATTTCAATAATTTCATTGAAATACAAATCGTGATAAAGTTCATCACTTGTCCTACCAGATAATTTTGTAGATGGAAATTCATAATTTGTTTTATTTGCAACAATTCTGTATTGACCAGGTTGAACCAAAAATCCATATCTACCATCTAGGTCTGTAATAGAAGTAGCAACTTCATTTCCTTGTAAATCTTGCAATACAACATAGGCTGGGTCTAAGGGTTGTTTGGTAACACTATCATAAACAGTCCCCCAAGGACGATTTTTTCTTCTTATTCCAAGCGCAGCAAGAATTAGACTCCAAATACGCATAGGGATAAAGAATAATTCTGAGAAAACAAGAGGATTTGCAAACAAAGCAGTGGTTAGGCCCATTAATGCACCAGATACAATACCCGTCAAAGCAACAGTACTTGAAACAGTTTTACCTTGTGTTGTTTTAATTGCATCTTTAATTGTATCTATTGTTTTTGATAAATCAATATTTAAAACATCATTTAATTTATTTAAAAAATTTTCAAAAGTGTCTTGCGTTATAGCCAGACCATTACCATCATCGGTTGTAGAAGGAGGTGTTACTATACACGATGGATGATTTGGATTTAATTCACAAAAGTCCTCTTCTTCCACTACCCCTACACAAGCTGTATCTGACGGATAAGCTTCACAAAAACTTATACAATTATTCGAACCATCTATAATATAACCAGCGGGAACACTTGTCTGAATTTCTGAAATATTTTGACAGTAATCTGTTTCTTGTTTGAGTACACATAATCCATTTTTCAATTCATAATTAGGAGGAACAGTTAATTGTTCACTATCAAGATTAATACAAACATCCTTTGGAATAGTTTTCAAAAAACAATCATTCCCCTGTTTAGTATAACCATCAGGGACAGACAATTGTATATTAGGAATATTTAAACATTTATCTGCACTATTTAAAATACACTGACCTTCTTGCAAAGAATAACCATCTGGACAGGTAGGGGTTGGCAAAACACAACGATCTCCTTGCATTACATACCCTGCTGGACAAAGAGTTGACGGAGGGGTGATTATGGTTGTACCACTATCATCAGATAGCTTCCAGCTTGTCTTAACACAAGAATCGTTATTTGCGCAATTAAATTTTATCCAACCGTAGTTTTGAGCCCAAGCCCATCCAGAAAATTCTCCATCGTCTATAATGACACCGCCATTAGTAGGATCAAAATTAATCCAGCCAGCATTTTCTCCCCAAGCAAACCCCGAAAGATTTCCTTTCCCATCATTTTTAACCCCACTCGTAGTAGGAGACATATTTATCCAACCAAAAGTTTCTGACCATGCATAACCTGTAATTTCATCATCTGTGACAGAAATAATCTGACTACCTGTAAGAGATGATGGCTTGAAATTTATACGAGTATAGGTGGAACAATCTGTATTAGTACAAAGAGCAGCTGTTTTGTATGTAGAGTCAATCGTTCCTGTCGCAGCAACAGCTATACTAAAAATAGAACCAAATAGAAAAACCGATGCGACCAAAACTTTTGAATATTTTTTAATTTTTGAAATCATAATCTTTGTACTAAATAATTTTCTAATAATAATATTATAGTTTAATCAAACTTTAATTACAAACAATTATTCACCTGTTCCTGTAGATGGAGATGCTGGATCTTCGTCTTTAGGGTTTATAAAAGTAATCAAATTTTTTACCTCTCTAAGTTCTTGTGAATTTAAGCAAATTTCTTCGGAACCCTCTCCTATACAAAGTTCATTTTTAGCATGAATTCTATCTGCCCATAAATCTCTTATTCCATTTTCAATATTTTCAAACCAGGCTATAAATGAATCTCTCCAAGAATTTTCTATCAAATTACCTTCATCGTATTCAAAAGTATTTATACTTTCCACTTTCAAATTCATTTCTTTAATCGCCTGAACAAGTATTGGGGTCATGTTTGCATAGTTAACACCAAGGTATTCGTTTTCATCATGACCAATATAAA
>CAYUOT010000037.1:0-2271 GCA_964446475.1 uncultured Candidatus Saccharibacteria bacterium | reverse complement strand
AGGTTTTATAATTTAGAAACTAAAAATAATAAACTTTAATTTCTTCTTCTGGTGGGTTTGACTTTAAGTCCTCTACCACATTCCCTTCTTCTAAAAATCCAATAGGACTCCAATCTAAAAAAATATTTTCCATAATAAAAAACTATTTTGATTCTTGTTGATATTAATAGATTTAAAAAATAAGTCAAGATGAATAATTTTTATTTGTGCACTAGAGATGTTTTTGGAATCAATTTGTTAAAGAGATAGAACATCTTATTGTTATTTTAAAGAATGATTAGCCTACAAAGTTAACAAGTTGACTTATATGTTTGATAAAAAATAACAAGAGAGGCTTGGGAATATTTACGGGTCATATAATCCAATAACCTAAGTTGTTATGTTTAAAAGAGATAAACCCCCCTACCTCTTAAAACACTATTATCTATTTGACCACCAGGCTCCAATTTTACCAACAATAAACATTATCAAACCCAAAAATACAACAAAAACACCAAAACCTGTAACAGCATCGCCACCCTTACTTTCACCAGAAAAACCAATAAGTACACCTATAAAAATTAATAAAACAGAAATAATTTTTACTATTTTCCATTTCTTACTAGTTAATTCTATTGTGTGGATTTTTTCTATTTTATTTGGCTTACCACAAAAAGGGCAACTTATTGCTTCATCTGAAATATCTTTTTGACATTCAGAACATTTAATTAATGACATGTTTAAAATATTATTAACTTATTAATAAATATATTATCTCATAACTTTTTAAGATAATAAAGACGGCAGGAGAGTTTTAAAGAATTATATATAAGTAAAAACCGCTAAGGTGTTTTTATAAATCTTTTATAATATAAATTATAAATTATAATTATCTTCTATTGGTTTAGATAAGATTTTTAACTTTTACATTAATTCTATATTATATTCTGTTAATTGTGATAATCTATAATCAAAAATCTCTCTTTATTGATTTATTTAAATAATAAAAAAATAAGATTATCCATACTAGAAATAAATTCATAAGAAGAATTTTTATAATATGTATATAAATTCTTTATATTATAATTTTTAAATCCATGATTACTAAAATCATATTTAAAATTTATTATTAATTTTAAATATGATGTTTATTTTTTCATAAATTATTTTATTAACATTTATTTTACAAAAACTATTTCATCATTGCTTTTGTTTTAGGTCCAACTAAACCATCTGGAACAAGTCCTCTTTCTTTTTGCCATTGTTTAATTACAACAATTGTTTTAGGTCCAAGTATTCCATCAATCACCAAACCGAGATTAAGTGTATCATTCAAATATCTCTGCAACTCCTTAACTGCTTCCCCTCGACTTCCATTTTTTAAAATAGTTGTACCTAAATTATAATTACCAGGATTTTTTACAACTAAAGATGTTGAAGTATTATCTATAACTGAAATTTTTATAATACTATTCAAAATAGCATTTGTGGAATGGCCCACAATCCCATCAACAAAAAGCCCATTTGCCAATTGAAAAGCTTTTACAGCATTTAAAGTTGCAGGACCAAAAGAACCATCGGCCTTTCCAGAAAGATAACCTTTTTCAATTAATAATTTTTGAAGCTCTTTTACAAACTCTCCTTTTGAACCAACCCTTATCACTTCTTTAAAATTAAATAAATTTTCATTAACACTAAGATTCTTAGACTTATTTAGATTTTCTATTTCTGACAATAAAACTAATGAAGTGTCTGCTTTTTTAGTTGAATTGGAAGACGAATAATTTCCCCCACTATTCCCTCCCCCTGAAGATTTAGAATAAGAAAATTCTAAATTTTTATTAACAACTAGTCCTTCTTTAAATTGTGGATAAGATATGGTGGTTTTTCCAAAACTTTCTTTATTAGATAAAATCAAAGGAGATTGAAAACTAAAACTAATTTTTTCACCACCTTCCCCAACTAAAAGTTTTTTTTCCATAGAACCAATACTTCCATAAAAACCTAAATCATCTACAGTAGAGGACCCAACCAATTCTTTATCATAATAGGCTCTTATAATAGTTCCTTCTGGGGCTTTTTTACCATTGATTGTTACTTCCCCATAAAATGCCATAGGAAATTTAGGCAAACTAGAGGCTGAAGAAATTAAAGGAAAAATAAACAATAAGATAAAGATAGATAAATATTTTTTCATTATATATTTTAATTAAATTAATTATTAGTTGATATTCATCGTTGCTGTAGGTGATGTTTCTTTATCTTCAGGTATTGTTTGTCCAGAAACAGAAT
>CAYUOT010000036.1:0-2305 GCA_964446475.1 uncultured Candidatus Saccharibacteria bacterium | reverse complement strand
AGCTAAATCGCTACATGCTGCACTTGCTACACTTGCGAAAGCAAATCCAGCAACTACTAATGTACCGATCAAAAATTTGAATTTTGACATATTTTATATTTTATAAATCTTATGCATTTTTAAATTAGTTTCGACTTATCTTAAAACTCTGCTTATAAATAATGTATGAGTTAAAAGAAAAAACTAACATGATGCATATATAAATGATAATTATAATTTTAGGTCGAATTAAATTCTATCTAAATAATTGCGAGATAAAAAATAATTATCGAAACCTTTCCAATGATGACTTCCCTTTTTGTGATTTGCCTCTATCAAAAACAAATCTAAAAGAAAAGAAATCAACTCAAGGAAACGAACTAAAAACTAAACACGAATCTGCTTGTCATCTTTTTGCTTCTCCGAACGAATCGGCTTGAGCAAGCAGGCGACAAGCATATCTGCCTTGTCGACAGGGCCGATACATTTTCTCTCTTACTAATCCACTTGCTTTGTTGTAATCTAGTCTCTATCAAAAAGATAACAAGAAAGCTGAAGAAAAATATTTGAGAAAATTTGACCACAGAAAAATTAATGAATTGAAAAGTTGTAAACAGAAAAATTATAAAATTGTGCAAACACAAAATTATAAAGTTTGAAAGTTTATAACTCCACAACGCTAACTGATTGTTTGGTATTAACATTCAGGTAGTATTAAATTTTCAATGATCTATCTCTCGTGTGAGAGATGTGTATATATTACCATACTTAGAAAAAATCTCCAAGCGATAATACACATCTACATTATATACCTGGGCAAAATAATATGCAACAATATATAGGCAAATATCTGGGTGTGGAAAACTTAAAATGTGTCTTCTTGCTAGAGTTACAAGGAGGACAGATGAGAGAGAGGAGATGGAGTGAGAAGTAAGGAGAGGAGGAGCAAAAATGCGTCAGCCGAAGGCTGACGCATTTTGTATTTTTGTATTTCTAAAAATGAAAAGTATTCCGTATGTGTGCTAAATGGAGAGCGGTATCAGACTAGAGAATCTTGTACCTGCTCCATCTCTTGTTCCCTATCTTTTCTATTTTGCCCCTCTCAACGAGAGAGTTTAGTTCACGCTGGATTGTTTTCTCAGAGACATCGGGGAATGCTAGAGAGATGTCCTTTATAGGTGTGCCGTCTTCTCTAGGGTATGTCTTTTTTCTGTCCTTTATGAGAGATATGATTTTAAAACTTCTATCTTCCTTATTGGACATAATCTCTGAATAAGAGACATGTCTTTTCGGTTTAATATTTTGTAAAGGACTTTCTTTTTTTATAAAGGACATCGAGTTGTCTTTTATGGACATGTCCTTTATAAAATTGTTTTCTGTATTTGAGGATAATAAATCTTCCCCACTCATACTATTTTCTACTTCAAACATTTTTGTATCTAGAGAGAATGAGAAGTGTTTATCTTTGGTTTCGTGTGAGCCGATTTCGCCAGCGAGAATACTAAATTCTTTTTTCAAAATCATGCTATTCATCTCAGAGATGAAACCAATAGTTTGAGCAATTTCAATGAATGAAACTATCTCTGAAACCCGTGAGAGTGAGCGTGAGATGTGGGAGTATTTTTCTGTAATAGAGAGGTAATTTATTTTATATATATCGGACAACAATTCGACACCTAAACTTCTCAATTTGTTTCTGAGGGTTTCATCTGTCTCCATACAGTCGGTAACCATATAGAGAGCTGTTATCAATTTCTCTGTCTTTTTGTTTGCAAACTCATAAGACCCTTTTTTGATAAGCATTTTTTCTGCACTAATGTCCGTTTGTCCGTAAGGATTTATGGATGTCTTTTGTGTGTCTTTTTGATTATTCATGATGTCCTTTTGAATTATTTTTATAAAACCTCATGTCTTTAATGTGTCCATTATATACTCTATTTTCAAGAATGCAACTGTTTTCTAGTATATAAAAATTAAAATAAAAATAGATTTTATTTTAATAAAAAATTATATTTTATTTGCTAGAAACTAATAACAAAAAATGATATAATACACGAATAATTTACTTAAAAAATATGGCAAAAAAAGACAACAAAGAAACAAAAAATTCAGGAAATAAAAATAGGACAAAAATGGAATTAAAAGATGAAACAAGGCATAGTATTTGGGGAATAGTTTTTCTATTTTTGAGTCTCATTATCATATTATCAATATTTGGAATTGCGGGAATAGTCGGAGATTTTCTTCACAGAAATTTCAGCCTATTGCTTGGTCTTGGTTTTTTTCTTCTACCTGTATTCTTCGGAGCAATTGGAATTTCACTTCT
>CAYUOT010000035.1:0-2331 GCA_964446475.1 uncultured Candidatus Saccharibacteria bacterium | reverse complement strand
TCGGAAATGGTTTTCAATTTTATCGCTTAGTTTCACTATTAAATTATAGCATAAAAGTATTTCTTTATATTTTTATATAATATATAATATATATAATTATTAGTTTAATTTATAAATTATGAAAAAATATTTAATAGGTTTTTTTATTCTTTTGTTTTTGGTTTTAGGTTTTAATCACACACAGGCCAATGATTCATTGCCAAATCTTATTCCTGTCTTGGGCGATTTTCCTCAGTTGGTCAAAGATGTGTCTTATGATATTAATGGAGAAATGAAAAATATTGGTAATGTGGATGCCATATCTACATCAAGCTCTTCTTCTTATCCTCCTTTAAATGGTAAATATTATTTTTATTATAGATTTCAAAAATCTACTGGACCAGGGGGAGCAGGGACAGTATCAAATTTGCACTCATACAAAAATCCATATGTTGAAAATCTAAAGGTGAATAGTTCAATCCCTGTACAAACAAATACGTCTTTCGGTAAAGCAGGCACTTATTCCATAAGACTTTGCGTTGATAGTAGATATGACGTAGATGAATCAAATGAAAATGATAATTGTACTTCATGGAAAAATGTTGAAGTGGTTGAAAAAGCAGAAGAGTTAGAAATATCTAAATGTCCCGTTGTCTCTAAACCGACATGTTTTTCGGGGCAAGATTTAATTCCAGTCAATCAGGATAGTTGCATAGTTTCATATTATTGTAAGAGTTCTAATAAAATTCTTCCAGATTTAGCTATTTCTAGAGGTATATATATACAAAATTTAGAAGCAGAATGGATTAATAAAATTGTTTCCACAAATATAGATATCTTTTTTAAAGCTCAATATACAAATAAAGGAACAGCTAGGGTTCCTGGGGGTTATTTTAGAAGTTATTGGCAATTAGCCAAAGGGAAAAATGGTGCTAATGTTATAAATACTTTTGATAAAGTTTATGATAATACTGGCGTAGGTATGGCTATTGGGGTTTATGCAAATAGTGGCGTTAATTATAAATTTACAGAATCTGGAGATTATTCTATTAAATATTGTATGGATATAGAATCTCCTAATTCTATCGGTCCTGGAATGATAGAAGAATTGGATGAAAACAATAATTGTACTTCATGGTTTAATTTTTATATACCAAAACAAGATGGAAGTATAATAAATGGGGGGTGGACTGCATGGGAAAATCAAGAGTGTGATAGTTACATGAGAAGACAAACAAGATCTTGTACAAACCCATCTCCTTCAAATGGGGGAAATGATTGTTCTCAGTTAGATAATGATTTGGGAAACACAGAAAGATATATATATGATTCAACTTGCTCTAAGAATAAAATAGACGGTGGTTGGACAGCTTGGACTCCTGCAACCTCAACTTGTGGTACAGGGACATTTACACAAACAAGAACTTGCACAAATCCATCCCCTGCAAATGGAGGAGCGAATTGTGTTGGCTCTTCTTCTCAACAAGTTGCAAAAACTCCATGCATTGATATTTATACAGATTTTTCTAATGATAAAGACGATAATACTCCATCAATAAAAATTATTTCACCAAATGGTGGAGAGATTTATAAACTAGGTGATAAAATAAAAGTCATCTGGAATTCTGTAAAAATTCCAGATGATTCTAGTATCGTGGTTGATATTCCAGAATTAGAAATATTTAATGGAGGTTCAGATGATGAATATATTCCTAATTCTAAAAGAGATAGCGGTTATTATCTAATAGACGAAGATACTCCGGAAGGAAAATATAAAATAAAGGTTTCTTTGACTAGTGATAGTTCAATTTCTGATTGGTCTGATAATTATTTTACAATAACTTCAAAAAAAATTAACGGCAATTGGTCAGCATGGGCTCCCGCAACTTCAGATTGTAAAACAGGAACATTTACTCAAATAAGAACATGTACAAACCCAGCTCCAGCAAATGGGGGAGTGAGTTGTACAGGTCCATCTGCTCAACAGGTAAATTGTGTGAATACAAATATTTCTTCCAAATTTGCTCCTTGTGGAATATATGGTGATGTTAACAACAATGGTTATGTAGATGAAGACGATATAAAAATAGCTAAACAGGGTATTGATTCAATATTTGTTTTGACAGAAGACCAAATAAAAAGAATTGATGTTAACAAAGATGGTGTAGCTACAGCTTCAGATTTAAATTACATGAGTAAATATATTTCTGGAGAGTTGAATACATTTCCTGTTTGTAGTGTTTCTTCAATAAATAGAACATTAAAACTTGTTTCTCCTAGGATGAGAGGGGAAGATGTAAAAATTCTTCAACAATATTTAGGGATAACTGCTGATGGTATTTTAGGGACAGG
>CAYUOT010000034.1:0-2376 GCA_964446475.1 uncultured Candidatus Saccharibacteria bacterium | reverse complement strand
TTAGAATAGCAAGGACAGTCCTTGCTACAGGTATTTAAAAGAATATAATTAAATCATGTTAAGAAAAGATCCTTTTATCACAGGAGAATACTATCATTTATATAATAGGGGGATAGATAAGAGAAATATATTTAAATCAAAATATGATTATGAGCGTTTTGTAATGCTTTTGTATATAGCAAATTCAAACAGTCAGTTAAGACTAGATAACCTTATAAATCATTCACATAAAACATTTGATGAAATTTTAGTTTTAGATAAAGGAGAAAGATTAGTTTCTCTAGGTGCTTGGTGTTTGATGACTAACCATTTTCATTTATTAGTTAGACAAGAGATTGATGGAGGAATTACAAAATTTATGAAAAAACTAGGAACAGGATATTCAATGTATTTTAATATTAAATATCAAAGGCAAGGCTCTTTGTTTGGTGGACCGTTTAAATCTAAGTGTATAAAAAATGATGATAATTATATGAGAGAACTTTTTGCTTATATTCATTTAAATGCTTTAGATATAGAATTTTCTGGGTGGGGAAAAGAGGATAATAATTTTGATAAAAATAAAATGAAAAAATTTTTGGATTCTTATAATTATTCTAGTTATCAAGATTATATAAAAGAGGATAGAGTAGAAAAAAGTATTTTAAATAAGGAATCATTTCCAGAATATTTTAACACAAAACAATCCTTCAAGGATTTTGTAGAAAATTTTTATTTTTATAAAAACAAAATCACCCTATAGCAAGGACTGTCCTTGCTATAGGGTGATTGCTATTGAGAGAAATTAATGAGTTAATATGATTCTAATAGTCTTTAATACTATCTCTATATTTAAGAAGAAATTTTTATTTTTAATGTAATAAAAATCGTATTCGAATTTTTCTTTTGAATCGTCTGTTGTTCTAGCATAGCGATATTTTATTTGTGCCCAGCCTGTAAACCCTGGTTTTACTATATGTCTCATCGCATAATGTGGGATTTCTTTTTCAAGTTTCTCTACGAATTCTGGTCTCTCTGGTCGAGGTCCTACGAGAGTGATGTCACCTCGGATTATGTTTATCATTTGTGGAACTTCATCGAGATGAGTTTTGCGAAGAATTTTTCCTATTTTTGTGACCCTACTATCGCTGTTTCCAGATGACCAAACGGCACCATTTTTTTCGGAATCAATTATCATAGAGCGAAGTTTGTATATATTAAATATTTTTCCATTTAATCCTACACGACTTTGTTTGTATAATATTTTTCCTTTGTCTTCTATATATATAAATATTGCGGATATTAAAATAAAAGGGGAGGTTAGTATCAAAACAGTTATAGAAAAAAATAAGTCTATTGCCTTGTTTATAAATTCAAATACTTGGTCTTCTTTTGTTTTTATATTTTTTATAATCCAGTCTTGATCTATTAGGTCGAGTGGTATTTTTTGGAGTATTTTTTCATATGCTGTAGCTGTATCTATTATTTCTAATCTACTACCTAATATTTCTACTAATTCTTTTTCTTTAAATTTTGGAATTTTGTCGAATATTATCATTAAATTTTTGGTGGGGATTTTTGAGTTGTATATTTTTTCTATGGAATCAAAAGAGCCAAAGATTTTAAATCCAAGTTGTTGATTGTTTTTTATTATTTCGTTTAAATTTTTTATATATATACTTTCTCCTATGAAAATGACGGGTCTTGATGCAAGCAGGAAATATCTTTTGTATAGTAGGTATCTGAGATAATAAGATAATACTCCAAATAATATGATTTGGAGAAGCAGGTTTATTTTTGGAGCTATTATAAATGCGGGGGATAGATAAAAGAGAAATATACCAACCACAAAAGATATGCTTATGGAAATAATATATTTTTGGATATTTGATGTTGTTGGTTTTATTGAAAATATATTATAGAGTCCAAAAACATAAAATACAAAAATCCAAGTTAGAAATAGGATAAGAAAAGGATAGGTGTGGGTAGATAGGACATCTAGATAGTCACTGTGCCCAAATCTTACAAAAATTACAACAAAAAAAGCTGTCCAAAAAGACACTAAATCTGTGAAAGATATTATCCATGATTTTCTCATGTTTTAATGTTACTTAAATAATTGTTTTAAGTAAAGAGTTTTGATAGTATGTATTTATATGAAGAGAAAAGGCGCAATAAAAGTTATAGTTTCGTTTATTGGTGTTATTTTGGTTGGAATGCTTATAACTTTTTTTATAGAATCTCTAAATTAGTGTGTATTTTTTTGTTTAAAAATGTTAAAATTAAAACATGATTTTTAAAATGAAAACTATCTTCAAATCTCACTGGCCTAAAATATTGTCAGTCTTTCTTTTTGTTATACTCCTTGGTGCATATGCAAATATATTTGCTATAGGT
>CAYUOT010000033.1:0-2721 GCA_964446475.1 uncultured Candidatus Saccharibacteria bacterium | reverse complement strand
AGTATAAAAGATTTCTGAGAATCAGCAAAACCTGTAACTTTTTCAAAATCAACTAGATATTTTTTACCCCAATCTTTATCACCTAGAGCACTTGCAATCTCTTGATAATAAAAAGGCTCAAGCCAGATTATATCCCAATCAATTTTACCACTCTTAATCTGGTCAACTATTGCCTTAATAGCACCAGACCTTCCATCTGGAAATTCCTTATTCCATTTTAAATTTAAATTCAGATTTGGATTTCTAGATTCAAACTCTTTTATTGTTTCTAAAACAAAATTCTCCCTCATATCCTCTCCTTTCCAGTGGCCTTGCATATTGATGGTCTTAATTTCCCTATCATTTAACATTAAAATATCTGTTCTTTTAATCTTTGTTTCACTATTATTATTTCTAAATAACAAAAACCCAACAATTGAAACAATAATAATCAGAATCAAAACCACCAATCCTATTATCTTGTTTTTATTCATAATAAATATATTAATAAATTGTTAACTATTATTCGACTTTTTTAATTTTTCTATCTCTTTTTTTAATTCAATCATTTTTAACTCTCTCTTTACCATTAGTTTATTCAACTTCCCTGTTCTTTCTACATGCATTTTTAAATTATTAATAGCATTTTTTTCTTGTTCCAACGAAGAAATTTCTCTATCTCTTAAATATTTTATTTTATCTATCATTCTGTTTATTGAATTTGCCAACTCAGCGAATTCATCAGACCCAATAAAATCTATTCTTTTTTCAAAAGTACCATCCTCTCCTATTTCTTTTATATCTTTTGTTATTTTAGTGAACTTTTTAAGAATAAGTATCTCTAATAAATAAATACAACCAAAAGCAAAAAGCAAAAATAATAAACTAGATATCATTATAAAAATCAAAAAACTTCTTAACCCTTGTGAATAAAAATCTCTTGGTAAGGATATCTTTATTATGGCAACAGAACCACCTTCTGTATTTTCTAATTTTACATATCCTGCAATCTCATTATTTGACAATATTTTTGTATAATTATAATTATTTAATAAATTTTCTCTTGCTGCAACAACATCGTCAGGTAAATTACCATAATAGCTAAAAATAGAAACCGGATATATAATCAAACCACTTAAACTTTTTAGAAAATTATCATTTAAAAAATTACCAAAAATTAAAGTTCCTGATGAAGGTCCTGATCCGTCATTTTGTAAAACAGGAGAAGATGAAATAATAGCCAAACCATAAGGAGTTTCAAAAACTCCAGAAACAGTACTGTCTAATTTATTATGAGACAATAAAGATTGTTGTTTTATAACAAAACCAGATATTAATTCGCTATCTAAATTTTCACCAGTATCTAAATTAACAATCTTGGAATAAATGATATTTTTATTAGAATCAACAAAAACCATAAAATTAATATTCAAGTTAATTAAACCTATATCTTGTAAATTATCTTCTACGTAAGAATCATCCCCATCTTTAAGGAAAAAATATGTATCATCCCAAACAGACCAGTCTTTTAATTTAACAACCTGATTTTCTATTAAATATTTTATTGAGTAATTTACCCTTCTTATGTTTATGTCGACAACATCATTTTCAATATTTTCATAACTTTTTAAAATAACTTTTATAGAAAAAAATGAGATAAGAATAGAAAAAAGCAAACTAAAAATTAATACAGCTATTGTAACCTTTTTTCTTATTGAAAATTTATTTTTTTTATCATCCATACTATTGTATATATAATAACATTTTATAAATAAAAACTAAACTTCTTGCCAAGAAAAAATACTAATCGGATTAAAAGAATCTATAATTACAATCAATCCTTTATTAAAATCCCCAATAGAACTAGAAATATCAATTCTTTTCCCCATTCCTTCGTTTATTATATTAAAATTACAAATACCCCCATCAATCAAAACATTTTCAGAGCCAAGATAATCATTATTTTCTCTTATTTTTTCAAGTGCTATTTCAGCACAAGTATCTACTGTTAATTTTAGCTTAGAAAATTTTTTATTTTCATTACTTGTTTTTATAGACATAAAAGAACCTTGAGATAAAGAAAATATAAGTCCAAGAGCAACACTACCTAATATTAAAACTATAAAAAGGGTAACAAATCCTTTATTTTTTTTATTTTTATCTAATAGACGCTGTTCCATAAAAATCTGAAGAAAAATTTTCTGATTTTTTAATAGACGACCTGTTTTTTAATTTAAAACTAAACTCTATAGCACTAGGACTGCCAACTGATCCAATATTATTAAATATCAAATTTTCGATTACAACTTTATCATTTAAAAGAAATTCTGACTCTTCCCCACCTTCTTTTATTTGCAAAACTCCGTTTTCTGTAAGTGAAAATATTGTGGGATTGGTAAGAGGGTCATAGGTCTCAAGAGTAAGAGATGAACCAGATGAACCAGAAATCGGAATACTTATAGATTTTGCATTTCTTATGCTTCTTGTTATTGTTCTTACAGTTAATGAGCCTTGATCATTAACCTCCATAATCATTTCTCCTCTATTTCTATATGAAGAAATCATATTAAAAAATATATTTATAGTAACAATAAAAACTGAAAAGATGCCTATATATATAAGCATTTCAACCAAAGTAAAACCTTTATTATTTTTTGATGAAATATTATTCATAATTTAATTATTCCAAAAACTAAAAGAAAAAGGTGAAGATATATTTTGAGGAAGATTTGTTGTTAAAGC
>CAYUOT010000032.1:0-3100 GCA_964446475.1 uncultured Candidatus Saccharibacteria bacterium | reverse complement strand
AAAATATGGCAATTAGAAATAGTGAAATACATTGCTTGTTTTGTGGTTTTTATGGTTCCGCTTTATTTTAACAATAGTCATTGGTATCCTTTTGGTATGACAAAGATATCCCTAGCGATAGGGAGCATTTCTTTAATGCTATTTTTTTATACACTTTTTATTAGAAAAAATAAAAATTTTTCTTTCAAAATAAATAAAATACATATAGCTATTGCTGTTTTTTTGTTTATTTTAACTCTAAGTTCTATTTTAGGTGTTAATCCCAGACATTCATTTTTTGGGTATTTTGCTTTTCCTACCAATCTAATATTTATTTATTTTATTTCAATATTTGGTATTCTGATTGGAGAATTAGTTAAAATAGACAAATCTTTTTTCAAAAAAATAATTTTAGTTTCTTTTATTTCAAGCGTAATTGTTGCGTTTTTTTCATACACGGGGAATACGATATATAAACTTTTTGTTGATTTTAGTGGAACAATAGGGAATTCTTCTTATGCAGGTGCGTATCTGCTTTTTAATATATTCTTTGGTATAGGTTTGTTTTTTTATTACAAAAAAATATGGCAAAAAGTATTAACTGCTATTTCTGTTATTTTTATTTCTCTTTGTCCACTATTTTTTAATATTGATATATTGAGAGGAAATGTTTCGTTTTCTGAAATATCTCAAAGTCCATTGCTTTTGCTTGGTGTTGCCAATGGGGCAACTGTGGGGATTATAATATCTCTTTTGTTTTTTGGGTTATTTGCTTTGATTTTCTCAAAAAACAAGAAGTTACAGATCTCAGGGTTGGTTTCTCTCATTGTCCTTCTTTCTTTTATTTTTGTATTATCTTTATCAATGACTGATAAATCTTCAAAAATAAATCAAATATATACACAAGAAAAAACAGAAAATAGATTTGTAGCATGGGAAATGGCAGCTTTAAACTTTCAACAAAAACCTCTTTTGGGTAACGGTTTTGATAATTTTGGGAAAGTTTTTTATCGCTATTTTGATAGAAGTTATTTTCCAGAAAGTACAGAGTATTTATCAAAACCTCATAATATCGTTTGGGAATATTTATCAAATAATGGTCTTCTAGGACTTGTTTCTTATCTTTCTCTATTATTCATATTGTTTTATGTTTTGTTTAAATTTAAAAAAGATAGTGAGGGAGATGTTGATGAATACAAGATTTTTAGATTAGTATTTATTGCAATATTATTTGGTTATTTTATCCAAAATCTTTTTGTTTTTGATACTGTTACTACCTATTTGATGTTTTATTTTATTTTAGGCTTAGCTATACTATTTGACAGAGAGGTTTTTTCTATAAAAATAAATGAAAGCAAAAAGAAGTTTTTTGTTACATTTCTTTTAATTTTTTCCGCCTTTTCTTTTATTGCTTTTGCAGTCTTACCATGGAGAGAATCTTTGGCTTGGAAAAAATTAAATCTAAACAAATCACTAACTGAATTCAAAAATATAAGAGATGGTTTGCAGTCTACATCTTTGTTTGGTGGGGTAGAAGACAATGCTTATGTTTCAAATAAAACTTTTAATTTTTATTTATCAAATTCTGAAAAGTTAGATGAAAATACCAGACCATTGTTTTTGGATGAAATAAATTCTATTATTTTTGAACTTGAAAAAGATATCAAAAAAGAGCCAGAAAGCTATTTGTCTCGATTAACTATCGCAAAATTAATAACATATAGAATGTATATAACAGGCTATGTTGATCCCAAGATATGGGATTATGCTTATTCAAACCTAGAAAAGGCGAGTGAGCTTAGTCCAGGTAATCCAAATGTTGATATAATGTTTTCCCAGCTTTATGTTTATAAAAAAGATTACAAAAATGCTCGACTATGGGCTAGGAGAGCTGTAGTAAAAGCACCTAAATATAAAGATTCTTATAAAATAGCAGAAAAAGTTCAGTCTCTTGAGCCAAATAAAGATTTTGAAATATTTTTAAATAAAATGAAGGAAGTTTGGTTTTAGTTAATTAAAAGTGATGATATAATTGAAATCTATGCAAAAAGAAAAAGTTATAGTTACAGGCGGAGCTGGTTTTATAGGCTCCCATATTGTTGACCTTTTAATTGCTGAAGGTTACGAAGTTCATGTTATAGATAATCTTTATACAGGTAAGATAGAAGATATAAACAAAGAAGCCATATTTCATGAAATAGATATTAGAGAAAGAGATTCCTTGTTTCCAATTTTTGAAAATGCAAAATATGTTTTTCATGATGCAGCTCTAACTCAAATAGAATATTCTAGACATAACCCTGTTGAAACCAATACTGTAAACTTGTGCGGATTTCTAAATGTTTTAGATGTCTCTAGGATATCTGGTGTAAAGCGTTTTATTTTTGCTTCTTCCAATGTTGTTTATGGGGATAATGCACAAATTCCAACAAAAGAAGAATATCCCGTTATTCCTTCTTCTCCTTATGGTGTTCAGAAGTCTTCAGCAGAAATGTATTGCAATCTGTATTCGGATTTATATGGTATAGAAACAGTATCCCTTAGATATTTTAGTGTTTATGGCCCTAGACAGAGAGCTCAAGGGACTTACGCTTCAGTTATTCCTAGTTTTGTTGAATCAAGAAAAACAAATGATACTCTTATTGTTACAGGTGATGGTGAACAAACTCGTGATTTCGTAAATGTTTTAGATGTAGCAAAGGCAAATATTTTGGCAATGAAAAGTGAAAAGGTGGGTAATGGTGAGATTATAAATATCGGATGTGGAGAAAGTGCTTGCTCTGTGAACTGTTTGGCAAAACTAATCGGTGGCAATGTAGCTTATGTTTCGCCTAGAGTAGAGCCAAAACACACCAAAGCAGACATAACAAAAGCAAAAGAACTTCTCGGCTGGGAGCCAGAAATTAAAATGAAAGAGGGAATAGAAGAATTGCTTAAAATAAATGGGATTATATAAATAGCCTAGTTTAATTACAAAATCCTCCACCAGTCCGTCCTCCACCAGTCCGACTGGTGGGAAACTAATTAAATGCTTCCCTGACTTGGGAAGAGTTGACTTATCTTTGAAAATGTTTTCTCCACCAGTCCGACTGGTGGAGGATTAGTTATTTATTTTTAAAAG
>CAYUOT010000031.1:1239-3668 GCA_964446475.1 uncultured Candidatus Saccharibacteria bacterium | reverse complement strand
GTCTTGGTTTTTTTCTTCTACCTGTATTCTTCGGAGCAATTGGAATTTCACTTCTACAGAAAGGAGAGTTTACTGTTGCCAGACTCAAGTCTATAATCTTCACAATCATCTTCTTGTCTTCTCTCGGAATAATGGACATTGCAAGCAATGGTGCTGGCAAAAGTGAGATACTAACTTATGGAGGATACTTAGGTAGATTCGTAGCGTGGCCATCAGTAAAACTTTTCGGCATGTATGGAGGAATCTTGATACTCGGAATGATTATCATAATTTCTCTCATCGCGATGTTTGACGAAAAACCAAATCTCACTTCCCTATGGAAAAGATTACTATCAATTTTCAAAATTAATTTAAGCAAAATTTTCGCAAAGAGAGAAGCCCCATTAATCGACGGAATAGATGAAATAAACACACACGAAAAAGTTCAAAATGAAATTAAAAAAACCGAAACAAAAATAGAAGATACTGGAATCGAATATGAAGAGACTCCTATCAAAGAAAACTCTAAAAAAGAAAATGAGATTATCGGCAAAAAATTTGTATCCAAAGCATACACTCCTCCACCTATTTCACTACTAGAAAAAGATAAAGGGAAAGCAAATGTCGGTGACATGAAAGGAAACATGAATATCATCCAGAGAACTCTCATGAACTTCGGGATCTCTGTCGAAATGGACGAAGTAACTATCGGACCAACTGTTACTAGATACGCACTCAAACCAGCGCAGGGGGTTAAACTCTCTCGCATAGTGGGACTTCAAAATGACCTATCTCTCGCCCTAGCTGCCCACCCTATTCGTATAGAAGCACCTATCCCTGGTAAGTCGCTTGTAGGTATTGAAATACCAAATAAAGTGAAATCAACAGTTGGACTTGCAACAATGCTATCTGACGCAAGCTTCCAAAATTCTTCTAAGCCACTAACTGTTGCATTAGGACGAGGACTATCTGGAAAATCTATTTTTGGGAATCTAGCAAAGATGCCACACATGCTCGTAGCCGGAACAACTGGTTCTGGTAAATCTGTGACTATTCACTCTATTATAACTTCTCTGCTTTATAGAAATGGACCAGAGGATTTGAAATTTATAATGGTGGACCCAAAGAGAGTTGAACTTACACTTTATAATAAAATACCTCACCTACTAACCCCTGTTATTACAGAGCCAAAAAAAACTATTTTAGCTTTAAAATGGGCAGCGAAAGAAATGGATCGCAGATATGATATTCTCCAAGCAGAAGCTGTTAGAGATATCGGTTCATACCATTCACAAGTATATGGCAAATCTAAAAACGGAGAAGCGGAAAAGATGCCATATATTGTTATTGTCATCGATGAATTGGCAGATATTATGCAATCATATCCTAGAGAGCTAGAAACAGCCATTGTTAGACTTGCACAGATGTCTCGTGCAGTTGGAATACATTTGATACTATCAACACAAAGACCATCGGTTAATGTTATTACCGGTCTTATCAAAGCCAATGTCCCTACTCGTGTGGCTCTACAAGTATCTTCACAGGTAGATTCTAGAACTATTCTTGACCAAGGAGGTGCTGAAAAGCTTCTAGGCGCTGGAGATATGCTCTATTCTTCATCAGAATCACCACAACCAGAGAGACTTCAAAGTTCATTTATATCAGAAGAAGAAGTTAAAAAAGTGGTACAATATCTAAAAGATGCATATATAGATGAACTCCCTGAAACAATAGAACTAACAGGAGATATAGATAAAGGTGGCAAGAATCTATTTAGCGATGAACTCGAAGGTGGAGAAGAAAAAGGAGATGACCCCCTATATGAAGATGCAAGAATGGTAGTAATAGATACAGGGAATGCTTCAACATCCTTCCTCCAAAGAAAATTAGGTGTTGGGTATGCCAGAGCAGCAAAATTGATAGATATGCTCGAAGAAAGAGGTGTTATAGGCCCACAAAATGGTTCAAAAAGAAGAGATGTTTTTGAGAAGCCAACAAATAATACAGATGATATAATAGTAGGAGATTAAAATGAAAAAATTAAAAGACAAAGATATAAAATACTGGGTTAAAATATTTTCTTTATTTTTGCTTTTTGGCACTATCGGTGCTTTTGCTTATTTCAATACTTGTTTTATTACCCAAGGGGTGAAAATAGAAGCTTCTGTTTCTAGAATTGACAAAGAAAGCTCTGTTTTTGCTGTTGAAGGTTTTGCCAAGAAGGCAACCATGGTTGCAATAAACGGCAGAGAAATATTTATAGACAAGGATGGATACTTCAGAGAACTGATTGATCCCCTACCTGGATATTCTGTTGTGAAGATTGAAGCTAGTGATAAATTTAAAAATCATAAAGAGAAAGAATTTGAATTAGTAGAAAAAGAAAATGCAGAGTCGATTGCATTTAAAGAGAAAGAAGAAGAAATTATAAATTAAATTATTTATAAAAG
>CAYUOT010000031.1:0-1139 GCA_964446475.1 uncultured Candidatus Saccharibacteria bacterium | reverse complement strand
GAAACAGGCGGAGCAATAGAAGATACAATAAAAGCAATCCAAACAAAATTTGGTGAAGGTGCAATAATGAAGCTTGGAGACACTCCAAAGGTAGACGTAGATGTAATCCCTACGGGGTCTATTGGGCTTGATATGGCTCTTGGAGTTGGGGGTGTACCTCGTGGTAGAATGATAGAAATATTTGGACCAGAATCATCAGGTAAAACTACTCTCGCCTTACATATAGTAGCTGAGGCACAAAAGAAAGGTGGTATTTGTGCTTATATAGACGCGGAGCATGCTATGGACCCTGATTATGCAAGTAAGCTTGGGGTAAATATAAAAGACTTGCTTATTTCTCAACCAGATAATGGAGAGCAAGGACTAGAAATTACTGAGAGTTTGATAAGATCTGGAAAAATAGATGTCATTGTAATAGACTCAGTTGCTGCTCTTACTCCAAAAGATGAAATAGAGGGAGATATGGGTCAATCACATGTTGGTAAACAAGCCCGCCTTATGTCTCAAGCCTTAAGAAAACTAACAGCAATAGTTGCACATTCAAAAACTGTTGTTATTTTCATAAATCAAATCCGCATGCAAATAGGTGTTATGTTTGGAAACCCAGAGACTACTCCTGGTGGTAAGGCTTTGAAATTCTACACAACTATTCGTATAGATATCAGAAGGATTGCCCAAATAAAGAAGGGAGATGATGTTGTTGGTAGTCGCACTAGAGTAAAGATAGTCAAAAACAAAGTAGCTTCCCCATTCAAGCAAACAGAATTTGATATATTATACGGAGAAGGAATTTCTAGAGAAGGAGAAATAATGGCCCTAGGAGAAAAACTTGGAATAATAGACAAGGCAGGAGCTTCATACTCATACAAAAACAAAGAAGGAGAAAAAGTCTCTATGGGTCGTGGATATGACGCAACTCGTACATGGCTAAGGGAGAATAAAAAAGTTGCCGATTCCCTACTAAAAGAAGTGAGAAGTCGATTTGGAGAAATACAAGTAGAAAGCGCTGGGGAGTAAAATTAGTTAGGAAGATATATCACAATAAAATGCGTCAGCCGAAGGCTGACGCATTTTATAATTAACCTTTAACTATTTCAATTCATTCATCTTTGCAATAGTAAGCTTACCTATTAGACCGT
>CAYUOT010000030.1:0-4066 GCA_964446475.1 uncultured Candidatus Saccharibacteria bacterium | reverse complement strand
ACTGGTAAAATAAAATCTGGATAATCATCATTTGGGTCATAAGAAAAAGCCCCCATATCATTGACTTTATGATTTAAACTTTTTAGGTATTCTTTTATTTTTTCTTTTAATTCAAATCCAGCGTGATCTCCTCCAATAAACAATTTTTTATAATTCATATTATATTTTATAAAATTATTAAACTTGTAACTATCCCATATATTATTACACTAATCATATCTTGAAAAACTGTAGCTATTGGCCCAGATCCAGCAGCCGGATCTCTGTGAGTTAATTTAATTATATGAGCAATAAATAAAGCAACTATGGGTGCTAATAAAATAGTTAATAGGCAAGAAATTCCTACACTTAAAGATATTAAAATGTTTTTAAGCCATATATATGCAATGATTCCAGAAGAAATACCAAATATCAATCCAAAAATTGCACCTAAACTAAATTCTTTGTATAAATAATGAATAAATTTTATTTGTTTTTTATTTTTTACATCACGAGAATAAATTGCTTCTGTTTGTGTTCCGATTGCATCAGCAGAATAGATTATAAAAGGTAAAAAAAATGCAATTTGTATATTTTGGGATAATACTTCTTCAAATCTTGATGTTATTAGAGAAATCCCTATTCCCATCATTAACCCAATGATTAATGATGGGGTACGTATTTTAAATAATGTTTTTATACTCTCTGTATTAACATCTGCATATTCTAATTTTTTATCTATATTCATTTTATTTAATACTTTTGCCTGTTTTTACAACATGGTCTATAAGAGTATAAGTATACCCCATTTCATTATCATACCATCCAAGGACTTTCACAAGGTTCCCTCCGACGACACGAGTCATCTCAAGGTCAGCAATACACGCATGGCTTTCTCCAAGTATGTCAGAAGAAACTATTGGGTCTTCTGTTATTGCAAATATTTTTTCCCAACGGACATCTTTTGATGCATTTTTTAATATTTCATTTACCTCTTCTTTTGTTGTATCTCTTTTTGAAATGAAAGTTATATCAACAATAGAACCACAAACAACAGGCACACGAATAGAAATACCATCAAATAAACCTTTTAACACTGGAAATGCTTCTGTAACAGCAATCGCAGCCCCTGTAGAGGATGGAATTATGTTTTGAGCAGCAGCTCTACCTTCTCTTAAATCCTTTTTACTTGGACCGTCAACAAGTGCTTGAGTTGCTGTATATCCATGAACAGTGTTTAAAATTGCTTTTTCGACTCCAAGAGTTTCGTAAAGAATAGCGATAATTGGTGAAGCTGCATTCGTAGTGCAAGATGCATTAGAAGTAATATCACAAATACCAAACTTGTCTTCATTTACCCCAAGAAGAATAGTTTCACCTTTTGTTTCCGAATCTTTACCTTTTGAAGGGGCAGATATTACAACCTTTTTAGCTCCACAATCAAGATGAAATTTTGCTTTATCGTAAGAAGTAAAAATACCAGTTGATTCTACAACTACATCAATATTTAAATCTTTCCAAGGAAGCTTCGTAGTATCTTTTTCTGAAATATATTTAATTTTTCTATCGTCTATGATAATGAAAGAATTTAACCCAGTTTCATCTTTTTCTATTTCGATATTTTTTCCCCATTTACCATATACTGTGTCGTATTCTAGTAAATAAGACAAACTATCAATAGATCCTAGATCATTAACTGCGACTATTTCTAATTCTGGTCGGTCCCAAGCAATTTTTAAAACTGCTCTCCCTATTCTTCCAAAACCATTAATTGCAACTTTTATTTTATTTGTATTTTCCATAGTGTTTATATTATAGCATTATTTTTTATCAAACAAAAAATAATTTTAGTAATCAAACTACTAAAATTTATTAAAAATTTGAAAATAGGTTGTGATGATAAAAATGAGTATTTTAAATACTCATTTTTACTTTAATTTGCGATTTAAGAAATATATTCTTGATTGAATTATTGTGGCTATTATTTGAATAGAAAACATTATAATAAATAATATATTAAAACCAAATTTATTTACTATAAATGTTCCAATAAACACAGAAATTGCTGTGGCTATATAACTTCCTCCTTGATTTAAACCCCATCCCTCGCCTTCTTTTTCTTTATCTATATATTTTGAAAACAGTGCTGATAGTGGTGCCGAAAGAAAGGCTGTTCCTATTGCAAAGATTATTTGTAGAACGAATAATTGCCAAGGAGAATCTATTATCAAATAAAAAAGACTTGCGATGGCATAGATAAAATATCCTAGTGTTGTTATTAAGTCTTTATTTATTTTATCTGATATTTTACCTATTAATATTATTAATAATCCCGTAGATATACTAAAGACAGTCACAGAGTACCCTAATTGTAATATTGAACCACCTATATTTTTTACAAAAATAGCATAAAATGGGCCTATTAAATTATCACCAAAATTAGCTAATAGTGAAGCAGTTAATAATATTTTATAAAAATAATTATTCGTTTTCATTTCAAAATTAATTTAAAAAATTTTTATCCAATAATTTCTTTTAATAATTTTTGAACTAGAGCCGGGTTGGCACTACCACTAGTTGCTTTCATGACTTGACCAACGAGAGACATGAGAGCGTTTTCTTTGCCACCTTTATATGTTTCTACAACAACAGGATTGTCAATAATTACTTTTTCTATGATTTCTTTAAGAGTCCCTTCGTCATTTTTCTGAAGTAAATCTTTGGTTTCAGCTATTTTCATTGGAGAATTATCTTCGATAACTATCATAGCAAGTATATCTTTTGCTACGCGAGAAGATATTTTATCATTACTTACCATTTCTATTAATTCAGCAAAATTCTCTATACTTGGGAGATTAACCTCTAGGTTGTTTTTTTTAAGACCTAAATAATCAGATGTTATGTAATTGGAAGCAAGACGAATTTTTTCTTTGTCTTTTAATTTATCTGATATTTTTTCAAACCAATCACCAAGTTCTTTATCCGTTATGTAGCTTTCTATATCTTCATCTTTAATACCATAAGTATCTCTATATCTGTTTCTTCTTATTCCTGGGAGCTCTGGAAGCCCAATTCGTAATTTTTCAATATCAAAAACCTCATTTAAGAAAAGTTTTGGAAGATCTGGGTCTGGAAAATAACGATAATCATTTGCATTTTCTTTTGATCTCTGTGAAAATGTTACACCTTTATTTTCGTCCCAGCCACGAGTTTCTTGAACTATCTCATTTTCTCTCCCCTCGTCATAAAGTGCAAACATTCTTTTTGTTTCATACTCAGCTGCTCGCTCCATAGCTCTAAATGAATTGATGTTTTTCACCTCTACTTTTGTCCCAAATTTATTTTTGTCAGGTGAAATAGAGATGTTTAATTCTACTCGCATCTCTCCTTTTTCCATGTTGGCATCAGAAACCCCAAGGTAACGAAGTAGAAGCTGAAGTTCTCTGCCAAAATCTCCTGCTTCTTTTGCAGAATGTATTACAGGTTCAGTTACAAGCTCCATAAGAGGAACACCGGCACGGTTGAAGTCCACAAGACTATAATCTTTCTCTGCGCCTTCTGGATGTTTAGAAGTTGCTGTGTCTTCTTCTAGATGAACACGAGTAATTTTTATACCTTTCAACTCTCCACCTGAAACTATTGGGTATTTATATTGAGATATTTGATAAGCTTTCGGAATATCTGGATAGAAATAATTTTTACGATCAAATTCTGTGAAGTCAGCAATATTAGCACCTATAGCAAGTCCTACTTTGATAACATTTTCTACTGCTTTTTTGTTTATAACAGGAAGAGTTCCTGGGTGAGCCATACACACAGGGCAAATATTAGTATTGGGGGTTTTTTCGTCAGGGTTGTTTTTACAGCCACAAAACATCTTTGAATTAGTTTTCATTTCAGCATGTATTTCAAGCCCTATAGTTGTATAATATTCTTTTGACATAATAACAAGTATAGCAAAATTTGTATTTTTTTGGAAATTGTAATATTATATCTAGGTTGGTTTGTTTAGTTTTAATTGCCCGAGTGGCGGAATTGGTATACGCGCACGACTTAAAATCGTGTCTCGCAAGGGATGTGGGTTCGA
>CAYUOT010000029.1:0-4363 GCA_964446475.1 uncultured Candidatus Saccharibacteria bacterium | reverse complement strand
TAGTTGATTTTGAAAAAGTTACAGGTTTTGCTGATTCTCAGAAATCTTTTATACTTTCCGATCCTCAGTTTAGGAATAATATGAATGGTATTATCTCAGGACCATATATTGAAGGTTTTTATCAACCATTTTTTTACAATAAAGAGCTTACAGACAAAATGGGGATAACAATAAAAGACAAGGACATGACCTTTGAGGATCTTTTAAGTTATTTTAAAGCTGTTAGTGAATATAATAAAAATAATGGGACAAATATTCCTATATTATATGATAGTGGGGATTATAAGGGGGGTATTGGTTATGCTCCTTCTACTTGGAATATTTTTCAAAGTCTCTTTAGATCAGAAATTTCTAATATAAAAGACTTGGAAGATGTTAATCCTTCGACTGCAAAACTTATAGCCATGAAAAAAGCATTGAAGTCGATAGAAGAACTTAGTAAATACAAACCATTGATTTCTGGGTGGAAAGATTTATCATGGTTCGATACTCGTTATTATGTACTTGAAAATAAAGCAGTATTTACTGCTTGTGGTGCTAGTTGGATGTTTAGTCATTGGCATGGAATAGATGCAAATAAAACTATGAAAATGGTTCCTGTTGAAATGCCTGTATATCAACAAGTGAATCATTACATGGGCGGATATAATCCAATGTTTGCAGTTATGAAGGATTCTCCTTCTGTAAAAGAGGCGACAGATATGGTAATGTCTTTTTCCACTCCAAATTCTGCCGAAAAGTGGATTAGGTATGCTAAGGCACCTTCTGGTATTAAAGGGAATTTAAGTAAAGCAGGATCTACTTCTGTAAAACTTGATCAATTTGATAACTTCATTACATATATAACTGATAAATACGGAGGAAATGTTTTTGACTCGAAAACAGTTGATTATATACTAGGTTCTAAATATAAAGACCTAACATTACCATTTACTATTCATTTGGGTTCTGTAATGGAAGGAGAAATCACAGCAGATCAAGCCTACTCATTAATAATGGCCGATATTAAAAAAATAGATAATAATTAAATTAAATTGCATAGTCTTAAATATAAAATTATTCTTCTTACTTTAATTCCATTAACTCTAGTCCTTTTAATTATTGGCTCTCTCTCTGTTTATAATAAAAGTGAAAATGAAAGTAAGTTGTTGTTGGAAAGATTAAATTCCTATCATTATCTTTTAGAGAGTGGGGATCTTACTTTTGAAACTTCTGCGGATAAAAATAAGCTGAAAGCCTTAATTGGTGAAAAGATTGTATTTTCTGAAATTATTAGAGATGATTATACAGTGATATATTCAAGTGAAAATAGTAGCACCCCCTTATTTACCCAAGAAGAAAAATCAGATATAGATGAGGCTTTTCATGGTGTTGAAACAATAAGAGAAGGGGATATGCATGGTGAACAATTGCTCTGTGTTATATCTCCAATTGTTGTAAATGGCAGAGTCGTTGCGGTTATTCATCAAGGTATATCGAATGAAGATTCAAGTTATCGTGTTTTGACTTTTACATTATTTATATTAATAATTAATATTGCAGGTATATTAATTATTTCTGTTTCTGTTTTTGCTCTATTGAATACCATTGTTTTAAAAAATATTTTTAAGCTCAAAGAATCTTCTTTGGAAATTCAAAAAGGTAATTTAGATGTTAAAAACGACATAGTTTCTAAAGATGAAATAGGTCAACTTGCTGTTGTGTTTAATGAAATGACTACTAAATTAAAAGAATCCTATACAGTTCTTGAAGTTAAAATCAAAGAAAGAACCAGAGAACTTGAAGAAGAAAGAGGTAGTCTCGAAGAAAAAGTTAAAGAGAGAACAAAGGAATTAGAAGATTTAAAAAATGGGTTAGAGTTAATGGTAGAAGAAAGAACAAAAAAATTAAATGATAAATTAGAGGAATTAGAGCGAATTAATAAATTAATGATAAACAGAGAACTTAAAATGATAGAACTCAAGAAAGAGATAGATAGTCTTAAAAATAATAAAATTATTAGTTAAAATTTATTAAATTATGAAAATAGAATTTAAAAAACAAAGAGGCTTTTCAAATATTATAATTATCTCAATACTTTTTATTGTTATTATTGGTATAGTGTTTGTCTTGTTCGTTTTGAATAATAACAATAATAAAAATAAAGAAGTTGGCTTAAATGAAGATATTTTGATTGGCTTTTCTATCACAACTCTAAAAGAGGAGAGATGGCAAAAAGATAGGGAAGAGTTTCTTGCGAAAGCTGAGGAGCTGGGTGTAACTGTTGATTTACAGGTTGCTCAAAATGATTCACAAAAACAAGCAATGCAAATAGAAGAAATGATTATAAATGGCGTAGATGTTATTGTGGTTGTTCCTTACCAAGCTGATGCCCTTGTTGGCGTTATAGAGAAAGCTCATCAGGCAGGCATAAAAGTTATTTCATATGATCGTTTAATTAAAAATTCTAATACAGATTTATATATTTCTTTTGATAATGAAAAAGTCGGAGAATATCAAGCTGAGTATGTAATAAAAGAACTTAAAGACAAAATAGAAGCAGGATTAAAGCCCAAGATTGCTTATGTTGGTGGCTCAGAAAGAGATAATAATGCTTTTTTACTGAAAGACGGCTCTATGAAAATATTGAAACCATTAATAGATGAAAACAAAATTGAAATTGTTTATGATAAGTTTACAACAGATTGGAATTTGGATTTTGCCTTTACTAATCTAAAAGAATATTTATCAAAAAGTGGAGGAAAAATAGATGGGGTTATTGCAGCAAATGATGGAACAGCTCTTGGGGCGATAATGGCCCTTAGGGAATATGGGCTAGATGGTAAAATCCCAGTTTCTGGACAAGATGCAGAACTTGCAGCTATAAAGAGAATTATCTCAGGAACACAAACTATTACAGTTTATAAACCTGTTAAAGATCTTGCCTCTTCTGTTGTAGAAATGGCAGTTCTTATGGCAAAGGGTATCAATATTGAATCAAATGGAATTATAAATGACGGCAAATACGATATACCAGCTTATTTGATTGAACCAACTGTGATAACAAAAGATAATATAGAAGATACAATTATTAAAGATGGCTATCATAAAAAAGATGATGTTTATAGAAAGTTTTAATTTATAAAAATGAATTCCATTAAAACAAAAATTATTATAGGGTTTGTAACTATTATTGTAGCGTTTTCTTCGCTTATGGGCTTTGTGTTTATTGTTAATAATAATTTATTAAATAAATACAGAGACGTTAATAGTAATATTATTAAAGAAGAGGTATTAAGAGATAATGTCTGGGAATTGATTGAGATAAGTTACAGAAGCTTTAATTCAGGTGATTATTCTCCATACTATAAAAAATTAGAAGATATAAAAAAGATAGAAAGAGAATTAGATGTTTTATTTTTAGATGAGAGCGTAAGCAATAAGACTAGGCTCTCGTATAGGAGTTTTAAAAATTCTTTGAAAAATATAATAGATAGTATTGAAAATTCTAAATTTGAAATACAAGAAAAAGGTGTTGTTGCAGGGGTTTCTTCTGCGTATGAAGATTTGACTTTTAAATTTGAAGTAGCAAAACAAAATTTAACCGATTTGATAATTTTAGAAACAGAAAATTTGTCTAATATTATTATGGATATGGATAAAAATCAATCTATTCTTGTTACGGCCACAATCGTAGTTTCTATTTTAATTATTGTTTTAATAATGATTTTTGTTTTTATTTTTTCTGGACAGATAACTAAACCGATAATAGAGCTATCAAATGTTTCTCAGAAAATAAGCGGGGGTAATATTGATGTTTCTTTTAATGAAGATTTATTTAACAGAAAAGATGAAATTGGAAAACTTTCTACGGCTTTTAACTTTATGGTCAAGGGGTTAAGAAATAAAATTAATGAATTTAATATATCTAACGAAAGTTTAAATCAAAAAATAAAAGAACTTTCAAAGAGTAATGAAGATTTTGAAAATTCTCAAAAGGCTGTGATTAATCTTCTCGAGGATATTGAAGAAGAAAAAGATACTTCAGAAGAATTAGCAAAAGATTTAGAGAAGTTTAAGTTGGCTGTTGATAATGTTTCTGATCATGTTGTTATAACTGACCCAGAAGGTATTGTTATATATGGAAATAAGGCTATAGAAAAAATTACAGGTTATAGTTTTGTTGAATTTATGAATAAAAAGGCTGGAGTTCTTTGGCGAAGTGATAAAATGTCAAAAGAGTTTTACGAAAAAATGTGGAAAACAATAAAAGAGGACAAAGATATTTTTACTGGAGAGATTATAAATAAAAGAAAGAATGGAGAAGAATATCATGTTATGGCTAGTATTTCTCCTATTTTAAATAGGAGGGGTGAAATTATGT
>CAYUOT010000028.1:0-4952 GCA_964446475.1 uncultured Candidatus Saccharibacteria bacterium | reverse complement strand
TGAGGAATGTCTTTTGGTAATGCTCTTATTTCTACTTCATAGAGAGCTTTAACTAGCACACCTAATCCATTTTTATCAGCTGGGGCTATTCCTTCAAATTCAAGAGGAACAGCAATCTCAATAGGCTTGTTCATATCTACAGCAAGAAAATCTATATGTATAGGAAAACCTTTAATAGGGTCTTTTTGAACTTCGTGAATAAGAACATCTACTTTTTTGGATGTAGATGAATCTTTTCCTTCTGCTATTTCAAGAGATACTGTACTTGTTTCTCCTGCTTCTTTTAATATTTTACCAAACAAAACACTCGGTACGGAAATCATAGTGTTTTCCACACGAGCGCCATAAACAACAGCCGGCACCATACCGTTACGTCGCATGTCTGCAAGCTTTTCTGTTTTACTTCGCTTTATTGCGGTTAATTTATTCATAAAAAAAATATTAACATTAAATTGTAATTTTTGCAAATATTAAAATTGACATGTATTAATATTTGTGATATTGTTTATAAAAATATGATGTTTAACTAAAAAATAGATATATGAAATCATTTGTGTATATAATAATGGTTTTTGTTTTTATTGTCTCTGTTTCTCTTTATTTAATGAGAGAAAAAAATAAGAAGACTATTGTCAAAAATGAAGATGATTTTTCTTTTGATGATTATTTAAAAGATGAATCTTTGATAAAAGGTGAATTAAAAAAAGAGGTGTTAAAAATTAAAAATATGAATATTTCTGAACAAAGGAAATACGAACTTTTTTTAATAAAAACAACTGCGCTCCAAATATCAGAAAGACTTTCTGATATAGAACACATAAATACTGTCAAAGATATAAAAAACATCTTTAGTTTTGAAATGAGAATTTTGTCTAATTTTTTAAAAATATAAATCATGATGTACATTGCTTTATTTTTTGTTATGCTTGTTTTACTTTGTTTCTTTTTTTTGTGGCTGAATAATAAAAAGCTTTTAAAAAAAGAGCAAGAAAAATCAAAAGATCTTCTCGAAGAAAATTTTTGTCTTAAAAAAGAGGAACAAAGTTCAATAAAAATTATTAACGACTTACTTTCCTTTAACGAAGAATTAGTTCTAATGATTGAAGTTGCAGAAGAAAGAACTGATCTTTTAAAAGAGAGGAGTCTGTGTATAGGACAATTTTTAACAAGAAAAATTATCCAAAGCAAAAAAGAAATACATGGGATCAAAGAAGAACTTCGTTCTACTCGAATGAATCAAACCGTAGGAGGATACTAAAAATCTAAAAAGCTTACACTGTGATAGTGTAAGCTTTTATTTTTTAATCTAAATTATTAAATAGTTTTAGTCTCTTTTCCACAACATCTTCTATTGCTTTTACTGACCCCGCTAGAATTTTATATGGAGCTATTTCGTTTGGATTTTCTTCTAAATATTTTTGAAGAGCCTCTCTGTAAGCTATTCTTATTTCTGTATTTATATGTATAACTGAAATTCCAGCTTTTATCGCTTCTCTAAAATCTTCATCTGATATTCCTGAACCTCCATGCAAAACCAATGGAACACTACAAGCTTTTTTTATTTCTTTGATTCTTTCTATGTCTATTTTGGGGTTACCACCTTTAATCATTCCGTGTATATTGCCGACAGAAGCTGATAACAAATCTACGCCTGTTTGTTCTGTGAAATACTTAGCGTCTTCTGGTTTTGTCATTGTTTCCTCACTTACGCCTTCAGGTATTTTATCTAGTATTTTTGAGGATTGACCTATAAAACCAATTTCTCCTTCTATTAAAACTTCCCTGTTAATATTTTTGGAATATTCAACACATTTTTTTGCTAAAGATATATTTTCTTCTATTGGTAGTTTTGCTCCATCTATAATAGCACTGTCAAAACCAATATCTAAAACATTTTTTACTCTTTCAAAAGTATAATGATGGTCAGCATTTAAAAATATTGGATAATTATCTTTTTCTCTTATACCTTTTATTATATTTGCGATATTATTTGCACCAATAAAATCTTCTTCTCCTTCTGAGACCCCTATAATAACAGGAACATTAAGCTTTTTGGCTACATTGTAAATAGCATTAACTGCTTCTATGTTTGAAACATTAAAGTGTCCAATAGCGACACCTTTTTCTTCTGCTTCTTTTATATATTCTTTTAGCGATTTTAACATAAATATATTATAACATATCATATTTAAAATATGATATAATGACACAATGAAAAAAAATATTAATTTTTTGGCTATAGGAGATTTGGCAACAGATGCTTTTATTCAAATAAAAGATGCTGAAACAAAATGTGATATAAACGGAGGAGGTTGTGAGCTTTGTTTAGATTTTGGTAGTAAAATTCCTTATGAAAAAGTAGATATTTGTCATGCTACTGGAAATGCAGCAAATGTTGCTGTTGCTGTTAGTAAGCTAGGTTTGAATTCTAGATTATTGTCTTATGTTGGTAATGATGACACTGGGGTAAAAAGTATAAAAGAGTTAAAAAAACAAAAAGTTGATATATCTCTTGTTTATAAAATAAAAAATTATGTTTCAAATTATCATTATGTTTTATGGTATAAAAAAGACAGAACAATTCTAACTAAACATACAGAATTCCCCTATTCTTTTCCTAAGAAAATAAAAAAACCAGATTGGATTTATTTATCATCACTTGCTTCTAATTCTATCGACTATCACAAAGAAATAATTAATTATTTAAATAAAAATAAAGATATCTCTTTAGCTTTTCAACCTGGAACTTTTCAAGTTAAATTAGGTTTTGAAATTTTAAAAGAAATATACAAAAATACCAAAATATTTTTATGCAACAAAGAAGAAGCAGAGAGGATTTTGAAAATCGAAGAAAAAGACATAAAAGTTTTACTTCGTAAGATTTATGAACTTGGTCCTAAAATTGTTGTTATTACAGATAGTTTAAATGGTTCTTTTTGTTATGACGGTAAAGACATTTTCTTTTTAGAGCCTTATTCACAAGACTCTTTAGAAGTTACAGGTGCTGGGGATTCATATTCAGCAGCTTTTGTAACAGCTATAGCCCTCGGTATGGAGATAGAGGATGCTTTGATTTGGGGGTCTGTTAACGCCATGTCTACTGTAATGAAAATAGGACCACAAGCTGGTCTTATGAATAGAAAAGATTTAGAGTTATTTATAAAAAACATAAATAAAGATTATAAAGTTAAAAAATTAAATTAATATGGAAAATTTAAATAAATTAAAGAAAGAAGAATTTATTACCAGTAATTCTATAGACATGAATTCATTTAAGCCAGATATATCTATAAATAAAGATGAGGTTTCAATAACCGAATTATATAATAATAGTAATGAGCATAAAGGACCTTTAACTGAAATAGAAAATATAAATAATTTAATTCCGGAGTTAGATAAAAGTATTATAGAGTTAAGTGATGGTTTGATTAAATTGTATGATTTAATTGAAGATTTAGAAGAAAATGAAAATGGAGTATATGAAGGTCTTGATGTAGATAATATTATAAAAAATATTCATTTAAAAATTTCATCAATAAATGATGAACTACTTATAAAGGAAAAAGAATATAAATCTAAAAATTTAAAAAAAGAGCAAATAATAACAAGTAACTAACTAAAAAATCTGGGATTAATTCCCAGATTTTTTAGTTAGTTTTTCTACAGCTTTTATTATATTTTCTTTTTCTAATCCATAATATTTATATAATTCTTCTGTTGTTCCTGATTGTCCAAATTTGTTATCAATTCCAACCATTTCTATATGAGTAGGATAATTTTTAGATAAACATTCGGCGACGGCGCTTCCAACACCACCTGCAATTTGATGCTCTTCGCAAGTGATAATTTTTTTTGTTTCTTTAGCTAGTTCTATTATTGCCTTTTCATCAAGTGGTTTTATCGTAGAGAGGTTCATAACTTTTACTTTTATTCCTCTTTCTTCTAACTCTTTTGCAGCTATTATTGCTCTATATAAAATAGGACCAGAAGCTATTATTCCTATTTGAGCAAGTCCATGTTCAGGTGTAAAAACAATTTGAGCTTTGCCTATTTCAAAAGGTGTTTCTTCTGTTGTAATTATGGGGGTATCATTTCTAGTTAATCTCAAGTATGTCGGGTTATCATTTTGAGAAATTGATATTGTCGCCTTTTTAGATTCAAGATAGTCGCAAGGAACTATTACTGTCATGTTGGGTAATACTCTGGTTATTGCTATATCTTCTAATGCCTGGTGACTTCCTCCGTCAGAAGAAGCAGATAGTCCTGTATGTGTTCCTGCTATTTTTACGGGTCTATTGTTATAACAAATATTTGTTCGTATTTGTTCCCAATTTCTTCCTGGTGTAAATATTCCAAAAGAAGCAATAAATGGTATTTTGTTTCTTATGGCTAGTCCAGAAGCAACTCCTGCTAAGTTTTGTTCAGCGATACCAACATTAAAAAATCTATCAGGGAATCTTTCGGCAAATAAATTCATCTTTGTAGATTCTGTTAAATCTGCTGTTAGAGCTACTATTCTATCATCATTTCCACCAGCAAAAAGAAGACCGTCTCCAAAACCACTTCTTGTTGATTTTAATATAACATCGTTATTAAATATTTTTGTATTTAGTTTTAAATTCTGATTAAGCATATAGATTTTAGTTTGTATTTTCTAATTCTTTTAATGCTAATTCTAATTCTTCATTATTTGGAACTTTACCGTGCCATTTATAGTTATTTTCCCATTCTTTTATTCCTTTTGATGGAATAGTATTTGCAATTATAATAGAAGTACTTTCTTTGTTTTTATGAGCATTTGAGATAACATCATCTATTTCCTCAAATGAATGTCCGTCTATTATTTGTGTGTATAGGTTGAAAGATTTTAATTTAAGAGACAGGTCTTCCAGTGGCATTATGTTTTCTGTTTTTCCGTCTAGTTGAATATTGTTTCTGTCTATAATAACTAT
>CAYUOT010000027.1:0-6153 GCA_964446475.1 uncultured Candidatus Saccharibacteria bacterium | reverse complement strand
GAAATCATTAAAAATAAAGTTGGGGAAATGAAAAAATCTGGAATAGATGAAGATTTCCTTGACCCAAAATTCAAAAACATAAAAGTGTTTTTGAAAAAGCCTGAAGATGAAAAGAGAGTAATGTTAACACTACCTCTTGAAAATGAAACTATATATATTGGAAAATAGCACCCCACAATAGGGGTGTTTTTTGTTTTAATTTCTGAAAAAGGTTATTATATTTATATATAAATAATTTTTAAATAAAAATGAAACCACTTGAAGAAATGACAATAAAAGATATTAGTAAAGTAAAAATGGTTGTTTTTGATGTTGACGGAGTAATAGTTCCTAGAGGAACAAAAATAAAACAAAAAGGAAATACAACAACACTTGAAACAAAAACAATAGCACAAAAACAAATAGAACAAATAAAACAACTTCACAACATGGGATTTTTAATAAATATAAGCTCTGGTCGTGGTCTATATATGCTACAAGAAATGTTTCGTGAAATATTACCATTTGTTAGTTTAACCTATGAAAACGGTAGTGCAACATGGTATAGGGGTCAAATATATCAACATATAAACAGCTTTGAGTATTTTCAAAATATATACCCAATACTTAAAGAAAAAGCTCTAAAAAATAAACTTGTAAAAGGATTTGAACCAAAAGAATTTATAATAACAATCCATTGTGAAAAGAGAGTTAAAGAAATAGAAGAAATAGTTAAAAAAGATAAAAACCTAACTACAGTCTGGAACGGAGAAGCTTATGATATTCTAATAGACAAAAAACAAACAAAAGCACTTGGTATTAAAAATTTGATGAAAATTTTTAATATAAAGAAAGAAAACATTATGATAATGGGAGATAACTACAATGACCAAGAAATGCTAAATGAGGGAGGTCTACCTGTTTCAGCAGATAAGAGTAGGGTTAATGGTAAATTTTATGTTCCTCTTAATGGTAAGTTTTTACCAGCAGACAACCTAATGCAGAAAATAATATCGCTTAAAAATAGCTTATAACTTAAAATCTCCAATACTAACCCTTTTGATTCTAAGAGCAAGAGCGGGGATACCAATTTTTTCACCAATATCATTTGCAATAGAGCGCATATATACACCTCCCCCAGAAAAAACGCTAACAGAAACAGAATGAAAAATATTTTCATTCTGTTTCTTTAATTTTTCTTCCCAAATTTTTAATATTTCTTCTTGTCTAAAATCACCAAAAACAAGAGAGATATCTTTTTTAATTTTATTTAAAAGCTCTAATCCTGAATATGAAGATTTTCCTATAATTTCAATCCTATCTATATGAACATTGTGAGTTGGTATTTCTATCTCAGATAATTTCCCTTCTCTCGCCCATTTAAAAAGAGGTTTGCCTAAAACTGTACGAGAAGAATATGGCGGATATTTTTGGTCAAAATATCCTGTGAAATCTTCGAGAATATCTTTCAAAGAAACTTCAGAATTATTTAATTTTTTGGGTCCTCGGACGAGGGAAAGGGGAACAGAGCCAGACCACAAAAAATCAAACAATTCTTTCGTTCCATCATTCTCAACCTTTCCTAATACATCATAAGTATCTGTACTAAAACCAAAAAGAATTTCAACTTCATAGACTTTTGGTAATTTTAAATATTCTTCCTTTTTCAAACATTCATCACCAACAAGCAACAAAAGAACACCTTCTGCCAGAGGGTCAAGCCTCCCCGCATATGTTATAGATAAATCAGCTAGATTTTTGTCTTTATTTTTAATCTCCAGTATGCAATCAAGTGGAGTTTGACCAACCCTTTTATTAACAACAATAACCTTCTCATTCATATTGCTATATTAACACATTTATGCTAATATACATTTCAGGTAGGTAATCTATTATTTCTATCGGAATTATTTAAATTGAGTGAAAGAATAAACAATCAAATAAGAGCTAAAGAAGTTCGAGTTATTTCGAACGATGGTGAAAACCTTGGCGTTTTATCATTGAGAGAAGCACTTGAAAAAGCTAATTCTCTGGGCTTGGATTTGATTGAAATAACACCCAATGCTAACCCTCCGATTGCAAAAATAGCAGACTACGGTAAGTATAAATACGAACAAAATAAAAAACAAAAGAAAGCAAAAGCTGGTGCAAAAACAACCGAAACAAAATCTATACAGATTAAAGTCGGTACAGGCGATAACGACCTCGCACTAAAAGCAAAAAAGGCTTCAGAATGGTTAAAAGAAGGACATCGTATAAAAGTAGAATTATTCCTCTCAGGAAGATCTAAATACATGAGTGAAACATTCTTAAGAGAGAGATTAGATAGAGTTCTACATCTTATAACCGAAAACTTTAAGATTTCAGAGGATTACAAAAAGGGTCCAAAAGGTCCAACGATAACAATTGAGAAAGACAAAGTCTCAACATTAAAAGCATAAATAATTTGTATGAGTATAAAAACAAACAAATCATTAACAAAGCGTCTAAAGGTAACCAAGAAAAAGAAAATCTTGGCAAGAAAGCCTGGTTTTAATCACTTTAACTCAAGACAAGCAAGAGTTAAACAACTAGGCGGAAAGAAAATGACAGAAAAATCATTTTCAAATAAGGTCAAAAGAACTTATTTAGCAAACGCTTAATATTTACCAAGAGTAAATAATTTTATTAAAATAATTTATAGTTACTAGCACCGATTAGCTAGAACCTAACTTATATGACAAGAGTAAAAAGAGGAGTAATAAAGAACAAGAGAAGAAAAAATACCCTATCTCAAGCAAAAGGGTATAGATTCGGAAGAAGTAAAAAGGAAGCACAAGCAAAAGACGCACTTCGTCATGCAGGAGCATACTCATTTGCACATAGAAAAGACAAAAAAGCAGACGCAAGAAGTCTCTGGACAGTCAGAATCAATGCAGCTATTCGCCCACTTGGACTTTCATACAGTAAATTTATAGATGGACTAAAAAAGAAAGACATCAAAATAGACCGTAAAATACTTTCTGATTTGGCTTTGAAAAACCCAGAAACATTCGAAAGAATAGTAAAAAGTATCTAAATATAAAAACCCTGAGATTTCTCAGGGTTTTTATTTATATAACTTTTATTAAACAGTTCCAGCTTCAGGTTCTTTTGGGTCTGCTGGAGGATTATTTGGGTTAATCTCTTGCACTTTTTTACAAGCATCACCTACCCCATCACTATCTTCGTCTTCTTGTAAGCTATTTGGAATAGATGGACAATTGTCTATTTCATCTACTACCCCATCTTCATCTATATCACTAGGTGCTTCTATTTTAGGACATTCATCTCCTTCTTGCATTGCCTCAGTAACTGAATTCCCTTTTTCGTCTATAAATAGACAATATTTATCTCCACTCTTGCTATAAAGAATAATTCCTGTTGGCTTATCACTACTACCTATCTCTATCGTATCAACCACCAACCCAGTCAAATATGCAATACCATTTTCAACCTTTTTAATAACAGAAGAGAATATATTTGAATCATTATCATCTAGAGATATTGCTTCTACTTTTAGATTAAGTTCTTTTATCGCATTCACAACAGTAGCAAGGATAGGACGATCAGAGATAGTGAGGTAGTTCTCTCCAGTTTCTGGATCTACTCTTTTGTCTAATCCAACGGCTTCTGGAATAGCAAGTTGTAAGTTTTGAGCAGAGAAACCGACGTATTCATGTTCTGTTTCTAGTCCACTCTTTTCATTCCATTTGTATATGATTGGATTGATTTCCATTATTCTTTCTAATGCTGATTTTTGTTTCTCGTTTATGTTATTAGTATCATTGTCTGTGTTTGTACTACTAGTGTTATCAATATTCTCATCAATGTCTTTATCAGTATTATCATAGTACCCTATGATATTCTTTAATCTTTCATCAGATGAGGCTGTGATATTACCACTTGCATCTGTGGTAAGTGTACCTGCTCCGTATGAAGTGTATTGGACATTACCGGAGAAGTAGTGACCGGTGATTGCTGTATTACCCCAGGTAGCAGTATTTGAACCATGACCGATGGTAATGTATCCAACTACTATTTCATTTGTATTTCCATTCGCTGATGCTCGAGTATCATAACCAAGATAGAGAGAGTTACTGGAAGAGATATTATCAGATGAAGATCCATAATATGCTCCTGACATATACCCTAATGCTGTGTTATTAGAGCCGACGGTGTTATTTCCCAAAGAAGAAATACCATTGGCTGTGTTGGAATAACCAGAGGTATTGAAATGTAAAGAATAGGAACCAGTGGCAGTGTTAGAATGACCTGTAGTATTTAAAAGTAAAGAACCAGAACCAGTGGCAGTGTTAGAATGACCTGTAGTATTATTTGATAAAGAAGTAAAACCAGTGGCAGTGTTGTAACGACCAGAAGTATTAAAAAGTAAAGAACCAGAACCAGTGGCAGTATTCTGATAGCCAGTAGTATTAGAATATAAAGAACTAGAACCAGTGGCAGTGTTAGAATAACCGGTGGTGTTAGAAAATAAAGAACCATAACCATTGGCGGTGTTAACATTACCGGTGGTGTTGGAATATAGGGAACGATAACCTACTGCGGTATTATAGTCAGCGGCATTTGTTGAGAGTGTAGAACTTGATAATCCTGCCTCATAACCTAAAAAGGTGTTGGATTGGGCACCAGCGACTAGGTTTAGTCCTGCATTTGTTCCTACTTTTGTATTGAAGTCAGTATTGTCTAAAGAAAAACCCATCACAGTGGCAGATACTGCTTTGTATGTACCATCACCTGCTAGGAAGTTAGTTACTCCAGCTGAAGTAGATAAAGCTACTCCGTTTATAGATGTTGCAGTTGCTACTCCTAACGACGGAGTTGTAAATGATGGAGAAGTAGTAAGAGCGAGTTGTGTACCTGTGCCGGATGTTGTCATTTCTCCAAGTGTGCCTGCGTTGTTATATAGGATGTTTCCTGAAGTTCCAGAAGTGATTCCTGTAGTGCCTACTGTAAGTCCCCCACCTTGTTGATCAAGTTGGTATCTTGGTCCACCGTTTGTTGCGGTGAAGTATAAGTGCGTGCCGTCATATTCTATGGCACCTGCTTCAGTGGTAGTTAGGTTTGTACCAGCGGATAGTTTAAGAGGTGCAGTACCAGCTGTTGCAGATCCTGCTTTTAAGTTTACGCCTGTAAGATATGTGCGAAGTAAAGATGAATTACCAATAGTTGCTGTATTGCTCCCGTTACCAGTTGCATAATAACCAATTACAATTTCATTTTGGTCATCGTCGGCGAGGGGTTTGGTATTTGGTCCAATATAAATAGAGTAATCCGAGGTAGTATTATTGGCTGAATTGCCTGAAATAGAATATCCCGCGGCAAAACCTATGGCTATATTGTAAGAACCGGTGGTGTTATTATTTAAAGACTCATACCCATTGGCGGTGTTTAAATTACCGGTGGTGTTAAAACGTAAAGAACCATATCCATTAGCTGTGTTATAGTAACCAGTGGTATTGTACATCAAAGATTGAGAACCATTGGCAGTGTTGCTATTACCAGTGGTGTTGCGAATTAAAGATTGAAGACCTGTGGCCGTGTTGTTAGAACCGGTTGTATTTAAAGACAAAGATAGATATCCGTTGGCGGTGTTATAATAACCGGTTGTATTGGAATACAAAGAATGATATCCGTTGGCGGTGTTTTGGTTGCCGCTAGTGTTGGAGTAGAGAGACTGATAACCAACAGCTGTATTATAATCTGCCTGATGGTTTGAACCGCCTGAACTTGACTGTCCTGCTTCATAACCCAAAAATGTATTGTATTGCGCACCAGCGACTAAATTTAATCCCGCATCTTGACCAACCTTCACATTAAAATCTGTATTATTTTGTGATATTGGTAAATTATTTATACTTGTCGCAGTTGCTACTCCAAGTGATGGGGTTGTGAATACTGGTGAGTTTGTAAGAGCAAGCTGAGTTCCTGAACCAGAAAAAGTGTAAGCTGAAAATACAGGATCTGTCTCTGTGTATGAAGTTAGGAATCCATATGAATTATCCCAACCTGTATTACCGTCAGTTATAAACCCATAACTATTATCCCAATTAGTATTACCATCGGTAATATAGTTTGCATTGTTTGTCCAATTAGAAATATTAGGAGAAGTGAAATCTGAAACTGAGAGTCCTG
>CAYUOT010000026.1:0-6446 GCA_964446475.1 uncultured Candidatus Saccharibacteria bacterium | reverse complement strand
CACTCTCCAAACTTGGACTTATTTCAATTAAAGATTTAATTTATTATTTTCCTAACAGATACAGCGACATAAGTGAAATAAGATATATAAACACTTTAAAAGATGGAGAGAATGTCACTATTTTAGGGAAAATTTCAAATCTCGAAACAAAGAAAAGTTTTAAAAGCAAAATACCTATGGGACAAGCTATTGTTTCTGACATAACAGGCTCGATAAAAATAGTCTGGTTTCATCAGCCATATTTAGCAAAAATGATAAAAGATGGATCTACTGTAAAAATAACAGGAAAAATAACAGAAAATGATTATGGTCTAACAATAACAAATCCTGAGATTCAAAAAGATGATATTTTGCCAATAGATCTACATGATACCCTTTTTGCAAACGAAAACAAAGATAAAGAAGGTTTTCAATTTGGATATCCTGTATACAGTGAATCAAAAGGAGTCACATCTAAATGGATTTACCATGCAATACAAAAAATATTAAAACAAGATTGTGTCAAAAATATCGAGGAATATTTACCTAAAGAAATTTTAGAAAAATATAAACTCCCCTCTCTTCACACAGCACTCTTTTGGATACACTCTCCAAAGAAAAAAGAACATGCAGAAATGGCAAGGAAAAGATTTGCTTTTGAAGAAGTTTTTTTCATTCAACTTGCTAGACAAGAAGAAAGGAAAAGGCACGAAAAACTTTATTCTTATAAATTAAAAATTGATAAAAAAGATATAGAGGATTTTGTCTCAAGATTCCCGTTTAAACCAACAGAATCTCAAGAAAAAACAATCAAAACAATATTGGAAGATTTAAAAAAAGACAAACCTATGTATAGATTAGTAGAAGGAGATGTTGGTTCTGGAAAAACTTTCATAGCTGCGACTATTGCTTATGCTGTGATAAAAAACAGGCCTATAGGTCAAAACTTCGGAAATATTCAAGTAGCATATATGGCGCCAACAGAAGTTCTTGCTATTCAGCTTTATGAAAATTTTATAAAGTATTTTGACCATACGGGAATATCTATAGGACTTATCACTTCTTCTGGTTGTCGTAAATTTCCTAGCAAAAGTGCACACTGGGAAGGCGGCAAGCAAATACGAACATGGACACCTATATCAAAAAACCAATTACTTAAATGGGTAAAAAATGGAGAAATTCCTATTGTTATAGGTACACATTCTCTGATTTCTAAATCAGTACAGTTCGAAGATTTGGGATTAGTGATAGTAGATGAACAACATCGTTTTGGAACAAACCAAAGAATGAAACTAGCAAAAAAAGAAGGACACTCTCCTCACTATTTATCGATGACAGCAACTCCTATCCCTAGAACCCTAGCTCTTACAATATATGGAGACTTAGATTTATCGATTATTGATCAAATGCCTGAAGGAAGAAAAAGTGTAATAACTCAAATTATTTCAGAGAATAAAAGAACTGAATCGTATGAGGAAATAAAAAAACAACTAGAAGAAGGCCGACAACTTTATGTTATTTGTCCAAAAATAGAAGATGCTGATGATGAAGAAAAAATAAAATTAGATGTAAAATCTGTAACAGGAGAAGCAAATAGACTTAAAAAAGATATTTTCAAGGATTACAATATCGAAATAATGCATAGTAAAATGACAAAAGATAAAAAAGAAAAAGTCATGCGTGATTTTGCTGATCATAAAATAGATATTCTTGTTTCTACTTCTGTTATTGAAGTTGGGGTAAGTATTCCAAATGCAACTGTTATTATAATAGAAGGAGCAGAAAGATTTGGTCTTGCCCAACTCCATCAGCTCAGAGGAAGAGTTATCCGTTCAGAAAATCAGGCTTATTGTTATTTATTTGCAAACGCAAAAACACAAAAAACAATAGATAGACTTAATGCATTGAAGACAGCAAAAAATGGTTTTGAATTAGCGGAACTTGATTTGTCTTTGAGAGGAGCAGGACTTTTGTCTGGAGATAAACAGTGGGGCATTACAGATGTTGGGATGGAAGCACTCCGAAATATTAAAATGGTAGAAGCTGCGAGAAACGAAGCAATCTCATTGATAGAAAAAGATGAAACTCTCTCCTCTTTACCCCTACTATCTCAAAACCTTAATTCAAAAAATCTAAAATTGCATTTTGAATAAAAATAAGATAATATTATCTTTAGGTAAACCAACATACTCGTCCTTAGCTGTCTTGGTTAGGCGAAAAGTGTTATAATATAATAGTTATATAGTTTACAAAACCAACATATCCGTCCTTAGCTCAGTTGGTTAGAGCACAGAGCTTATACCTCTGGGGTCCTAGGTTCGAATCCTAGAGGACGGACAATTTAAAAAACACACGTTAGTGTGATTTTTATTGTCCGTCCTAGCAAAAAGAACTGCTTCTCTTGCGTCTAGGATTCGAACAACAAAATCATGTTTTTCTAGTAAGAAAAACAGACGAGCTGGTGACCAGACAAAGCTTTTTGACGAAAAAGTTTTAGTCGAGGTCAAAAAGTGTACTCACAGCCCTAGAGGACGGACAATTAAAAAAAACCTTACTTTTGTAAGGTTTTTTTTAATTGTAAATTTTTATTTATTCTTTAGTCTTTGGAGTTATACCATTTATCTTAAGCAAATCATTAAATTCTGCTTGTTCTAAGGTCTCTACCTCTATGAGTTTATTTGCTATAGCCTCTAAAATATTTCTTTTTTCTTTCATAATTTCTCTAGTTTTGGCAAATGCTTCATTCATAATCTTTGAAACTTCTTCATCTATAAGAGCACTAGTTTTTTCCCCATAATCTTTGTCTTCAACTCCTCTACCAAACATTGTCCTACCACCATCACTTTCAAGAGCAACAGGGCCAATAGCTTCACTCATTCCCCATCTAGTCACCATTGCACGAGCCAAACTTGTTGCAACCTGTAAATCATTTGATGGGCCTGTTGTAATATCCCCAAAAACCATTTCTTCTGCGACATATCCTCCGAGAGACATAGCTATATCATCTAAAAATTCCTTTTTACTTTGTAATCTTCTTTCTTCAAGTGGAAGTTTAAGTGTATAACCGCCTGCATGACCACGAGAAACAATAGAAACTTTATGAACTGGATCAGCATGAGGAAGTAAAGATGCAACTAAAGCATGACCAGCTTCGTGATATGCTGTTATTTCTTTTTCTTTTTTAGAAAGCAAGTGACTTTTTCTCTCTGGACCCATTAGGACTTTTTCAATGGAACGAATCAAATCATACTGAGCTACTTTTTTTCTATCCTCTCTCGCAGCCAATATTGCTCCTTCGTTCATAAGAGAATATAAATCAGCACCAGAAAAACCTGGAGTTCTCTCAGCAATAACTTTCAAATCAACATCTTCAGCAAAAGGCTTTTTTCTTGAGTGTATAGTTAATATTTCTTCTCTATCACTTCTGTCTGGAAGTTCTAATAAAACTCTTCTATCAAATCTACCTGGACGAAGAAGTGCAGGATCAAGCACATCTGAACGGTTTGTTGCCGCCATAACTATAACTTTTTCATTTGGTTCAAAACCATCCATTTCAACAAGTATTTGGTTTAATGTTTGTTCTCTTTCATCATTCCCCCCACCAACACCTGTGCCACGAACTCGTCCAACAGCATCTATTTCATCAATAAAAACTATTGAAGGAGAAGCTTTTTTCGCCATTTTAAATAAATCTCGAACCCTCGAAGCTCCAACCCCAACAAACATTTCTACGAATTCTGAACCTGACAAGTGGAAAAACGGAACAGCAGCTTCCCCTGCAACAGCTCTTGCCAATAATGTCTTACCTGTACCAGGTGAACCAGTCAAAAGAACACCTTTTGGAATTCTCGCACCAATATCTAAAAACTTCTTAGGATTTTTTAAAAAATCTACTATTTCTTTTAATTCTTCTTTTGCCTCTTTTGCTCCAGCAACATCTTTAAAGGTTACACGATTATTTTTGTCATTTGGATCTGTGATTCTAGCTTTTGATTGTCCAAAAGTAAATGCTTGCATACCCTGACCTTTCACCTGACGAGTAATCATCCAAATAAAAGCGAGAATTAATATAACAGGAAGAAGAAAAGGCAATATATTTAAAATCAAATACCAGAAGCCTGTTTCATTTTTTATAACTATTGGAGTATTTGTTATTTGTTCGCCTGTAAGTCCATAATTAGAAAGAGTTTCAGAAATAGAGCTTTCTGTTTCTTTTTGAGCTTTACCCTTTGAACCATCTTTGAAATTAACATTAATATTACTACCACTGACCTCAATCTTTTCAATATTTCCTTCTAAAATAGCTTTTGAAACATCAGAAAGAGTCATTTCTTTTATTTGTTCTGGATTTTTAGCAACAAGAGAATATATAAAACTTATACTAATAAAGATAAATAAGGTTATCATGAACTGATTTAGTAAATTGGGAACCTTTTTTTGATTATTTGGCTTCTTTTTTTGATTTTGTATTTGCATATTATCTATATTATATCATAGAGTTTATAAATCAAAATTTTTTAAAAGAAGAAACTTCCCTGTGAATTTTCTTAATAAAATATCTAAAATAAACAACAAAAGATATTATCCCCAATTCTATAAAAATGCTATTCTTTTAATACTTGGAATGAAGCCATTATCTCTTCTACTCCATCATTTAAAAATCCAGAAATATAAGAATATCCAATATTTTTTATCACCACTCCAAAAACATGACCTTGATCCCCTTTACCAAAACTATCATCATAATAAGTTATTGTTTGAATTTCGCCTGTACTTATTTTTTTTACAGATATTTTATAAATTTTATCATGCCCCATACTATCACTAGCATCATCAGCAACCTCAATAAGAGTAAAACCTAAATCTGAAGAGGAAATACTTTTATTAGAAAAAATAGTTTGTTTATTTAAATAAAGGTCTATTTCATTACTTGTTTTAGTTGCTGGTGTTATAGTTGTTTCAATATTACTTGAATCTGCTAGTAGAAAAACTAATTGTTCCCATTGTTGGTATTTGTCTCCCGGTAGAATCAGTTATCTTGCAATTACCAGATTCTAAATCTTTTGAACCAAAACTTCCCTTTGTCCACTTCACAAGTAATTCAGTTAAATATGTAGTAGTAAATGTGCATTTTGTTGTCATTCCTATAGTATCTTCTGCTTGGGATAAAGAATCTTCGGGGATATCATAAGCTGATTTTATTTCATCTTCCGTTAAGTCATCTTTATTCTCTTCGATCATTGATTTTATCATGTCTTTCATTTCAGATGTATAATCCAAACTAACAATATCATCGATACGACTTTCATAAATACACAGATTAGAAGAATTTAAGCCACCCAATGTCATAGTTATATTTGTTTTCTGCTCAAACATACCAAAAACATCCACAAGCCTTGTTTCTTTTACAAAAGAAGGTGTGCAATTTTTAGAAGCATTAATAAAACAAGTCATATTCGACCCACAATTTACAGGACCTAAATTAATGGAAACATTCTTATCTGACTCTGACTGATTTATTTTATTAGAACCCTCAGAAAAATTTTCATCACCAAACACAACTGGTGCTTCAGCTTGTTTTGTATCAAATTCTTGATTTTCTTGATCTATTAATTGTTTTTGTTCTTCATTAACTAAACTACTATCTTTTATTTTATTTTTTTCAATAATCCCTTTGTAAAAAATAAACCCAAAAATTAACAAAAATACTAATATCAAAATTACAATGACTATCTTTAACCCTAAACCACTTGAGTCTTTTGCATTTTTTTGAGTTTTTTCAATCTGTGTTTCTGGTATTTTTGTTTCACTATTATTAATATTAGATACATTTAAAGAATTAAAACCTTCTTCTATATCTTTCTTGTTCCAACCATTAGATAGAAGATCATTAGTAATTTTTTCTTTATCTATACCTTGAGACAATGACTGCTTTATAAAAATTAATAACTGTTGATTTATCATAAAAATTTAAAATTAATATTATATTTTTTATTATAACATTATATTTAATAAGAGATAATTTTTATGATAGTATATTAATATGCCTATTTATATAGAAAACCGAAAAGCACATTTTAACTACAGTATAGAAGACACCTACGAAGCAGGAATAGAATTGACAGGAGGTGAAGTTAAAGTAATAAGAAATGGGGGTGGAAACATAAACTCTGCTTTTTGTATTGTGCGTGAAGGAGAAGCCTATATTATTGGCATGCATATACCACCATATCAAATAAAAAATATGAGTGATGGGTATAACCCAGACAGAAGTCGTCGACTACTTTTAAAAAAAAAGGAAATTAAAAAATTGGGAGAAAAAGATGCAATCAAAGGTTTGACACTTGTTCCCCTTTCAGTGTATAGTAAAGGTCCATATATCAAAGTCTCAGTTGCTATCGCTCGCGGTAAAAAAGAATTTGATAAAAGAGAAACCATTAAAGGTAGAGACCTAGACAGAGAAATGG
>CAYUOT010000025.1:0-6465 GCA_964446475.1 uncultured Candidatus Saccharibacteria bacterium | reverse complement strand
TATTTGAAAAAACAATTCCACCTGAAATTTCTGTATTTATAGAACCATCACTCCCAACACGAACATTACCGTCGTCATAATATATTCCACCTGTAGATGTCAGCCATGGACTAGAACTACCGCCACCATTATTGAAATCAATATAACAATTCTCTTCCCCTGGAGCACATTCTGGATTTAGAGTAGAACCTGGATTATATGGTGAACCTATAGCAAATATGTTTGCATATGCACCAAGGAGCAAAACAAAAAAAAACAAAGCTAAAGTTTTAGCCCAATGAGACTTTAGAAAGCTTAAAATTTTATTTTTCATAATATGTATTATTATATCAAACAACATGCAAGGATTGCAAATAAAATAACTTATTTTTGTGGATTATGATAAAATATAAATTATGAAATATTTAAAATTTTATTTTTTCATTTTTATATTATTCATTTTTACTTATTTTAATTTTGCATATGCAGATACAAGTATAATTCTTGGAGAATCTATTGAAGTAGAAGGTTCTGGAGTAAACTTACTTGATTCAAATGTTATCCAAATTTACGCGAGTGGAACTTATGAAATAACTGGAACTCTAAGTGATGGGATGATAGATATAAATGCTGATGGAGATGTGAATCTAAATTTGAATAATACTACTATTGCAAACAATGATGGACCCGTAATCTTTAATGAGAGTACATGGAACACAAACATTAATCTATTATTAGGAACGACAAACACTCTAAATGATGGAGCGACTTATAACGAAATTCTTGACCCATTAGCCAATGCTACTATATATAGTAGTGGAACTATAGAAATAGAAGGAGAAGGATCGCTCATCGTAAATGGGAATAAAAAACACGGTATCTATTCCCTACTAGATATTATTGTAAATAGTGGAGACATAGAAATTAATACATTAAATGAACTTGTGGATGGGGATGGGATTCACGCCGAAAGAAATATCACAATCAGTGGAGGAACTTTCGATATAAATGGTAGTGGAGTAGAAGGAGATGGAATAGATAGTAAGAATAATTTGTTTATAACAGGTGGAGATATCAATATAGAAGTAGGTAATGACGGTATTAAAGCAAAGAATAATCTAGTGATTAATGACGGAACGATAAATATAAATGGTAGTTATGAAGGAATAGAGAGTAAGAATGGATATATACATATAAGTGGTGGAAATATAACAATAGAGACAGAAGATGATGGGTTAAATGCAAGTACCAATGTAACAATTAGTGGTGGGAGAGTTTATGTAAATTCTGAAATTGGTGATGGTCTTGATTCTAATGGAACGATAAATATAAGTGGAGGAACTACAATCCTTCTGGGTTATGGAGCTAGTGACTCACCAGAAAGTGGTATTGACTGCGGGGGTGGTCTCAACTTCGACGGAGAATGCCCTACAAACTTTTCTATTACCGGTGGGACATTGCTTACAACTGGTGGGAACAATAGTATCCCTACATCTAGAACCTCAACACAAAACTCTGTTGTATTGAGTGATTTAGACGTCGGTTCTATACTAAGAATAGAACAAGAAGAAGATAATATCTTGACCTATATGGTTTCAAAGGTTTACAGAAGAATGCTTTTCTCTTCTCCTAATATAGAACTTAATAAAAAATATATTGTATATAAAGGTGGTAGTGTAGAAGAAGGAACAGAATTCCATGGATTATATACTTACTCTAATTACGATTATGGTCACAGAACAAAAGCTTATACACAAACATCAAAAATAACCACTGTTTTGAAGATAAACACAACAGCAGAGTCTGATTTAATTGCCAGTTCACCCACTCCAACAACAGCAAAAGAAAAAACTGCAAAAGTTTTCTCCGCAACTATAACCAACAATGGTACAGCTCCAACAGATAGAAATTTTGTTAATTTGTTTCAAACAAGCACTTCTTCGAATGGTGGCGGAACTATCACAAATTATGAAACCTCTCTCATGGAAGAGTTACAAAATGGTGAAGTTGCTATAACTTCTGTATCAATTACATTCCCTTCTTCGGATACATATTATTTGCGAACTTGCGCAGATAAGAATGAAAATAATCAAAATGGGAATATAAAAGAATCAAATAAAGAAAATAACTGCAGTGATTGGGTAAGTGTGAATGTTTCAAGAAAATCTTCTAGTGGTGGAGGAGGAGGAAGTTATACTCAAAAAGAAACTGCGCAAACAGAAATTCCTAAAATCATAGAAACTAATCTTATACAAACCCAAACACAAAACACAAATATCCTACCCACATTTACAATAAATTACACAAGATTAATAAAACAAGGATTACGAGGAGAGGACGTCAAACAAATACAATCTTATCTAGCTTCCAAGGGATATAATCTAGGAATAATAGATGGAATATTTGGACCAAAAACAAAACAAGCAGTTGTTTCCTTTCAGCTTTTAAATGGACTCAAAGGAGACGGGGTGATAGGGCCTCTCACAATAGCAAAAATGAAATAAAATAAAATATTTTGGTTACCAAAAAAATAAATTCTCCACATGTCTCCACATGTCCGACATGTGGAGAATAAAGTTAATTTATTCCAGTTATTAAAGAAAAGAGTAGATAGATAATAGGAGAAACTTTTTCCCAGAGAAAAATAATAAAGAAGAGTAATATAAACATTCCCCATTGTTCTAGAAAATTTTGAACAAGTCTATATTTATAAGGAATTAAAGAAAATAATAATTTGGAACCATCAAGCGGTGGTATCGGTATTAAATTAAAAATAGCTAAAACAATATTAACTAAAACAATAATAGTTGATATTTTAAGTATTGGAGATAAGTTAAATCCATCAATAGCATAGATTGGCATTCCTGTAGATATATAAAGTCTAACAAGCAAACCGAAAACCACAGCAATAGCTAGATTTGTGAGTATGCCAACAGCAGAAATTATAATAGTTCCTTTTTTAGGATCTCTTATATTGTTTGGATTATAAGGGACAGGCTTTGCCCAACCAATAACAAAACCAGCCTTACTAATAACAAGGAAAAGTGGTAAGAGTATCGAACCAAAAATATCCAAGTGCTTAAAAGGATTGAGAGTTAATCTCCCAGACAAATGAGCTGTATCATCACCCATTTTGTAGGCAGCATAAGCATGGGCAAACTCATGAGCAACGACTGACATTATTAAAACCGCTACATAAAATATTCCGTCTATAAAATTCATATAAATTAAAAATGATTAACTATTGCATAAAAAGTAAGTATATGATAACATGATTTTTACGTATGGCAAAAGTATGTGCAATAACTAAAAAGGGTTCAATAACAGGAGGGGGCTACTCTAACGTAGTTCGTGCTACTAAATTCAACCCAACTGGTAAGGTCCGCAAGTATCCAAACCTTCAAAAGAAGCGTATTTATGTCCCTGAGCTTAACAAACACTTCCCTCTTACACTTTCAACACAAGCAATAAAGACAATAAATAAAAAAGGTGCTTACGCAGTTCTAAAAAAAGCCGGAATTATAATATAAAAATAAAAATCTCGACGATGTCGAGATTTTTATTTTTATAATTTACTTTTTTTCAAATTATACCCATCTGTTTCAAAAATAATATTCCCTTCTTTTGATGTTTCTAGATACTCTATATCAAACTTATTTAATAAATCCAAAACTTCTTGATTTGGGTGACCGTATCGATTACCTTTTCCTGCTGAAATTATTGCGAACTCTGGCTCTACTTTTTCTAACCAAAATTCACTTGTTGAACCCTTTGACCCGTGATGACCAAGTTTTAAAACATCTGACTTTAAATAACCATCCTCTTCATTCCAAGAAATTAAATTCTCAGTATACTTAGTTGCGTCTCCCATAAAGAAAAAAGAATTTTCTCCATAAACAAGACGAGAAACAATAGAAAATTCGTTTGTTTCTTCTTCATTTATTATGTCATTGATTGGAAAAATTATATCTAAATAAATATTTTTAACTGGATCAATAATTATTCTTTTTTTATTACTTATTGAAATTTCTTTTATGTTATCTTTTGAAATTTTATTTTCAACATTTTTATATGCTTCACTATTTGAAGATTGTCCATTGTCTATAAACAAATCAACCTTGTACCTGTCTAATATATAAGATAATCCACCAATATGATCTAGGTCTGGATGTGTTGCTATAACAATATCAAGAGACCTATCAGCAAAAGGCATAACAGAAGAAAGAGAAGACAAAACTTTTGCATCAGCTCCCCCATCTATCAATATTTGCTTACCATTTGGGGCTTCTATATAAATAGAATCTCCCTGCGAAACATCAAGAAATACAACTTTTAAATACTGGTTATTTCTAGTTTGATTTAAAACAGAAAACCAAAAAATAAAAGCTAGTATAAAAATAATCGCAAGTAATATGTATGGTAAATATTTTTTAAAATTTTTCATATGCTACAATATACATATTAACATTAAAATATTATAAACATATCTATACTATTTTTGAGCGATAGCGTAAAAATAGTATAAAATAAAAATTATGGAAACATTTACACCAAAAGAATTTAATATAGGAAAATTAGAAGAGATAAGTGAAAAAACAATAGAAGAACATTTAAAACTTTATAAAGGTTATGTGACAAATGCGAATTTGGTTTTAAATAAAATAGAAGAATATAAAAAAGATGCCACAACAAATGCTTATATACTAAGCGAGCTTCATCGCAGATTTGCTTTTGAATGGGGAGGAATACGAAATCATGAAATATATTTCTCCTCCCTTTCAGGTGGGCCAAAAGAATTAAAAGAAGACTCTAAACTGAAAAACGCTATCGCGCAAAGTGGGTTAGATTTTGAAAAGTGGTTAGAAGAATTTAAAGCTATGGCTCTCACCCGTGGAATTGGTTGGGCTATGCTTTATTATGATAAAGAAACTGGAAAAATATTTAATACTTGGGTAGATGAACAACATCTTGGGCACTTGGTAGGAGCCTCCCCTATTCTTGCACTTGATATGTGGGAGCATTCTTACTACCTCGACTACACACCAACCGAAAAGAAAAAATATATTGAAAGCTTTTTTGCAAATCTAAACTGGGAAGCGATTGAGGAGAATTTACAAAATTCATATTAAATACAAATACAAAATGCGTCAGCCGAAGGCTGACGCATTTTTAGTTATTTAATTTTTGTATTTATTAGATACTACTTCAATTCATTTATCTTTGCAATAGTAATCTTACCTATTAAACCATCAGGAGTAAGCTTGTTAGTTTTCTGGAAAGCAATAACTGCTTGTTTAGTCTTTGGACCGAAGATACCGTCTGGTAGACCTAGTATGTAACCTTTGGATGTTAGATATGATTGTATTTGTTTGATATCATCCCCTCTTAGACCTTGTTTTAGAAGTCTGGTGTATAGTATAGAGAAGGAAGGAGTGATGATAGGGTTTTTAATTTCTGGGTTAGTAGTTAATATATCTTCTGATTTTTTACTTAGTAATATAGATGGGTTGATACTACCGATAACTCGGGAATGTCTTTTTGTATCGTTATCATCTTCATCGTCTACTACATCACAAGCACTTGTTGTAAATGTCATATCATCACCATAACTTGTTCCTGCACTGTTGGTAGCATAGGCTCGGTAGTGGTAGGTGGTATTACAATCTAGATCAGTTAAATCATATGAGAATGTGCCTGTTGCTTCTTCCATTTCTACAGTACCTGTTGCCATTATATATGAAGTGTCTAATCCTATTTGGAATCCGAGTTCAGATAAATCTTCTCCTCCGTTGTTTGTGATTTCGCCGGTTAAGGTGGTGGAGGTTTGAGTTGTACCAGATGGAGAGGTTGTTGTTATTGTTGGGGAAGAGATGTCGGCAGATAGTTTGAGAAGAAAAGTATCTCCATCACCAACTTCTTCTAGTGTTATTAAATTTTCATCTTCACCGAAAGTTGCTGTTCCATAAAATTCACCTAAAATATAAACATTTCTATTTTTATCAACTGAAATAGTATTATTATATGTATAATCACTAGAAATTCCTCCTTCTTGTTTAATCCAAATTAAATTTCCATCTATATCATATTTAGCGATAAAAATATCGCTATTACCTCTTGATATTAAAGATACTTCGTTTTCTCCTTCACCAAATGTTGCTGTTCCATTAAAATCTCCTTTAATATATACATTATTATTTGTGTCTGTAGAGATAGAAGTACCATAATCACTAACAGTTCCTCCTGCTTGTTTAGCCCATTCTAAATTACCATCTGTATCGTATTTAGCAATAAAAATATCTCGATCACCCCTTGATGTTAAAGATACTTCATTTTCTCCTTCACCAAATGTTGCAGTTCCATAAAATTCTCCTGTAATATATGCATTATTATTTGTGTCTGTGAAAATAGAATAAGTAATATCTCCAGAAGTTCCCCCTACTTGTTTAGCCCATTCTAAATTACCATCTGTATCGTATTTAGCGATAA
>CAYUOT010000024.1:0-7145 GCA_964446475.1 uncultured Candidatus Saccharibacteria bacterium | reverse complement strand
CCACCAGAAGAAGAAATTAAAGTTTATTATTTTTAGTTTCTAAATTATAAAACCTGTATGCTTAAAATAAGTGTGCAGGTTTTTCTTATAGACAATTGTTAATATATTTAATAAAATATAACTATATGTCTTTAAATAAAAATAATAAAATTCAGGTGATTAAATATGCGCCACCTCCAGCAGATTTATCAATACTAGGTAAAGCAGATCAAAAGGATGTTGTTTTTATTGGGAGAACAAATTATGTCGCAGCCTTGGAAGAAAAGAAGTATGTTTTTGGTATAAATAGAACAGACCTTCGTAGGCACATGTATATTATTGGGAAATCTGGAGTTGGTAAATCTAAACTACAAGAAGTTATGATAAGACAAGATATTTCGTATGGGCATGGAGTTTGCGTTATAGATTCAAACGGGAGTTTAATTTCTGATATTTTAGATTTTATACCAAAAGAAAGAGTAAATGATGTTTGTTTTATTAATCCTGAAGATATAAATTTTTCTCCATCTTTTAATATTTTTTCAGGGATAGATTATGAGTTCAGGCATCAATTAATAAAAGGCCTAATTGATGTATTTGAAAAACAGTTTGGTTCTAATTGGAATCCAAGATTAGAACATATTTTGAGGTTTATAATTTCAGCGTTGTTAGATTATCCGAAAGCGAATATAAATGGAATGATTAATATTTTAAATAATAGAGACTATAGATTAGATGTTATTTCTTATATTAAAGATGATGTAGTAAAAAACTTTTGGCAAAACGAATTTGATGAATGGGTTTTGAAATTTGAAGCTGATGCTGTTATCCCAATTAAGAATAGATTAAGTCAATTTCTTTCAAACCATATTTTGTTTAATATTTTTAATCAAACTAAAAATAAAATAGATTTTGATGAAATTATTAACACTAATAAAATATTATTAGTGGATTTGTCTCCAGATAAAATAGGTGAAGAAAATGCAGCTCTTCTTGGTGTTATGGTTTTAATAAAAATTAAACAAGCTGGAATGTCTAGAGCTAAAGATAAAAATAAGTCAGATTTTTATATTTATGTTGATGATTTTTATAATATAGCAACGGACACTTTCAGTAATCTTTTATCTGAATCTAAAAAATATGGAATGAGTTTAATTTTTTCTCATCAATACACAAGTCAGATTTCTTCTAAAATAGAACAAGCTATTTTAGGTAGTGTTGGGACTCTTGTTATTTTCCGTTTAGGAGGAGACGATGCAATAAAATTAAAATCAGAATTTTCTCCTGTTTTTGATATAAAAGACATGATTAATTTAGGTGTTGGGGAATTCTATATAAAAACAACAATTGATGGTGAAAGTTATGATCCATTTTCGGCGGATTCTTTAAAAGTGTTTTCTCTTAACCATTCGTCAAATAGAGAAGAAATAGTTAATAATTCCAGAAATAAATATTCGATTAATATCAATTAATATAATTATTTTATTGGAAAAACTTGAATATTAAACTATAATAAACTTAAGTATGGATGAAAATATAAAACATAACAAAGATATAACTTATTTTGCAAAAACAAACTTTAGAAATAAAGAAGAAGTTTTTGGGATTAAAAGAAAAGATAGAAGGCAGCATATGTATATCTTGGGTAAGTCTGGAACAGGTAAATCTGTTTTACTTTCAAATTTAATTACTCAAAATATTCAAAACGGGGAGGGTGTTTGTGTTGTTGATCCACACGGAGAACTTGCCGAAGAAATTCTTGAAATAATCCCAGAAAATAGAGTAAAAGACGTTATATATTTTAACCCAGCAGATACTGATTTTAATATTGGCTTTAATGTTTTACAAATAGATGATCCTAAATATAAACACTTAGTTGCTTCTGGTCTTATGGGTATTTTTACTAAAATATGGGCTAATGCTTGGAGTGCTCGTATGGAATATATTTTAAATAATGCTATTTTAGCATTACTTGAAACCCCTGGAACAACTCTTCTTGGAATCCCAAGACTTCTTACAGACAAAGATTATCGTCAAACAATAATTGGTAATTTAAAAGATCCTATCGTTAAAGCTTTTTGGATTCATGAATACGAACAATGGAAAGATTCATTTAGAAATGAAGCTATTGCTCCTATTCAAAACAAGGTTGGGCAGTTTCTTTCTAGCCCTATTATAAGAAATGTTGTTGGTCAACAAAAATCAACTATTAATATTTTTGACATAATGAACGAAGGAAAGATATTTATAGTAAATGTATCTAAGGGTAGAATAGGTGAAGATAACTCGGCTCTTTTAGGAGGGATGATTATTACAAAGATTCAGCTTGCAGCTATGGAGAGAGTTCGTATTCCTGAAGATGAAAGAAAAGACTTTTATTTATATGTTGATGAGTTTCAAAATTTTGCGACAGAATCTTTTGCAAATATTTTATCCGAGGCCCGTAAATATCGTCTTAATTTAGTAATTGCTCACCAATATATTGCTCAGATAGAAAGTGGTGAAGGTTCAAAAGTTTCAGATGCTGTATTTGGTAACGTAGGAACTATGATTATATTTAGAGTCGGAGCTGAGGATGGTATGTTTTTAGAAAAAGAATTTGAACCAGAATTTACTTCACAAGATTTAGTATCTTTGCCTAATTTTAATATCTATTTAAAATTAATGATTGATGGGATTACAAGTCGTCCTTTTTCTGCCACAACTCTTCCCCCAATAAAAATAGATAAATCATTGGGAATAAAAGATAAAATTATAGAATCTTCTAGGAATATGTATGCTAAACCAAAAGAAGACGTTGAAGATGATATCAATCGATGGAGTGGAACATTGCCTTCTGGTGAAAATGGTGAACCTAGATACAAAGTAGATTGTTTTAACTGCAAAAAATCAACAATGGTTCCTTTCGAACCCAAAGATGGTAGACCTGTTTATTGTAGAGACTGTATGTCAAAAATTAAAACTGGTGAAATAAAAGCTGAAAAAGGTTTTTCTCTCGCCAGGCATGATAAACAAGAAAATAATGTTTCAACGTCGCATCTCGCAATGTTGGGAATAGAGTTTAATCAAGTAAAGAGTCCTAGTATCAATTTCTCTAATAAAGATAATTTTAATAATAAAAAATCTAATGATTTTAGAAAGCCTTTTAATTCTAGCAAACAAAATTCTTCCCTCAAAGATTTATTAGAAAAAATAAAAAAAGAAGAGGTAGTGGAGATAGATAGTCAGACTAAAACAAATCAAGATAATAAAAAAGAAAAAATTGAAACAATATCGTTAAGTTCTTTATCTAAACCTTCAGCGAAAATTGATACGAAAGAAGCTTCGGAGGAAAAAAAATCTTTATTAAGAAATATTTTAAATAAAGCATTGAGTGAAAATTCTTCAACAGAGAAAAAAGAAACTGTGGAATCAGATATAACTGCTAAAAAAGATCAATTAATAAAAGAGAAATCTAAAGAAATAAAAGATAATGATGTGGAAATAAAAGATATCAAGGAAAATAAAAATAATGAAAATCTTTGGCAGAAGAATAAAAATATAAAAGAAGTTCCAGAAGAGGTTCTTAAAAAAATTTTAGAATAGATTATGAAATTTTTTGAAATAAATACTCATTATAAAGTTTTATTATTTGTATTTATTTTTTTATTTTTTGCGTGTAGCAAAACTTATGCTTCTTTGGAAATAACAAAAATAATGTATGACCCGGATGGTTCTGATGTTGATAGGGAATGGATTGAAATCTATAATAATGGTGATTCTGATGTCAATATTATTGGAGGTAAAACAAATCAGGCATGGAGAATTGCAGATGGTCCCCTTGGTGATAAATTACACTATTTGAGTGATGATATTATTTTAGAACCAAAAAGTCATGCTATTATTGCTAAAAATAAAGACACTTTTCTTTCAGAATATCCTTCTTTTGTTGGTGGTGTTGTTTCTTCTTCTATTTCTCTATCTAATATATCTGGCGTTGTAAAAATTTTAGATGGAGGCGATCCGAGAAAAACGATAGTTAGTAAAACTTATGATGTCTCAGAATCAAATGGAGATATACTTATAGAAGAAAATGTTGAAAGTGGAGAATATAATACTCCTTCTAAGGTTTATGTTTCAAGTTTTGATAAAGATAAAAAAATAAAAATTATTACAACAACAGCTGAAATAATTTCTGACAAAACAACAATAGCAGGGCTCTCTATGAATTTTGATGCTAAAATTTCAAATAATAAAGGGATAATTTCTAATATTGGTAGGTTTATTTGGAATTTTGGAGATGGAACAAGTATAGAAAGAGATTCTATTGGTGTATTTGATCATATTTTTTGGTACCCAGGTGAATATATTGTTATTCTGAATTATTATAAAAAAGGAGAAAATGAGATAAAGGCTTCAAGTAGGGTTACTGTAAAAGTTTTACCTTCAAACTTAAATATTTATATTGGTAATTTAGAAGACCCATATATTGAACTTGAAAATAAATCTAATTATGAAATTAATTTATCTAATTGGAAAATAAAGACTAGTGATAAAGAATTTTTAATTCCAGATGGAACATTTATTTTATCAAATAATAAAATAAAAATTTCACCCAAAATTACAGGTTTTAATTTTTATGAATTATCAAAAGTTGAAATATTTAACTCCAATGGAGAGATTATGTCTTTTTATCCAAAAATTTTAAAAAGTAATAAAGTTAGAAAAACTATATATACTCAAAATATAAATACAGAAACAGTTGACAGAATAGAGGATGTTATGGAAGATTCCGATTTAATAAATCTAAATGAAAATCTAAAGGCGAGTGTCTTGAATAAAAAATCGGATTTTAAAATAAATTTTTATTTAATAGGATTATTTTTGGTAATATTTTTAGGTATTTTGGTTATTATTTTAACTAATAAAAATAACACAGATGAAGAAGACGATATTTCTGCTAAAAACTTTAAAATTTTAGAATAATTTTGATTATTTATATAATTTCTATCTTTGTGATATAATAGTTTCCTGTCAAAAGTATATTTTGATAATTTATTAATATAATTATAATTTTTTAGTTTCATTTATGATAAAAAAAACAAAGATTGTGGCAACTATTGGGCCCGCTACTACAAGCGAAGAAATGTTAGGAAAGCTCCTAAAAGCTGGGCTTAATGTTATAAGATTAAATTTCTCTCATGGTGATTTCAAAGAACATCAAGAAAAGGTTGATAATTTCAAAAAAGCTATGCAGAAAACAGGTATAGTTGCCGGCATTTTGCAAGATCTTTCTGGCCCTAAAATAAGATTAGGAGATTTTTATCAGGAAAAAATTGAATTAAAAAAGGGAGATTTAATAACAATTACAACAGAAAAGATTGTTGGAGACGAAAAAAGAGTTTCAATAAATTATCCACTATTTCCAAAGGAGGTAAAAGCTGGTGATAGTATTATGGTGGACGACGGAAAGAAAAGATTTGAAGTTGTTTCTGTCAAAGGAGAAGAAGTTGTTTGTAAAATAATTGTTGGTGGTACTACAAAAGGACGCAGAGGAGTTAATCTTCCAGATTCAGAGATTTCTATAAAATCCCTTACAGAAAAAGATATTAAAGATATAGAATTTGGTATAAAAAATAAAGTAGACTTTTTCGCTTTTTCTTTTGTTAGAAAACCAGAAGATGTTATTGAACTTCGTGAAATTTTAAATAAGAAAAAATCAAAAGCAAGAATAATTGCAAAAATAGAAACACCTCAAGCTGTCCGTAATTTTGATGAAATTCTGGCTCTTTGTGATGGGATAATGGTTGCTCGCGGTGATTTAGCTATTGAAGTTCCCGCAGAGAAGGTTCCTCAAATACAAAAAATGATAATAAAGAAATGTAATGATGCTGGAAAAATTGTTATCACAGCTACTCAAATGTTGGAATCTATGATAAAAAGCCCAGTTCCTACAAGAGCTGAAGTTTCTGATGTCGCTAATGCTATTTTAGATGGGACAGATGCTATAATGCTTTCAGAAGAAACTACATTGGGGGAGTATCCAATAGAAGCTGTTTCTATGATGTCAAAAATTGCTTATGAAATAGAGCATAATTATCCTGAAAGAGTTGTTTTACATAAAAGTAAGAGAGAACAACATGTTGAAATTACTGATTCAATAACTGACTCTGTTGTTAAAGTATCTCAAGATGTAGATGCTAAAATAATTGTTGCTTTAACTGATTCAGGTTTTACTGCAAAAATGGTTGCTCGTCATAAACCAGAATCTATTATTTTGGCAATTACACCAAATGAAATTACAGCTCGTCAGCTATCATTATCTTTTGGTTGTGTTCCTGTTGTTGTTCCTGTGTTCGATACCCTTGTTGAAACATTAAAGTTTTTGAGAGAATTTTGTGTTAAAAATAAATATGCCCAAAAAGGTGATAGTGTTGTGGTAACAGGAGGTTTTCCTTTTAAGAAAAAAATAGCATCAACAAATATGTTAATGGTGGAAACAATATAATTATTATTTTAATAAAATATTTAAAATTTATGGATAAAAAAGAAATAAAAATTTCAAAAGTTTGGGGTCGTGAGATACTAGATTCAAGAGGTAATCCAACTGTTGAAGTTGAGGTTACTTTATCTGATGGTTCTTTTGGTCGTGCAGGAGTTCCTTCTGGGGCATCAACTGGCAGCCATGAGGCGGTAGAGCTTAGAGACGAGGATTTTTCTTTGAAAAATAAAGCTGGGAAGAAAAGATATGGAGGAAAGGGTGTTATCAATGCTGTGAATAATGTAAATGAAATAATAGCGAAAAAGCTAAAAGGGAAGTCTTTAACTCAAAAAGAGTTAGATGAAATGATGATAGATCTTGATGGAACAGAAAATAAGAGAGTTTTAGGTGCCAATGCTATACTCGGTGTTTCTTTAGCTTTTGCAAAAGCTAAGGCTATATCAGAAAAGAAGCCCCTTTGGAAATATTTTAAAGATATTTCTAAAACAAAAGAAGTTTGTATCCCTGTTCCAATGATGAACATTTTAAATGGGGGAAAACATGCTGAGAATTCTACAGATATTCAGGAATTTATGATTATGCCTATTGGGGCTTGTTGTTTCAAGCAGGCATTACAATGGGGATCAGAAGTATTTCATGAACTTAAAAAAATTCTTAAAGCAAGGAAATTAAATGTTTCTGTTGG
>CAYUOT010000023.1:0-8068 GCA_964446475.1 uncultured Candidatus Saccharibacteria bacterium | reverse complement strand
ATATAACTGCGGACTTCTAAGCCGTTATTCGAGGTTCGATTCCTCGCGGGGGCACCGAAAACAAACACTAGGCCTTGTGCCTGGTTTTTGTTTTTGGTCCAAGGAATCGAAAAGGTTATTAGATATTTTATAAGTTTACGAAATAAAATATTAATAACCTGTACTGAACATGTAAGGTTCGATTCCTCGCGGGGGCACAAAAGCGTGAATTTAAAAAGAGCAAACTACTTTGCTCTTTTTCGCTTTTGTGAGGCGGAGCGATAATTTTGTAAGCAGACAAAATCGCGAGCCAGGTGAAAAAGCGAATACCTAGAGCTTTTGCAAGGCCTTGAATATTTTGTAATCAAAATGTGAAAGGTATACAGAATCTGTAAGATTAGTGAAATTTTTCTTTTGACGAAAGAAAAAATATTCTTAACTGAAATAAAAAATTATTATATACTAGGATCTTTAAACTCAAACAAACTATTCTTGATATTTTCTGTTTTCATTCTTTTTTCCTCAAATAAACTCACCATTTCTTCTAATAATTTTTCTTTTATTATATTTTTTCTTGTTGGCTCAACTTTTTCTATCTCTTTTATTTGTTCACTATTTATACGGTAAAAAATAAAAAGACCAAAAACAATCAATAAAATTGAAGAAAAACAAAACATCTTCAATAAAAACTTCCAATGTTTATGTGGATTAACTCTAAAAGAAAAACCTGATTTTTTAATTTTATTTTTATTTTTTTTAAAAAAATTAATCATATTTAGTAAATTAAAAACCTAATACACTAAAAACAATATCTGCACTCCAAGAAATAATCTTCTCTCCCCCTTCTGTCTCATTAAGTAATTCTTTGTTTAAATAAAGATTTTCTATATTTATACTATAAGAAGAATTTTCTAGAAGTGAAATAGTTCTAACTACATTATTAAAATTCCCAGAAATAAAAATCTTTAATGAAATTAAATCATCTTTTTTATTTTCTATATTTATACTTTTTACTTCTAAAATTGTATTGTTTTCTTTTCCTAACTCTTCTAAAAATTCAACAAATAAATCAGCCTTTTTCTTTTCTAAAAAATAACTATCTATGAAACTTTGGGTTTCTTCATATTCAGATATTTTATCAGACATTAATTCTAAGTTTTCTTTCTCTATCATTTTTAACTCCAGTGCTTTAACTGCGGCATAGGTATGCTCATTTTTATTCTCAATAATTTTAAACAAAAATACAAACAAAAGAATTGTAATTAGTGCTGATAGTATTGAAAGTATTAATTTAATTGTTACTTTTTCTTTATTCATAAATTATTTTAAATTCATAGAAATGTTAAAATTAATATTTTTACTTTCTATAAAATTAGAAACAGGAAGGTTAACATTTTCAAAAATTAAATTACTTTCAAAATTTGCCTTTAAAGACCTAAGAGAATCTCTATCTGGTGATGTTCCATGTATCTCTACAACAGAAACACCATCAGCTCTTTTATTAAAAAGAATTTGTTCAAAAGAAACATTCTTCGGCTTATTTTTTAATATTTCAACAATTACATCACCCACAATATCTGAATTTTTGTATTTTGATAATTTATCTAATTTAAAATTTATATCTTTTACTATTTCATCTATGTTATTATTATCTAAATCTGGGTTTGCTAAATTAAAAGATTCTAATCTATTTTCTGCTATAACCTCCTTTTGTTTTGAGAAGAAAAAAGAAGGAAAAAGTAAGAGGACTGCAACAGAAAACGATACAGCTAAAACATTAAAAAACATACTTATAAATCTTTTCCAATAGTTCTTTTTGTTTCTATTCTTTACTTCCTGAGGTAGCACATTTAAGATAAATCTATCATAAGAAAAATCATTTAATGTTAATCCAATAACAGTCGCGTATCCTAACGACTCCTCAAAAGAAATATCTGGAATATAGTTTTTCATATCTGATAGATTTATCCAAACATCTGCACTCTCGACACTCATACCTGTTGTTGTTTCCAGATAACTGGCTAAACCTGAAATATTTGAATCTCCACCACAAAGTATTATTCTTTTTATTTCTTTATTGTCTAAATGTAAATCTAGATGCTTATTCCAATAAATAGTCTGTTTATTTATTTCATCTCTTAAAACAGAAATTCCATTTAAAATAATTGGAAAAATATCGCCAATATTTGAAGAACCACTAATGCCATAGGTTTTTTTCATTTTTTCTGCTTCTTCAAAAGATATAGAAAAATTCTTGGCAATCATGTTAGTAAGATTAGCACCTCCTAAATCTAAAGTTGTTGTCATAAATATCCTCCCATTATATGCAACAGAAACACCAGTTCTTGTATTTCCAAAATCAACAATCATAACCGGCTCTTTATCATCTTCAGAAATAACAGATCTCGCTATTGGTTGGGCTTCGAGCTCAAAAGAAAGAGGGACGAGAGATGCTTCCTTTAAAACTCTCAAATAGCTTTCTACTGTTGCTGTTGCAATAGCCGAAACTTCAACAAGAAAATTTTTATCACCCTCAGAAACAACATTATAATCAAAAGTTGTATCTATTGCTTTAAGTGGAATATGTTCTTCTATCTGAAGAGCAATTATTTCTCTTAGATTCAAATTATCAATTTTTGGGATAGAAGTTGTAAAAAGATACATCTGTTCTTCTGGTAGAGAAATTCTCACAAATTTTAAATTCTCTTTTATTCTTAGATTGTCTAATATAGAAATAAGATCTTTTTCCTTTTCTATTTTACCAGAAATAACAATACCGGAAGGTATTTTTATTTGACCATATTTATTTAAAGCTAAACGCTGGGTAGTTGCTTTTATTTCCCCATACTTAATAGAACTATCAGAAATATCTATAGCACAAGAACTCATCATTAAAAATGATGGTGTTGGAAAATAGCGACTGTATGGTATTTTCATACTATATTATTATACTATATAAAATATAATTTTAAAAAATTATCTAACCTTGCTACCAGAGAAAACTTTTGTTTCTGGAATTAAAAAAACTGGGCGATCATCAACACCATCAACAGCCATAAGCATTCCATTACTTTCAAAACCTTTTATTTTCCTTGGTTCTAGATTAACAATATATAAAACCTGTTTGCCAACAAGAACACTTGTTTCTGGATAATATTCATGAATTCCTGAAACTATTTGTCTTAATTTTTTTCCTCCGTTTTCATCGAACTCATTGAAATCTATCTGACAACGAAGAAGTTTGTCAGTTTCAGGGATTGGTTCAACTTCTATAATTGTTCCTATTCTTATATCCATTTTTTTAAATTCATCATAAGACACATATTCTTTTTTTGTTTCTTCTTTATTTTCCATGTTATTTATTATTTTGTTTATCTAAATATCTTTGTAATATTAACGCGGCTGCACTATCATCTATTTTTTTACTTTTATTATTTTTAATTTTCCTAGCATTATTTATTTCTTTACCCTCATTACCTCTTGCAAACAAAGAAGTCATAAATTCTTTTTCATAATACACAGGTATATCTGTAAATATTTCTATGTTTTTCTTAAACTCTTCAATACTCCCCATTATTTTATTTTTTCTCCCAGAAGAATTTAATGATTCACCTAAAATAATACTAGATATTTTTTCATTTTCACAGATTTCAATAATTTTATCATTTAATGATAAATCATTATCCAATATTATAAGAGGAAATGCGAACCTTTCCTCTTCATCAGAGATTGCTATCCCAACTCTTTTGCTCCCATAATCTATGCCCAATATTTTCATACTATTAATATTAACATAATTGATATAAAAGTATATTTGGTATAAAATATAAAATATGAATATTGAACAATTTTTAAATGAAAATATTTGGCTTTTTGTTATCACACTCGTTTGGGTTTTACCATGGAAAGCTTGGTCTCTCTGGATTGCATCAAAAAGAGATGAAAAATTATGGTTTGTTTTAATTTTAGTTTTGAACACCTTTGCAATTATTGAAATCTTTTATATTTTTTTTATTGCAAAGAAAAAACCATCAGATATTTTAAATGCTTTTAAATCAAAAATTCGCTCCTAAGAGCGAATTTTTGATTTACTTGAAAAATTACAAAAAATAATGTAATGTAATACTTGGAGGTGTGGCTGAGTGGTTTAAGGCACTTGTCTTGAAAACAAGGGACCATGAAAGTGGTCCGTGAGTTCGAATCTCACCGCCTCCGCAGAAAAAACTTTTTATCAGTGTGATCTACATGCCTAAAAATATGGAAAATTTCCCAAAATCACAAAACAACACTCAGGAAGATGCTCCCAAACCAAAAGTGGACGTTGAATTTGAATTTGCTGCTTTTGTGCCGCAAGAATTTCTCAATGACCCTGTGGGATATTTTGAACGAGAAGGAAAGAACATAAAGACGGGAGAAATTAAATATGACGAAACTGGCAGGGTTCGCGAAGATCCGACTGCGGTAAAAGATTTACCGGTTTGGAAAAATGCGGCAGGTGTAGAGATTCAAACTGTCGGTAGGCGCGTGAATACTGCCAAGGGTGCTGTTGGAGAATCGGGCGACCCTTTTCATGAGTATAAAATCCTTGAACGGCTTACTCAAATGGGCTTACCTGCTGCGAAACCTGTCGCTAAGGCAGAACAAGCAGATACTTACATCATCGTCATGGAACGTATACCAGGACTTCGCTGGTCTGAGAAAGACAGCCTCAACCTTAAGGAGAAAGGTTATTCCGACGAAGATATTGCTACTCTCATGACCGAAGCGGAACAGAAGATGAATGAACTGAAAGTTCGATTCGATGAAGCAGGAGTCGTTCGGGATTGGAAACTCAAAGACATGGTGTTTGAAGTAGATGTTGAGAATAAGAAGATCACCTCAATGGTGCCGACAGACTGGGAAAGGACTAAAATCGTTGAAAAGGAGTAAAAGAGATAGTGACCCACATACCTCATTTCGGTCCCCAAAAATCTTTCAAAATACCCTTACGACACCTCACCGACCTGGTACTGAACCCACATGGCCCGCAATGAGAACTAAGTATCGGGGTGACCCGAGTACCTAGAAAGATTGATATAAGCTAAAATGTGATCATGAAGAATTTTTTTAGAAAAGATTTAAATTTGAATAATCGCTGGTGGCACAGACTTTTCTTTGTTGTTTTTGTTATTGCTTTTATTGCATTAGTTTGGACTAGTATTACAAATACTCAATGGCCGAGGTATTCAAAAGTCGGTATGCTATCCGACCGACTAGATGATCAAATTCATTTAATAGGCAACCTTGTCCAACCGGAGGAAAGAATCGGCGTTTATGAAGGAAATATTTATGGGAGTAATTATAGTCATAATGGTGATTGGTTGTTACAACAAGAGTATTACTGCTCAAAAAATGTCGCTAGCAAAGTTGATGAAGTTAGTGCGAAGACAGGGATAAATTTTTACAAAGAAAATCTCGACCTTGTATCATCGGACGACTTCAAGAAATATTTGTCTCAAAATAATGCAATATGTATTCAAGTGCTTAATCTTACCAATCCACAACGATATGGGAGTGTGCAGAAAGCATTATCTTGGGGATTTGAAGCGGATAATATGGCCATTTGGCAACCTTCAACAGTAAAATCTCTCCTCAGCGCCTTCCAAAGTTTACTTTGGGTAGTTCTCGGTTTTGCTACCCTTGTAGTTGTTTACTATAAAGTTTTCCTTTATGTAATCTTTGGTAACAAAAAGACTTTCGACCCACATACCTCAGCTTAATCCCAAAATTCTCCCAAACAGTCCTTGCGGGGCCTCACCACTCTGGTACTGAACCCACATGGCCCGCAAATACAAGAAAACCCGAAAGGGTTTTTCTTTTTTATTGCGGAAGAAACAAAAAAATCTCTAATTTACTCCCCTCTCTTCTTCAAAACTTGTCTTCTCATATTTTCTAAAATTTTTCTGGTTTTTATCGTACTCTCATCATCTACACCCATACCACCAAGTATACGAAAAGAATTTTCTCCAAAAGTATCCTCCACTATCCTGGCGATACTCAAAATCTTGCCCGTAAAATGAGCTTTTAAAAATTCTTTTTGGACGTCCCCTAAATCCCTATATTTACCTTTTGCATTTTTTAAAATTTCTCTACAAATATAATCATAAACCTCTCTTTGTTTTCTGTAACCCAATACACCCCATCTAGAATCTTGATCATCTTCACCTTTTTTAAAAAAAGAAAAATCTTCTATTGGTATTTTTTTATTTTCTGAAATTTTTAAAATTTCTTCTTTATTTTCTTCTAAAGATTTCTTTTCATTTTTAAAATCTGGTAAATCTAATAATTTTTTATTGAATTTTTTTTCTTCAACAGAAACAATGGCTTCATGCAAACCATTAAAATATAAAATATTTTCTCCTGTTTTGTTATTATTTTTAATAGTATTTAAAACATCTACCCCACTCCTATATTGTCTCTCTCTTAAACCATTTTTTTGTTCTTCTACTTGAATGATCAAAACACTTTTTAAGTGGAGAGATTCATGGAAAGCAGAGTTCGCAAAAACAAAATCATTATCCCCAACTTTTAATGCATCAAAAAGAATTGCTTGATTTTCATAACTTGCTGTCCCAATAGTATTAGGAATTCCACCTGCCACTTTATATAAGTCTGATGGAAGTATATGAAAATTATCAATAGGAATATCAAAAGACTCCACACCACAATATCTCATAAGTTCATTGGTCTCTTTGTTTGCCATATCAATAAATTTTAACTGTTCTTTTGTTTTTTTATATTCTAGTTTTTTTATTTCTTCTTGAGCTCTTTTAGGTAAAGAATTTATATGGTTAAAAAGTTTGTTTTTAAACTTTTCTTCTACTTCTCTTTTATTTTCATCATGAATATTCCCTATTATCTTTAAGCTTGGCATTTTTTCCATTAAAATATTATAACACAATAAACAATAACTTAGTTTATTTATAATAATAAAGAAGTTTTTGTGATATAATAAAAAATATGAAACAACCAGATAAAAAAGACTTAGGAGGAGATATAGGAACGGCTGTTCATCAGCTTCGTACCCCTCTTACTTCAATAAAATGGGTTCTTGGAATACTACAAAAAGGAGATAATGGTCCTGTAAACAAAGAACAAAAAGAACTAATAATGAAAACTCTTGAGAAAGTAGAATACATGTCATCTGTTATCAGTGATATATTACGAAGCTACCAAATGGAAGATGGTAAAATTCTTCTTGAATTAAAAAAAGAAAATATGGAAGAAATTATAGAAAATGAAATAAAAGAATTGAGCATTTTAGCTGAATCAAAAAATATTAAAATTATATTTAACAAACTTGGAAACAAATGCCCTCTTTTAAATATAGATAAAAATAAGATGGAGCTAGTTATAAACAATCTTCTAAGTAATTCAATTAAATATAGTTCAAATGACAAAGAAGTTGAAATAAAAACAGAAATAGAAGATTTTGAATTAAAAGTTTCTTTTACAGATGAAGGTATTGGAATCCCAGATGAACAACAACCAAGAATTTTTTCCAAATTCTTTAGGGCAGATAATGCAATAAAAACCCAAGCTGAAGGCACAGGGCTAGGATTATTTATTTCAAAAAATATTATGGAAGCACACGGTGGAGATATTTGGTTTGACTCTCATAAAGACAAAGGTTCAACTTTTTATATTACAATCCCAATAAAAGAAAAATAAAATGAAAACAGTAAATGAACAATCTATAGAATTACATGAAAAAAATCATGGCAAACTTGAAATTGTGAGCAAGGTTAGTCTATCAAACAAAGAAGACCTTTCTCTTGCTTATACACCAGGAGTAGCTTCTGTTTGTGAATTAATAGCAAATGATAAAGAAAAAGCATATTCTCATACAATAAAAAGAAATACTGTTGCAATTGTAACAGATGGAACAGCAATACTTGGTCTTGGTAAGCTAGGACCACTAGCTGCTATACCTGTAATGGAAGGAAAAGCTGCTATATTTAAAGAATTTGGAGGAGTAGACGCTTTCCCTATTTGCCTAGATACTCAAGACACAGAAGAAATAATAAAAGCAGTTAAGCAAATTTCCCCT
>CAYUOT010000022.1:0-8825 GCA_964446475.1 uncultured Candidatus Saccharibacteria bacterium | reverse complement strand
TTTATTTATTGTTTAAAACAAGAAAATGATTCATATTTTAGATTTAATTAAAAATCTCTGCAGTAATGCAGAGATTTTTTTTATTTTTTCTTATCAGCCTTTTTGGGCTTTTTTGTATCTTTTTTGTGAGTAACTCCTTTTGCCATAAATTTACAATATTTTATTATTAATAATGTATTTATTGTAACATTAAAAAATAAAATAAAAAATAGCCTGACTTTTTATTGTCTTAGTTTCTTGTAAAAATTTTTATAAATTTAAATATAATAAAAATAATATCAACCAAGTAGGTTGATATTATTTATAATTGGTATTTTTATTTTTTACCCATCCACCATGGTTTATGTCCGAACATTACTCGGATTCCTAGTATCACAATGGCTAGTATAAATATTGATTTGAGTATTTCAAACATTGTTTGGAAAAAATTACTCATATTTTTTGCAAAACTTTCTGGGTCTATAATTTTCCAGAAAAAGAAAAATAATATTAAAATAACAATGATTGTTCCAATGAACCATTTTCGGTCTGTCAGGAACTTATTGAAAAATTCATTCATATTCTTATATTTTAATTAAACTTAATTACAATTTTATCATAAATATGACTTATTGTCAATTTATTTAAAAACCCACTTTATTAAATATAAGTGGGTTTTTAAATTTATTTTCTGTATTTTTTATTTTTCCATTTATCAGCGATTTTGACTCGAGTGAGAGAGCGTTCAAGTTCGGTAGCGAAGTGTTCATAGTCAACTATTTCTTTATTCTCTGCAAGCTTTCTTAGTTCTTCGGCTTTAGCTTTAGCTTTTTCTATTTCCTCATTTGTAATGTTTCCTATATGTTCTGCGAAGTCAGCCAAAATTGCAACTTCTGTAATGCCGTATTTATTTTTTTTAACTTCTAAAAATCCACCAACAAGAGTCATCGGGATATCTTCTTCTTTTTTCCTCGCTACTATATCTCCAGATGATAATCCTGCAATTAGTGGTATGTGGTCTGGTAGAATAGTTACTTCCCCTTCTGTTGTTGGAATGGTAACAGAATCAACCATTTCTTCTAGTATAAGTTTTTCAGGGGTGACTATTTTAAGTTGTAATTGTTTTGACATATATTTTTGTTTTAAAAAACTTCTTGATAACTTCTTTCAAAATGCACACATAATTTTCTGGTGAAAATTTGCTCTGCTCGGCCCGTCGGCCTGCGCAAGGCATTTTTCATGAATTATCAAAAAGTTTTTCTGCTCAATTTAAATTGCACCTTTCATGTAGAAGTCTCCTTCTGATTTCTCGTCGTGCTTACCTTCCAAGATCTCCTTGAATGAACGAATAGTCTCAGAAAGTGGTACGTATTGACCAGGAGTTCCTGTGAATTGTTCAGCGACGAAAAATGGCTGTGAAAGGAATTTCTGAATCTTTCTTGCCCTTGAGACAAGTTGTTTATCAGCGTCTGAAAGTTCTTCCATTCCAAGAATTGCAATGATGTCTTGTAAATCTTTATAACGCTGTAGAACTCTCTGAACTTCACGAGCAACTTCATAATGCTCTTTACCTACTATATGTGGGTCAAGAATTGTAGATGAAGAGTCTAAAGGATCAACAGCTGGGTAGATACCTATCTCTGTAAGTGAACGGTTAAGCACAACTGTAGAGTCAAGGTGAGAGAATGTAGTTGCTGGAGCTGGGTCTGTAAGGTCATCGGCTGGCACATAGACAGCTTGAACAGATGTAACGGAACCTTTATCGGTGGAAGTAATTCTTTCTTGTAAGTTTCCCATTTCTGTTCCTAGAGTTGGTTGATAACCCACAGCTGAAGGAATACGTCCGAGAAGAGCAGACACTTCAGAACCGGCTTGAGTAAAGCGAAATATGTTGTCTATGAAGAAAAGCACGTCTTTGTTTTCTTGGTCACGGAAATGTTCAGCCATTGTAAGACCTGAAAGAGCAACACGAAGACGAGCACCAGGTGGTTCATTCATTTGTCCGAACACCATGGCAACTTTATCTAGAACTTTGGAATCTTTCATTTCGTGATAGAGGTCGTTACCTTCACGAGTTCTTTCTCCAACTCCAGCGAACACAGAGTATCCTCCGTGATTACTTGCGATGTTATGGATTAGCTCTTGAATCACAACCGTCTTCCCCACTCCGGCTCCACCGAATAGACCAACTTTACCTCCCTTTAGAACAGGACAAATAAGATCGATAACTTTGATACCAGTTTCGAGGATTTCAACTTTAGTAGCTTGAGCGACGAATTCTGGAGCTTTGCGGTGAATAGAAGATCTCTTGTTATCAGTAGGAATAATCTTTCCATCATCTATCGCATCTCCTAAGACATTGAACATTCTTCCGAGGGTTTCTTTGCCAACTGGGACGGATATAGGAGCTCCTGTATCAGTAACTTCCATTCCTCGTGCGAGTCCGTCTGTGGAATCCATGGCCACACTTCGAATCATTCCTCCTCCGATGTGTTGTTCGACTTCTAGAACTACTTTTTTGTCGCCATTCATAACAGTCAAAGCACTATAAATGGATGGTACATCTCCTTCAAATGCGACATCCACTACTGGACCTATTATTCTTTTGATTATTCCTGTTTTCATGTGATTTAAAGCGGAACAAATTATTTTATAAAAAACTGGTCTGGCCCCTCGTCTTCTCTTATCCGAGAACCTTTTTTAGAATATAATTTGTGTAGCTTTTCTAATAAATGTTAATAATATTTTTAATAAAAATTTTAATCTATCGACGCCATACCTGCACTAATCTCAGATATTTCGGCAGTTATGCCTGCCTGACGAGCCTTGTTAAATACTAATGTCAAACTGTCTATCATTTCCCCAGCGGCCTCACTTGCATTCTTCATGGCCATCATTCTACTTGACTGTTCACTGGCACTGGATTCTAGGATCATCTGATATATTTGCATTCTGGTTAATTTCTCGGCCAATGATTCTATAAGCTTCCCTGTGTCTCCCTCAAACAAATATGGGGTATCTTCTCTTTTTTCATTTTTAAAATTTTTATTTTCTAAATTATCTCCGACAGATTCTATAAATTCTTTTAGTTCTTCTTTTGATATTGGTAGTAGCTTTTTAATATGTGGTTTCTGTGTGAGAGCTGAAACGAAGTCGGTGTAAGCGACGAATACATTCTTGTAATCTCCCTTTTTATATTCTTCGATTATTAGCTTTGAGAGTGGAGAAATATCAGAGAGTGAACTATTATCTGGAATGTCTATGAATGAAGCGATGATATTCTGGCCAATTCTTCGCATTGCTCCGTCACCTTTCTTCCCTACTGTTATTATATCTAAATTGTTATCACTTCTTTCTTTTATCATTAAAAGACTTTTCTTTATAACTTGAGAGTTGTAAGCTCCACAAAGTCCTCCATTAGAAGTGATAAGTACGAGCAAATCCTTATCGGCTTTGTTTTCTACGAAGAATGGATGAGTAACCTCTTCTAATCTTCCTGATAAAGAAATCAAAAGGTTCCAAGAATAACTCGCATATAAACGAGAAGAAAGTGCTCGAGAAACTGACCTCTTCATCTTAGAAGCAGCCACAAGCTCCATCGCTTTCGTGATTTTCTTTGTGTTCTTCACACTCCTTATTCTTTGTTTTATTTCTTTTGTTCCTGCCATAAAATTAATTTTCCAGATAGAGCTTTCGCCTCTATCTGTTAAAACTTGCTATATATTCTTCTATTACTTTTTTAATTTCTGCTTCGCCGGCATCGGTCCACATTTTAGTTTCAGTAATTTCTTTCATGAATACTTTTGCATTCTTTTCGGCATATTCTTGTAGGCCTAGTTCAAATTCTTTAATTTTATCCAATGCGATTGTATCTATGTATCCTCTTGTAAGAGCATAAAGTATTACAACTTGTTTTTCTGTAGCAACTGGAGAGTATTGGGGTTGCTTTAAGATTTCTACGGCTCTCTTACCTCTTTCTAGTTGTTTCTTGGTTCCTTCATCAAGATCAGAACCGAATTGTGAGAAGGCCTCAAGTTCACGGAATGATGCAAGGTCAAGCTTCAAAGTTCCAGCCACTTTCTTCGTAGCTTTAATCTGAGCAGATGAACCCACACGAGAAACTGAAAGTCCAACGTTTACAGCAGGGCGAATTCCTTTATAGAAAAGATCTGTCTCAAGGAAGATTTGTCCATCAGTAATAGAAATAACGTTTGTAGGAATGTAAGCAGACACGTCACCAGCCTGAGTCTCAATGATTGGTAATGCTGTGATAGAGCCGCCACCGTATTCTTTGTTTCTTCTACAAGCACGTTCAAGTAAGCGAGAGTGAAGATAGAAAACATCTCCAGGGAAAGCTTCACGGCCTGGTGGACGACGAAGTAGGAGTGATATTTCACGATAAGCCACAGCGTGTTTAGAAAGGTCATCGTAAATAATAAGGACATCTTTACCTTGATCCATGAAATACTCAGCGACTGCTACTCCAGTATAAGGAGCGATGTATGCAAGTGGGGCTGGTTCTGATGCCCCAGCTGAAACGATGATGGTATAATCCATTGCGCCACCTTCTTCAAGTTTGGTTTGTAATTTGCGAAGTTTTGAGTCTTTTTGTCCAATTGAAACATAAACACAAATCATATTCTGACCCTTTTGGTTTAAGATTGTGTCGATAGCAATAGCAGTCTTTCCTGTTTGACGGTCACCGATGATAAGTTCACGCTGTCCACGGCCAATAGGAATAAGAGCATCGATAGCTTTAATACCTGTCTGAACTGGCTGGTCAACTGAAAGACGAGTTACAACTCCTGGGGCAACTTTCTCAATAGGGTTTCTTTTATCGGTCTTTATATCACCCTTTCCATCGATAGGTTCACCTAATGCATTTAATACTCTTCCTATTTGTTTGTCAGATACAGGAACTGAAAGAATTTGGTTGGTTGACTTAACTTCCTCCCCTTCTTTAATCTTGGTGAAATCACCAAGGATAATAACTCCAACAGAATCTTCTTCAAGGTTTAAGGCTACGCCGATAACTCCACTATCAAAACTTACCATTTCTGATGCTTTTAAGTCTGAAAGTCCTGATACTTTAGCAATACCATCAAATACTTCTACAACATGACCAATTTTTTCAGCTTTTATATCTACTTCAAACTTTTCTATCTGTTTTCTTAAATTTTCTACAATGTGATTTTTTGTCATAAAATTAGTTGATTCAGCATGACTGCCTACTTTGTTGTTATTAAATAATTTTGTAATTGGTTTAGTTTATTTTTTAATGTTAAGTCGATTATTTCGTCTTCGATTTCTGTTTTTATTCCTCCTAAAAGTTTTTCATTTTCTTTAGTTTCTAATATTACTTCTTTTGCTTTATATTTTTTCTTTATGAATTCTTCTATTTCTTTTTTCTGAATATCAGATATTTTATTTTTAGTACTTACTTTTACTCTAATTGTATTATTTTCTTTATCGATTATTTTTTCTATGGCTTCAAGTATTAAATCTTTTCTTCCTAGCATGTGCTTATCTCTAATAAAATTTATGATATTTTGGGTAGTTAAATCAAAATCACTTCCTTCTTTATTTTTTAAGGACTCATATATAGCACTCGCTAAATTGTTTACTGAAATTTTTGCCATACAATAAATTATATTTTTTTAATCTGTTCTAAAGTTTTTTCATCAAAACTTTTACTATCTGTTGTTTCTAATAATTTCTCTGTTGCTTTGACCACCAAAGAAACGATTTCAGCCTTAGCCTCTTCTACCATTTTTGCTTTTTCGCTTTCTAATATTTTTTTACCATTTGTTATCATACTTTCTACTTCTTTACTCGCGTCTTCCATCATTTTAGCTTTCTTTTCTTCCGCTTCTTTCTTGCCAGCTTGGAAAAGTTCATAAGCTTCGTTCTTTGCGTTAGATATAACTGCGTCATATTCTTTCTTTGTTTTTTCTAATAATTCATTATTATCTTTTGCATCTTTTATACCTTTTTCTATTTTTTCTGAGCGTTCTCGCATTATTTTTTTTAAAGGTTTAATAGCTAAAAAATATAAAATAAAAAGAACTATTATAAAATTTATAGTTTGAGCTACAATTATTTGCCAGTCTATGTGGAATGTTTCTATAAATGAATCCATGGTATTAGATTTGAAATTAAAGATTAAAATTATAATATAAACGTTTTAAGTGAGCAATTTCAAGATTTAAGACTAAAACTTTAATCTTAAATCTTGCAACTACTAACTTACTTGATTGAAAATGCGATAACAAGTGCGTAAATAGCGATAGCTTCAGCGAAGGCTGATGCTAAAAGCATAGGTACGAAAACTTTTCCTGAAGCTTCAGGGTTGCGTCCAATAGCCTCCATGGCCTTAGAACCAATCATACCAATAGCCAAAGCAGGTGCTATTGAACCAATACCTATAGCTATAGCTTTTGCAAGAGTTGTAATTTCCATATTTTCTTATTTTTATTAACTAATAATTTATTGACCTTTAATAATTATTTTATTCAATTCCTCTTCTTCAATATATTCTTTTTCTTCATGCTCATCTTCATGATCCATGCTTGAAATTGTATAATAAACAAGAGTTAGAATAGCAAAAATAAAAGCTTGGATTACCCCTACCAATATTTCTAGTAAAAGGAATGGAATTGGTAAGGCATATGCGATAATTGCACCCATTGAAAGAAGTAATACTTCACCTGCAAATACATTTCCGAAAAGACGAAAAGAAAGAGATGCTATTTTTGCAAATTCTCCAATAAGTTCTAATAATCCAACTGCAAAAAGTATAGGGGCGGTCATTAAAACAGAAGGATCTTTTTTTATTTTTACGAATACATCACTGATAGCTTTTATGTTTATATATTTATTTATAGTTTTCCATAATCCTATAGATATAATCCCGAAAATATTAGCTCCTATCACAGAAAGAAGTGCTAGTGGTAATGTTCCATTTATATCAGCTGTTCCACTTCTTATTAGAGGTATAAAAGTTTTACCGTGTTCTGTAATTTCTATAAGACCAATACCTCCCAAAGGAAGAATCCCCATCCAGTTGTTCAGAAGAACAAAAATAAAAACAGAAAAAACTATAGGAAAAGCTTTTTCTGTTATTTTTCTGTTATTGGTTACTTGGTCACAAAGTGACTCAGCCCCTTCAAATATTAATTCAAATAAATTTTGAATTCCTTTTGGTATTTTTTTTAATTTATAATTTAAAATTATAGAAACAATAAAAATTACAATAATTACTATCCAGCTGGTAAACAGTGCATTGGTAATAGTAAAATTTTCTATATGAAAAATCGGTTCAGCAAATAATGTTGATTCATGATAAATTTCTTCGGTATTAGTGATTAAAGAATTTTCATTACTTCTCATATTTATTATATTTTTCTCTATAAGATATTGGTTCTCTCCAGATTAAGTAGATTGTAATCAAAAAGGAAATTCCAATTAAAATAAAAAAAAGTAAATCGTTATTATATTTTTTTTCTAAAAAATTCCCTACTAGAGATGCTACAACTATAGGGATAGTTATATAAGAAGAGACTTTTACAAACACAATAATACCATCTTTCAACCATTGATTATTTTGGTTATTTTTTTTTATTTTCATAGAAAATAAAAATAATGAACATAAGATATTCATTATTTTTGTTTTAAGACTAAACAAAATTCACAATATGTTAATTAAAAATTAATACTTTATCTGTGAAATAGGATTTTATAAAAATGGCAATAAAATAAAGATAATTACCGCCCTGCGTGCGTGTGCTTGGAATCGGACCAAGGACCTCTGTCTTATCAGGACAGCGTTCTACCACTGAACTACACACGCACGCAAAGAATTAATTAGTTTTATTTTACAGAAAAACCATTTATACATAATGTCGAACCTGTAAAATATGTAAATAATTTTTAAACAACAACGGTACTATTGTATCAGAAAATATTTATTATGGCAAACCAAAATATCTTATTTTTTTATAAATAATAAAATAAAAACACCCCATATTGGGATGCTTTTATTTTATAGATTATTATCTATTTCCGCGGAATCCGCCGTTTTGTGGGCGAGCTTCCATTGGACGAGCCTCGTTCACTGTAAGAGTGCGTCCATCGTACTCCTTACCGTCAAACATTGAGATAGCTTTCATAGCTTCTTCATCGTCTTCAAATTCAACGAATCCAAAACCTTTTGAGCGGTTTGTCATTTTATCCATAATAATGATTGCTGAAGAAACAGTTCCTGCAGCACTAAAATGAGCACTTAGCTCATCGTTGGTTGTCTTATAAGGAAGACCTCCAACATATAACTTTTTTGCCATATATGACAATGTATTTCTTTTAGCGATACTTTCATATCAACTAATTGAATAAAACTAACTTATAAATGTAATCGCGAAGCTGATTTCATTTACAAACCTCAATGTTTTTGACACAACGAAGAATGAAACTAATACCAAAACATAAGCAAACTACTGCCAATTAATATACCATATACTCAAAAAAATAGCAATATTAATATTAATAAAAATTTAAATTGGTTTTAACATATTTACAAAATGCGTCAGCCGGAGGCTGACGCATTTTAGTTATTTGAAATTTTGTACTTAATTAGATACTATTTCAATTATTTTATCTTTTGTGATAGTAAATTATTATTCTTCATCTGCTTCTCCTGTTTCTCCAGACTGAAGAGCTTCGATTATTTTAGTGATGTTGCCTTCCATTATTGCTGGTATATTTGACCAAGATTGTTTGATGCGGTGATCTGTAACACGGTCTTGAGGAAAATTATAAGTACGGATTTTTTCACTAGACCGTGTTACAGA
>CAYUOT010000021.1:3552-9517 GCA_964446475.1 uncultured Candidatus Saccharibacteria bacterium | reverse complement strand
AATAAAAGTTATATAAATAAAAACCCTGAGAAATCTCAGGGTTTTTATTGTTGCTTTTTGTTGCTTCTTGTGGTATTGTCTATTTGTAGCCGTAGAAAGTAGGTATAAACATAAATCCTACCGAGGTCGAAAACTTCTTTTCAAAAGAAGACAGACTACGCGTACGGCCCTAACGGGTCTTTTTTAATTTAATAAAACAACAAGATTGTTTGGTATATAAATTATGACAATCACATTACAAAAAAAGAAAGAGATTGTAGATGAGCTTGAAAGCTCTCTAAAAGATGCTAAATCAGTTGTTTTTGTGAAGTTTGATAAGTTAAAAGTTTCTGATGTAAACAGTCTTCGTAGAGGTTTGCAAAAAGAAAATATTGGATATAAAGTATCCAAGAAAACATTACTAGAGAGAGCTCTTTCTTCAAAAGGAGTAACAGGCGATCTTCCAGAATTGGAAGGACAAATAGCTGTTGCTTACGGAGAAGACTTGCTTGCTCCAGCTCGTGAAGTATATTCTTTCCACAAAGGACACAAAGAAAATGTTTCTATAGTTGGTGGAGTATTTGATGGAGTATATAAAAATAAAGAAGAAATGTTGTCTATCGCAACAATTCCTCCAATCGATACTCTTCGTGGAATGTTTGTAAATCTTATCAATTCACCAATACAAAGATTTGCAGTTGTGCTTGATCAAATAGCACAAAAGAAAGCATAAAGTTTTTGGTAACTAAAATTAATTATAAATTATTAAAATAATTTTTGTTTAGATTTTATTTTTTACAAATTAAAATCTAACAACTAACAAATATGGAAGAAACAAAAGTTGTAGAAGTTCCAGCAAAATTCAAAGATATCGTTTCAAAAATAGAAGAGATGTCAGTTCTTGATTTGCACGAACTTGTAAAAGTATTAGAAGAAAAATTTGGTGTTTCAGCTGCAGCTGTTGCTGTTGCTGTTGCTGGACCAGCTGCTGGAGCAGGTGAAGCTGCTGAGGCTAAGAGTTCATTTGATGTTGAACTTACAGAAGCAGGTGAACAAAAAATAGCAGTTATGAAAGTTGTTAAAGAAGCTCTTGCTCTAGGACTTAAAGAAGCAAAAGACCTAGTAGATGGAGCTCCTTCAATGCTTAAAACTGGCATGAAAAAAGAAGAAGCTGAAGATTTGAAAAAGAAAATCGAAGAAGCTGGAGGTAAGGCTACATTAAAATAGCCAACTCTTAAATAGTTATTCTATTTTAAAAACAAAACACAATACTTATAAGTATTGTGTTTTGTTTTTTATATTTGATATAATATTACTAACAATTTATTATTAATTTCTAAGTAAAATATGAAATATATTTATAGAATTTTTGTTCTAATGGGTTTGGCTTTTTTGCCAAGCTTTGTTCTTGCTGTTCCTGGGTTTTCAGGTTTAGGTAGTGGAACAGATGTTGATCCTTATCAAATATCAAGTTGTTCAGACTTAGATAATGTTAGATATGGTCTTAGTTCACATTTTATTCTAACTCAAGATTTGGATTGTACTGGTGAATATGAAGAAGAAGCTGGAATTTTTTACAACAGGGGTCAAGGTTTTAGAAAATAAAAGCTTCACTGCTTTGTTTGAAAGAGCGCAGTCTAGAGTTATAGGTTCTATTTCTAGAGGTTCTTCTGTATCAATTGGGTCTCAAAAAGAAGAAGTTAAATCTCCTACGGTAGAGACTCCCTCTGTGGAGAATGTTGCAAATAAATTTGTGTTTACTAAATTTATGAAATTAGGAATTACTGATAATGAAGTCAAAGAATTACAGAAGTTTCTAAATTCAAAAGGGTATTTATTGGCATTATCAGGAATTGGTTCTATTGGAAATGAAACTAATTATTTTGGATTTTTGACAAAAAGTGCATTGATGAAATTCCAACAAGACAATAACCTAAAACCTGATGGAGTTTTTGGGCCACTCACTAGAGGAGTTGTTAATAAAATTTTATGAAATTAAATTGATAAAAGCCCCGCAAGTCGTAAGACTTGCGGGGCTTTTTCTGTTGGCGTATAATGAAAAGAATAAAGGTTATTTCTTGTGGCCAAAAGTCGAAAAAGTTTTACAAATTTAAAATTCACTACAGGATGGATATATTAGCAAAGTTATTTGGAAGTCAGGCTAGGGTGCGTATTATGCGCCTTTTTCTGCTAAACAGCGAAGCTGTTTTTGAGATAGAAGATATTATAAGTAGAAGTCGTGTTACAAAAGTAAATGTTAGAAAGGAAATAAATGCTCTTCTCTCTATGGGTTTTATTAAAACCAAAAATATAACAAAAGAGGGTGCTCGTGGGGCAAAGAAAAAAATAAATGCTTTTTATCTAAATACTTCTTTTAGATATCTTTCTTCTATTAGGGATGTGCTCATTGATCCCACACTTTTAGTTCAAGAAGATTTGAGGGATCGTTTTCGTCCAGCTGGTAAAATAAAATTAATGGTTGTTTCAGGTGTTTTTATAGGAGAAACAAAAAGCAGGGTAGATTTACTTTTGGTTGGGGATAGATTAAAGAAGAATACTATCAATCAAGTAATAAAAGGTTTAGAGGCAGAAATAGGTAAAGAATTGGATTATGTTGTATTTGATAGCGAAGAATTCAAATATCGATTGGATATGTACGACAAGCTGGTTTGTGATGTTTTGGATTTGCCTCATGAAAAACTCATCGACAATGGGCAGGTTTCTACCTATACATATAAAACTAGTAGGAGTCTATCTTAACGATTTTGTAAAAAAATAACTACGGGTTATAATTATATTAAATCTTAGAGGGTCGAATCTTTGAGATTGAATTAGTAGTATTTTAATATTAATTTAAAGAATTTAAATATTATGGCAAATTGGGGTTACACACTCAGTGAATCATTATTGAGTCTTTGGTACGGATTTATTAATTTCGTACCTAGTCTGTTAGGTGCAATAATTTTATTTATTGTTGGTTGGGTTGTAGGAAAGGTTATAGGGAGGGCAGTTGCTCAAGTTATAAATGTTATTAAACTTGATAAATTATTTGAGAGCGCTGGCTCCAAAAAATTTATAGAAGCAACAGGATTAAAAATAAGTATCGGAGGTTTTATTGGTGGGATAATTAAGTGGTTTATAGTGATTGTTTTCTTGATGGCATCTCTACAAATAGTAGGACTAACTCAAGTAAATGATTTCCTAAGAACAGCAGTGTTGTATTATCTTCCAAAGGTGGTTATTGCTTCAATAGTTTTGATTATTGCTGCAATATTAGCTGAAGCAATGCAAAAAGTTGTTACAGCTTCTGCTCGTGCTGCAAACGTAAAACAACACAAGTCACTTGGGCTAATAACAAGATATGCAATCTGGGGTTTTGCAATAATAATTTCACTCTCAGAGCTTGGAATAGCAAGTGCATTTATGCAAATATTATTTACAGGATTAATAATATCTCTCGCTATTGCTGGTGGTATTGCTTTTGGGTTAGGAGGGAAAGATGCAGCTTCGAAAGTAATAGAAAAAATCAGCAAAGAATCTTCAGAATAATTTTATGTTTTAAAATAAAAACTCTCGAATATTATTTCGGGGGTTTTTATTTTTTTATAGATGTTGTATAATTTATTATCATGGAAAAATTTAAATTTGCTTTTTGTCGCCGTGTTGATATTTTTAAAAATATTTTTTTATTTATAATTTTTACATCCGTTACAATTTTTGTTAACGGTTTTTTTATTTCTAAATCTTATGCAGAGGAGGTGAGTTATTCTATTTCAGGAGGGATAGATACAACTTCAGGTGAAGCTATCACTTTTGATAGCAGGGATATGACAGCTCTTTTATTTTCTGATGATAATCCAAGAAAGGCTTCCGATGGATATTGGCCAGCAAGTGGAACTTATGAAGAAGATTTATATATAGAATTTAATTTTGATATTGATATTCCCAGTGAAGCAGTTATCAAAAAAGTGGAAATAATAAATGATTATAGGAATTCTACAGACACAGAGATACATAATGCTAAGTTGGAAGTTTGGAGTGGAAATAGTTTTGTTAATATAGATTTGTCTACAGAGAATACGACTTTAGATATTTTAGAGAGTATAGATATTACTAATTTTTTAGATAATTCAGAGAAAATTAATAATACAAAAATAAGATTTCTTGCTTACAGGAACAATAAAGGAAATTCAAAAACAAGCCATGATTTTATAGGTATCAATGTGTCGTATAGATTGAGAGGTGATATTGGTAGTGATTTTACTCTTATTGAAGATGATTTTTATTCGGACACTACTCTTGTGTTAGATAAAAGCCCATATGTCATTTTAACTCCACTTAAGGTTGTAGAAGATGCTGTTTTAAATATAGAAGATGGAGTTGTTGTTAAGTTTGATAATTCTGGTAGTTTGATGGTCAACGGCATTTTGAATATTTTAGGAGATGGTATTGGTGTTTATTTTACATCACTGCATGATGACTCTATATATGGAGATACAAATAATAATGGAAATGAAACAGTTCCAGATAATAATAAATGGGGAGGTTTAGTTATTGATTCCCCAGATTTTTCTTCTTTGAATGGTTTACGATATTCTCATGCTTCATCTAATATTTTATTTTTTGATACTTTTGTCGAGGTAAATGATTCTTTTTTAGATAAATGTTTTTATTCTTTTAATTCAAATATAGAGGTTGATAATCTTTCTGCTAGTTGCATTTATCTTTTTGATGAGAGTGTTATAAGTATTAAAAATTCAAATATTTACGACAAAACAAAAACTCCAATTTCGTTATATTCTGAAAGTAGATTTATGGCAAAAGATTCTAATTTCTCGACCGATTCAAATGGAAGTGTTTTTAATGTTTTCGATAATTCTTATTTGGAATTAGATGGAGTAGAAATTAAAAATAATAATTCTCAAGGTGATGGAATAAATGTTTATGATTTTAAATCAAAATTGAATATAAAAAATAGTATTATTGAAAATGTTTTAAATGGAATTACTATTTTAAATAATGCGAGCGCTGATATTTATAATACAATTATTAGTGCTATTAATAGAGGAGTGACAATGTATGGTGAATCGATATTGCAATATATAGAAGGGGATTATGATGTTAATAATCTAGTTGGAGGATATTTAAATATAAGTAATTCTAGTATCAATGGGGCTAGTATCGCGGGTGTTTCTGTTTATGATGGAACAGATACAAAACATGTCGTTAATTTAATTAAAAATAAAATTTATAATAATAATCATGGTGTTGCTGGGTATGGTGCAAATATAACAGGTAAATATAATTCTATTTATGATAATAATATAGGGGCTTTTAATGTGGATGATTTTGCTAAACTTGATTTTGTCAAAAATTATTGGGGAGATGTTTCTGGGCCAGAATATGAAAATAATATTGAAGGCAAGGGTGATAGTATTACAGATAATGTTTTATATAATCCATTTCTTTCTTTTGATCCCACTGATGAAAACATAAGAAATCCGGTTATTTTAGTCCCAGGAATTACGGGGAGTTATTTAATGAAAGATTATGGAGATAAAGGGGAAATTTGGCCGAATTTAGATAAATTGTTTTTTTCAGATAAAGATACGTTTTTAAATGATTTAATTTTAAATGAAGATGGAAGAGAGAGTGTTGAATATTCAATAAAGTCAATGGATATTATAAGAAAAATAGTGTTGCCTTTATTTGCAGATGTTCATGTTTTTGATTTATTGATAGAAAGGTTGAAAGAGGAGGGTTATGAAGAAGGAAAAGATCTTTTTGTTTTTCCCTATGATTGGAGATTTAGTGTTGAAGATGGAGCGGTGTCTCTAAATAACAAAATAGAAGAAATATTAAATATTACAGGGCATTATGGTGTTGATGTCGTTGCTCATAGTATGGGAGGTTTGGTTGCAAAGAAATATATAAAAGACTATGGGGAAGAGAAGATTGATCAGATTGTTTTTCTAGGCACTCCACA
>CAYUOT010000021.1:0-3452 GCA_964446475.1 uncultured Candidatus Saccharibacteria bacterium | reverse complement strand
TCTTCTTATAATTTTATTGGGTGTGGAAGTCCTACTATAGGTAAAATAAAATTAACAAGAGAACGGGCTTGGTACAAACTTTTCTTTAATTATAAGGATGATTATGAGATTGGTTATACTGATGGAGATGAGACAGTTCCCCTTGTTTCAGCTAGAGAAGTTTCTACGAATAAAGAATTTTATGTAAAAGGAATATCTCATGGCTCACTACCTGCATCATCTAGTGTGATTTCTTCTATTATTAATTTATTTAAATATAATTCATATTATTACGATAGTACTATTTCTGAAATAGATTCATTTTGTGGAATAGAGGGTGATGTTCTTGCTACTCACAGTCCTGTATATCTTCATATTTATGACGAAGACGGAAACCATACCGGCCCAACAGATAGTGGAGATATTGAGTATGAGATACCGGGTGTAACTTATGACCAAATAGAAGATATTAATTATGTTTTTCTCCCTAAAGGTATTAATTATAGGATTGTAACAATAGCAAAAGAAGAAGGAGGTTTTACTCTCAAAATAGAAGAACAACAAGGCGAAGAAATAATAAAAGAACATAAATGGATTTTAATTCCCCAACCAACATCTGTTACAAAAGGGGAAATATTTATTGGTCCTGATTATAATCACGATTCATTATCAATAAATATTGATAATGATGGGGATGGGGTTTTTGATATAAAATATGATGAAGGTTTTGACGGCACTAGTCTCGCTGAAGAATATATAAGTAAAATAAATAACAATAAAACAAGAATCATTGGATATCTGCCGAATGTTGATTTTAGTGAAAACAAAGAAGAAGAAAAACAATCTTTAATATTTAAAGAGGATGTAAATATTGTTACTAAGGATGTGCAGGATTTTATTGATTCTAATATTTCTAAAAATAAAAAACCCGAAGTAAATGAGGTGGATTCTTCTGAGGAAGAAATAAATAAAAATTATGATAATATTAATCTCACTGCTTCTACTGGAGAGATTAAAAATATAAATAGATCAATCTTGCTTGTATTTGTAGGAGTTGGCGTTTTGATTTTATTGCTTGCTATTAAATTAATATTTAAGATAAAATAATAATATGAACTTTACACAAAAAATTCAAAAGGTTTTTAATACAGATAAATGGTGGGGAAGGGTCTTTTTTACTATGGTAATATATTTAATTTATGTATTGGTAGGGTACATATTAATACCATTATTAATTATTTTTATTCAAAATTTTAATTTTGGAGGGATAATTTTCTTTCTTTCTTTATTTTTGATAATACCTATTTTAAGTTATTATATACCGTCATTTATTTTAAAATTTTTTATATTAAATAAAAAATTTTTATATACTTTCCATACAATTTTTATTATTTTAATTCCTGTTATTTTTATTTTAATAATTATTTCTAAATTAAGTTTTAATATCGGAGGTTTTTAAAAATTATTTTTTAATCATTTAAATAAATTATTTAAATTTTTATTTAATAATATTAATGGAGAGTTATGAATAATATCCAGAAAATTAAAAATTACATACAGGGGAATAAGCAGATTTTAAAGTGGTCCGTGGGGAGTTTTTTGATAGTGTTTTTTGTAGCTTTTTTTTCTTATGTAGGTAATGACGCAAAAAGTGGAATATATCCTGAACAAGAATTTGGAACATTAAAAGAACTTAAAGAAAGACTCAATCCTTATATAAATATTTACAATATAAAAGAGCAGAAATCTAACGATAGTGAATATTTAAATAAAATAGAACAAGTTGGTTTTGGTTTTATATCCACAGATAATAATAATCAAAGAGGTTCTATTGTTGTTAAGGTGTACTCTGATTCTCCCTCAGAAAAAGCTGGACTTCAAGTTGGTGATATTATTGTAACTGCTGATGGTACGGAGGTTTTAATGGATCGTCAATTAGGAGACCTGATTGATTCTAAAGATAAAGTTAACTTAAAAATAAAAAGGGGAGAGGAATCATTAAATATTTCTATTAGTAAGGGTTCATTTATAGGTGAAGAAGGTTTTAGGGTGGGTTCGTCACAACGGTTTCCTAAAAGTAAAAGTATTCCCGACGAGAAAGTTCTTGACCAAGCTAATTATGGTTTCGATAAATTAAAGAATGGGATGATGGAGTATTCTGTAGAAGGTATTTCACTTGTTGGTGCTTTGCTAATTGCATTTCTATGGGCCGTTACAATTTTACCTGTTCTTTTTTTAGGAACCTTACTTTATAAATCACTATTAAAAATAAATAATAAATTTTTTATTATTCTTATTAGTTTAATTTCGATTTCATTTATTATTAGCGGAATTATGTTTCTGCTTTCTCGTAATTTGTTCTTCGACCAGATGGTTCGCGAGTCAGCAAATATGGGAGGAGGTTTCATTGATCTCAGTAGTTTGATATATCCAATGTTTGCAGTTATCTCAAGTTTGTTTTTGGTTACTGGATATATAATTACTTTGTTTATTTATAAAAAAAATATTTCTAAATAGTAAAAAGAGTTACAGATTATTTCCAGCGGGCTTTCATTATATAATTATGCTCTTGAGCAATTCAATTCTTCTTCTGGTTGGTATAAGAAAGATGCAGAGATGATAACAGTTTCTGGTGTAGATGCAGTAAGAGCTAATTCTGTAATGACGGTAACTGGTAGGGGTAATCCGATTAATCCACCATTAAAATTTACCCTTGTTGATTTTATGGATAAGAGTGATGGAGAATTTGAGATTCAATTTAAGGTTTTATCAACAAATTACGATAAAGAAATTATTAAATTTAATAAACTTCTCTCCACTTTTAAATTTAACTAATTTTTAAAAGATTTTAATAAGGCCTTAGAAAATAAAAGGAAAATAGAGCTCCGCGACCGAAGGTCGCGGGGCTCTTAATTTATGGAAAAAAGTCTTGACTTTTTTTTTGATTTCGTATAGTATTCTAATCACGATGTTAGTTAATGAAATCAATTAAAGAAGCGGGGGAAGTAAACTCTTATGTTTTCTTTTGTCCGCTCTCTAGAGCGGATTTTTATTTAAAAGACATCGACATGATATTTGAAAACTGAATGCTGTTCCAACTCACTGTTATCCTATATTTTTAGGGTCTTTTAATCGAGTTGGAAACAGAATACAAAATATTAGATTTCAATATTGAAGGAAGCGGTTCCTAAAATATTTTAATCGCTCCGCTTTTAAGCGGATGGTTTTCATATTTCCTAATAGGAAGTATAAGAGTATATGGCGGATGCCTAGACTAAAAAAGGCGACGAAAGACGCGGCATGGCGGCGATATGTTTCGGGGAGGTGCCTAGCAACCTTTGATCCGGAAGTTTCTGAATGGGGAAACCCTCTTCGGTAAACCCGAAGAATTTCTGCACTAGATGCAGATTTGCACACCCAGGGAAGTAAAACATTTCAGTACCTGGAGGAAAAGAGAACAATAGTTATTTCCT
>CAYUOT010000020.1:0-10622 GCA_964446475.1 uncultured Candidatus Saccharibacteria bacterium | reverse complement strand
TCTACCCTTGCATCGATACCTTCATACCTACCACAAATCATAATAATATCAGTATATTTTTTAGAAAAAGTTTTTGCCATTTTAGTATCAAACTTTTCTGCACTAGGAATAAAATTTATTATTAAAATTTTAGGACTTCGATTCTTGGATTTGGGGCGCAAATCCTGAGAAGATTTTCGAAGTCTGGCACCGATCCCGTTCCCCTCGTCCGAGGAATTTAAAAATCTTCTCAGAATTGAAGCCCTCACACTCTCTACTGCTTTTATTATTGGCTCGGCCATCATCACCATTCCAGGGCCTCCACCATAAGGTCTCTCATCTATCCTCTGAGAAATATTTCCATCTGGCCAAACTTTTCTATATTTCCCTGTCACAAATTTACGGGGGTTCACAAAAGAAACAGAAATCTTTTTTTCTTTTATCGCTCTGCCTAAAATAGACTCTCCAAGATACGAATCAAACATTTCAGGGAATAGTGTAACTACATAAAATCGCATAATGCCAATATAACACAAATTAAAAACGACCCCAAGGGGCCGTTTTTAATTTTATTTAAATTCCTTTTAGATCTTCAAGTGCTGCATCTACTTCTTTTGAAGCTTCACTTTGTGAAGGAGCTGGTCTTGCGCCACCTTCTGGTTCGTTGATTTTAAGATTTACACGAGCATTATTCTTCATACCGATAACACGAAGAAGTGTACGGATAGCTTTTGCTGTATTACCTTGACGGCCAATTATTTTACCCATATCAGCGCTGTTTACTGTCATAGTAATAAGAACCCCCATTTCGTCTACTGTGCGGTCGATTTTAACATCGTCCGGATTATCAACCAATGCTTTAACAATATATTCTAAGAATGCTTTGTCGTCTGCCATAATTATCTTTTATTAAGAATTATTCGTAATATATACAATGTACCGACTACAATTGTACTTATTTCAAGTATAACATATTACATATTTTAATTGCAATTACAAAAACAAATAGATTAAAACAACTAAAATATTATTTATCAGCAAGTTGTTCAGAATCCTGAACTCCATCTAAATTAATTGATTTAATATTATTAATTTCTTCCTCTATATTAGCTTTTTCAATTTTATCATTTTCAAAAACTCCACCAGAACTAATAGAAGCATACAATCCATCGACAACTTCTTTAACCAAACCTCTATCTTTCTGTGCCATAAATAAAATAGCTTCTTCTATACTTTTACCAGACTCTCTTATTCTATTATAAACATAAGATGGACCAATTATTCCTGTTTCTACGATTTCATTTCTAACTTTTATTTTTCCTCCAGGAGAATATTCAGAACCTACAGCATCGATTCCATCTTTTTCAATAAAATCTGAAACTTCTTGAGAGTTAATTACCGTCCAAGGAACACCAATACTATTATCTATATAATAAGCTGAGGGTTTTAAATTATAAGCATATACCGGTATCTTAGAAAAATTATCTTTTACATTATCAATTTCACCTACAATATAAACATAATTACCTTTTAGGTAAACATCTTTTTGATGATTTAAGGCATCCTTAATTAAATCTAATTTTGATTCTTGAGATAATTCATTTATGTTTTGTAGATCTTCTTTACTCATTATGTAATTACTCTCATTATTATTTTTTTGTTCATAGGAAATAGTTTTATCTGTTAAAACTTTATCTTTGTTAACTCCTGAAACACTCTGAGAAGAAGCAATCCCCCCTACTGCCATAACACCAGCTAAAACCTTTGAAACATTACTATTAATATTTGAAGGCTTTTCTTTATTTTTATTAAAAATTTTATTTATATTAAACATATATATATTATACAACATATACCATAAAAAAACAACCACCTAAATGGTGATTGTTTTTATGTTATTATTTCTTTAGTTCTTTTTTTGCTTTTGTTGGAGTTTTCTTGGAGAGAACATTTTTCTTTTTGCCCTCTATCAATTTTTGACTTACCAAGAAATTATGAACAGTGTCTGAAGCTTGAGCACCATTTTTAATCCAATAAGATATACGATCTGCTTTAAAAACTACTTCATTTTTCTTCAGATTATAAGAACCAAGAATTTCTTTGAATTTGCCACTTTGTGCAGCATTCTTTGAATCGGTCAAAACAACCCTAAAGGAAGGATCATTCTTGCGACCTACACGTTGTAATCTAATCTTTAACATATTCAAAATCCTACCATAAAGATATAAATTAATCAATATCTAATCTCAATAAAAGATAAAACTTATAAATATATGATATAATCATAAAATATGAAAAAGACTATAAGAGAAAAACCACACATAGAAGGACAAATAAGAATATCACACAAAGGAATCGGAAAAGTTCTAATAAAAGAAAATGGAGATATAATAGAAATAGAACATTCTTTCTTAAAAACAGCACTTCATGGAGATACAGTAAGAATTCTTCTTCATCCAAAAGATAAAGAAGGTAAACAAACGGGAGAAGTTACAAAAATAATTCGTAGAGCAAACAAGGGATTTGCTGGTATTCTAGAACAACAAAATGATATGTATTTTTTAATTCCCTCAGACCTCAGAATGTATACCGACATAATAATCCCTAAAGACATGCTAAATCATGCACAAGTTGGACAAAAAGTTTTTGTAGAGATTACTGACTGGAAAGATCAAAAAAAATCACCCATCGGAAAAATTGTTGAAGTTTTAGGTTCCCCAAACGAACATAACGTAGAAATGCAGGCCATCGCACTCGAAAAAGGATTTTCTGAATTATTTCCTGAAAGTGTAATTCGCGAAGCTGAAAAATTAAAACATATAGGCATAACAGAAGAAGAAATCAAAAAAAGAAAAGATATAAGAGAAATATTGACTTTCACAATAGACCCAGTCGATGCAAAAGACTTTGATGACGCAATTTCGTATAAAAAATCAGAAAATGGAAATTATGAAATAGGAATACACATAGCTGATGTTTCTCACTATGTAAGAGAAGGAAATGAGCTCGATAAAGAAGCATATAAAAGAGGAACATCTGTTTATTTGGTAGATCGTACAATACCAATGTTACCAGAAGTTTTATCTAATGATCTTTGTAGTTTAAAACCAGATGCAGATAGACTTGCTTTTTCTATAATTTTTGAAATAAATAAAAATGGTGAAGTAATAAAAGAATGGGTAGGAAAAACTATAATAAATTCAAAAAAGAGATTTACATACGAAGAAGCCCAAAACTCAATAGATAATAAAGATGCTATATTTCATACTGAATTATCTGAATTAAACAAAATAGCCAAAAAATTAAAAAAAGAAAGATTTGAAAAAGGAGCTATTTCTCTAGAACAAGATGAAGTTAAAATAGAACTTGATCAAGAAGGTGTTCCAATAAATATTGTTGTCAAAAAAAGATTAGATACAAACAAAATGATAGAAGAATTTATGCTTCTTGCAAATAGAAGAATCGCAGAAAAAATCTCTCAAAAAGAAAAAGGTAAACCTGATAATATTTTTCTATATAGAATACATGACTTACCAAACAAAGAAAAAATGCAAGACCTAGCGTCTTTTTTAAAAAAACTAGGGCACAAAGTAACCCTTAAAAATGGGATTATCCCATCGGAAGAAATAAATAGATTAATCCAAAAACTAGAAGGAAGCCCTATCCGGGACACAGTTCACACTGCTATCATTAGAACAATGGCAAAAGCAATATACTCAGTAAAAAACATAGGACATTATGGACTTGCTTTTAAACATTATACTCATTTTACAAGCCCAATAAGAAGATATCCCGATATTGTGGTTCATAGGATAATAGAATCTTTTATAAGTGATAAAAAAATACCAAATCAAAAATTACAAAAATATCAAGAAATAAGTCTAGAAACATCTGAAAGAGAAAAAGAGGCTGCTGAAGCAGAAAGAGCTTCAATCAAATATAAACAAGTTGAATACATGTCAAAACGAATCGGAGATATATTCAGCGGAGTGATAACAGGAGTAACAGAATGGGGTCTATATGTAGAAGAATCTTTTACTAAATGTGAAGGAATGGTTTCAATGAAAACACTATCAAATGATTATTATATTTTTGACAGAAAACAAATGTGTATAAAAGGACAAAAAAAACACAAAAAATACACATTGGGAGACAAAGTTAAGTTCAAAGTTATAAAGGCAGATATGAATAAAAAAATAATCGATTATACATTAATCTAATTTAAATTTAAATGAATAAATATAAAGGAATACTATCAGCTTTCTATTTAGTTATATTTTTTGCATCATCTTTTTTTCTTTTTAATTTTATCAAAAAAAGTATTGCTATTTTTGAAAATGAAATATCTTCTCATTATAACGAAATACTAAACCCCCAAATAGAAAAACAAAATAAAATAACAAATATTTATTTTGTTGGAGATATAATGCTTACTCGTGGAGTTGAAAGTTCCGTAAATAAAAACTTTGAGGGTGATTATAATAAACTTTTTGAAAATGTAAAAGAACTCAAAAATGCAGATATTTTGTTTGGTAATTTAGAAGGACCTATTTCAGATAAAGGTAATAATGTCGGCAGTAAATACTCTTTCAGAATGAATCCCCTAGTTCTAATTGCACTTAAAAATACTGGTTTTGATATTTTATCTTTTGCAAATAATCATATCGGAGATTGGAATAGAGATGCTTTTACTGACACATTAAAAAGATTAGACGAGGAAAATATTTTAAAAATAGGAGCTGGTTTAAACAAGAAAGAAGCTGAAACTCCCACAATAATAGAAAAAAATGGTATTAAATTTGGATTTTTAGGTTTTTCAGATGTTGGGCCAAATCACATGGAAGCCAAAAATGAAAATCCTGGAATACTTCTCGCAAGTGATCCTAATTTTGAAAAAATAATAGAAAATGCAAAAAAAGAATCTGATGTTTTAATTATTTCTTTTCATTTTGGAGAAGAATATAAAACCATACACAATAAAAGACAAGAGGAATTATCTCACAAAGCGATAGACCATGGAGCAGATATTATTATTGGACACCATCCTCATGTAGCACAAGACATAGAATGGTATAAAGAAAAACCAATAATATATTCATTAGGTAATTTTATTTTTGATCAACATTTTTCAAAAGAAACAATGAAAGGGATGGTTTTTTCTATGTCATTCGAGGGTAAAAAAATAAAAGAAACAAAAAAATTTATAAGTATTTTAAATAAAAAATACCAAATAGCTGGAATATATAATGAAGAAGAAGCTCTAAAAAGAGAAGAAGTTTTATATTCATTATGCCCTAAGCCTCAAAAAAAATACGAAAATATGTTTCTCTATAACTTAAATCAAAAAAATAAACTTCCCGAGATAACATATATACCCGAAAATCTAGTTGAATTGGGCAAAATATCAACAAAAGAAGATATTTGTCTTTTACAAGAAGCAAAAAATTCTTTATCAAAAATGATACAGGATGCCGAAAAAGAAAATATAAAAATAAAAATAACCTCTGCTTATAGAAGCTACAATTATCAAGAAAACCTTTTATCAAATGCAATTAAAAACGGAAACAAAAATGCAAGTACTTCAATAGCAAAAGCTGGGCATTCAGAACATCAACTAGGAACAGCGATTGATGTTTCTGGTGAATCAATAGGATACAACTCAGCAATAAGTGATTTTGGAAATACAATAGAAGATTTTTGGATGCGAGAAAATGCTCATAATTATGGTTTCATAATGAGCTACCCAGAAGGAAAAGAAAAAATTACTGGTTATATTTATGAACCTTGGCACTATAGATATGTAGGAATTCCACTTGCAAGTGAAATTAAAAAATCTGGATTAACTCTAACAGAATATTTAAAATAAAAAAATCTCCACCAGTAAAGCTGGTAGAGATTTTTTATTTAGCATACATGGATGCATCTTCTAGATGTATAGATAATAATTTTGATGAACCTTCCCCTCCCATAGTTACTCCGTACAAAACCTGAGCTCTAGACATAGTCTCGCGATTATGTGTAACAACTATAAGCTGAGAACAGCTAGAAAGATTTTGGAGCATATTCCCATATTTTTTTGAATTAGCTTCATCGAGAGCGGCATCTGTCTCATCAAGAACAAGAAATGGTGGAGGATTAACTTGAGAGATAGCAAATAAAAGTGCGATTGAGGTTAACGACCTCTCTCCTCCAGAGAGCATATTTAAATCTTTAACCTTTTTGTGTGGCAAAGAAACATTTATTTCTATTCCTCTCTCAAAACCTATTTCTTCTTCATTTTCATTTTCGATTAGAGAGATTTCTTCTATCTCATCTTCTGTAATTTTCTTAATCTTTCTATGTTCCATAGTAATAGAAAGAAATGCCCCTCCACCACCAAACATAAGAGCAAAAAAATCTTGAAATTGTTTATTTATTTTATAAACACCTTCTTTAAATTCTTTATCTAATGTTGATTTTAAATCAACTATTAATTTCTGAAGAGAATCTATACTTATATTTAAATCATCTAATTCTTTGGCTAAAAAGCTATCTCTATCTAGTGTTTCTTGATATTCTTTTATTACATCACCTCCACTACTACTACCTATATCTTCTAATTTTATTTTGATTCTCTCTATCTTTCTTTTTAATTCATCTTGATCACCCCTATCAACATCTTCATTAAATTCCTTATGTAGATAAGCCAAAACCTCTGATCCTATTAAAGTATTTGCTTCTACCAACTCTACTTCAAGTGCACTTTTTACAGATTGAAGTTTCTCTTCCTTGAATTCCATCGATCGCAGATCTGAAACTACATCATTCTTTTCTCTCATTAACTCATACAAAAGTCTTTCTTTGTCTCTTATGTCAAACTGGCTCTGATCCTCTTTAGTTTTTAAATCAGATATTGTTTCCTCTAAAAGATTTTCTTTTTTTCTTAAATCTTCTATTTGAATCAAAATAGAATTTCTGCTATTTTGCATTTCCTGATATTCAGAATCTTTTTTTATATCAATCTCTTGAGTATTATTTTCAGAATGATAAAAAGATTTTATTTTAGATTTTATCTCATTCAAAAATAAAATAACACTAGGCAAATCTTCTTTCAAAAGAGCACTATCTATTTGATTTTCAATTTCTGATATTAAATTTTTCCATTCCGTATCACTAATAACTCTTTCATTTTTTTCTAAAAGTTTTGCAAATCTTTTTTCGATACCTTCCAAAATACCTTCTATCCTACCTAGAGACCTAACTTTCTCATCTTTTTCTCTTCTGATGTTAAAAATTTCATTTTCGTAAATTCTAATTTGTTTTAAATTATCACTTTCATGATATTCATCTTTTTCTTTTTTAATAAGATCTATTCTCCCATCCAAAGAAACATTTTTTTCATTCAAAACTCTTTTATCATGATTAATCTTTTCTGTTTCTTTTTTAATATAAGCAGACTCTTTTGAAAAATATACTTCATACAACCCTCTTAATTCATTTCTCATTTCTTCAGCCTTCTCAACAACAGCAACCTGTTTTTTTAAAAAAGTTAAATGAGGAGCTATTTCTTTTCTTAAAGATATAATTTCTTTTATATTTGATTGTGTTTTTTCTATCTTTCTTTCAGATTCACGGATGCGATATTGATAAACCTTTAAACCAAGGGCGTCTTCTATCATTATTCTTCTGTCTTTATTAGAGGCATTTAAAACCCTATCAGCTTCACCTTGAGAGATTATATGATGGCCAGATGAACCAATATTTACTGAAGACAATAAATCTGTAATATCTTTGAGGCGAACTTCTGTCCCGTTTATACTATATTTATTTATTCCATCTGAAAAAACCTCACGAGAAATAGTAACTTCATCATAATCAAGAGAGACACCTATACCACTATTTGTAAAAGAAAATATTTTTTTACTATTATCAAAAGTAATAGAAACTAAAGCTCTATTTGAAGAAGATAATCCTTTTGAACCTTTAAAAATCAAATCAGAACCTCCTTTGCCACGAAGAGATTTTATAGACTGCTCTCCTAAAACAAAACGTATTGCTTCCACTATATTTGATTTACCGGAACCATTTGGCCCAACAATAGCAGTAACTGGAGTCGTAAAAGAAACCAAACTTTTTTTACCAAAAGATTTAAATCCTAAAAGTTCTATTTCTTTTAAAGTCATCATTATATTTAAAAAATAATTAATCTAACCAATTTTTAATTTCTAACGCATTTCTAGCAGCTGATTGTTCTGCTTCCTGCTTACTATGACCCTTACCTTCAGCAATTTTATCTTCCCCAAAAAATATACCTGCTGTAAAATTTTTGTCATGATCAGGACCTGATTCGTGCAAAACCTTATACGAAGGAGTTACATTTAAATATTCTTGAGCTTTTTCTTGGACCAAACTTTTGGCGTCACGCCATAACTTCTTTGCTATTATTTCATCTATTTTAGGAAATAGTGTTTTTGAAATGAAAGACTCAGCAATTTTATATCCTTGATCCATATAAACAGCACCAACATAAGACTCATAAGTATTTGCTAATATATAACTTCTTGCTTTACCTATATCCTTAGCTTCACCCTTAGAAAGTAAAAGGAAATTATTCATACCCAAAGAGAGAGCAATCTCGCCTATAATAATAGCGTTTACAAGTGCAGAACGATAAGCAGTTAATTCGCCTTCATCTTTATCTTTAAATTTATTATATAAGAAATCAGTCACAACTAATTCCAAAACAGCATCTCCCAAAAACTCCAGTCTTTCATTGTGAGATAATTTTAGTCCCGAATTTTCATTAATATAAGAACGATGAATAAAAGCTTGCTCCAAAAGCTTCTTATCATTAAAAACTATACCTGTCGTTTTTTCAAAAATTGAAAAGTCTATCATTTTCTAGTAACTAGGATCTAGCAACTAGGGACTAAATACATTTAACACCTAATTGCAAAAACCTAGTATATTTATTTTGTTAAAATTTCAATCGCCTTTGTTAAAAGAGGGATCATATTGTCATACATCTTTAGATTTACAACCTCTTCTAATGGGAACCACTTAGCATCATCTAACCCACCATTATTTTCTTCTAATTTTAATTCTTGATAAATAGATTCTGCTAAAAAGAAAACTACTTGTTTTCTTATTTTGCCTTTTTCTGGGTGAGAAGCAATATATTCATTTCTACCAAGAAGTTCTTTTATGATGATATCAACACCCATTTCTTCTTTGATTTCTCTGATGGCACCCTCTTCTTCACTTTCCCCTTCTTCTATACTACCTTTTGATAGTGTCCAGTAACCAAAAACATCGTGAACAAAGGCAAAAAATATTTTGTCATCTTTTATAGAATAAACAACAGCTCCTGCTTTTTTCTCTATTGGGAATTTGGCTGGATCTGTTTCAAAATGTTTTTTCTTACCAACCTCATCCTTTCCAGGTTCACCAATCTCTTTGTAAACACCACCTAAAACCCCGTTTACAAAACGGCTTGATTTGTCTCCACCAAAACTTTTAGCCAATTCAATAGCTTCATTTATTGCGACTTTTGGTGGAACTTGAGTTCTTTCACCAAAAAGAAGTTCATATAATCCAATTCTTAAAATATTTCTATCTACCAAAGAAATCTTATCTATTGGCCAATCAGGGGCGGCCTTCTCTATTATTTCATCAATAACTGATTTCTTTTTTGTTACACCAGAAAGCAATTCTGCCATAAAAGGTGAATCATTTAAACCTGGCCCAAATTCTTCTATATCTCTATTTAATATTTCTTCTACATCATCTTTAAATTCATTAAAATCCCACTCAAAGAGTGTCTGCAGAACTATTGATCTTGAAAGGTGCCTATTTGCCATAAAATATATGTTAAAAAATAAAGATAATAAAGTCATAAAGATTTTAAAATTTTATGACTTTATTCTTTATAAACTATTTTTTCTTAGCTTGTTTTTTTTCTACCTTTTTCACAACATCTACGACTTTACGTCCTCTATAAAAGCCACACTTTTTGCACATTGAGTGAGTCTCTTTTGGAGCTTCACAGTTTGAGCATTTAGTAAAAACCTTAGCTTTTAAAGCATGATGTGAACGGCGATTCCCTGTATGGGAACGTGTATGTCTCATTCGTACTACCATAATGAAGTACTATATCAAATTTAAAGTTATTTTGCAATAAAGACTTACTTGTTTTTTTATAACAATGGTAGTAATATCTAAGTATATAGAGATTGTTATGGCTACCAACCATAATCTTATAATAAGACCGAAGGGCTAATCTATACAAAGAGAACAAAGTTGGGTGGAACCGCGATTAGACTCGCCCCGACAAAAATGAATAAATTCATTTTTGTCGGGGCGATTTTATATTATATATAAAAACAATAGAATAAATTTTATTAAAAATTAATTTTAAAAATATGGAAAACGAAAAAATACACAATATAAGACATTCACTTGCTCACTTATTGGGGGCTTCAATATTAGAACTTTATCCAGGTTCACAAATAACTTTAGGTCCTGCTATAGAGCATGGTTTTTATTACGATGTCGATGTAAAAGGTAAAATTACCGATAGTGATTTAGAAAAGATTGAAAATAAAATGAAAGAAATTCTTAAAACTTGGATTAATTTCGAAAAGAAAGTTTTAAGTAAAGAAGAA
>CAYUOT010000019.1:3243-12103 GCA_964446475.1 uncultured Candidatus Saccharibacteria bacterium | reverse complement strand
AAGAAGAAGGGGAGGTTATAATAAAAAATATTCCTATGGATCCTCTCAAATTTGACTGGAATGAGTTTGCAAAGAAAGACCAGAAGTTAATGAAATTCTACTCAAAGAGAGATGTATTTATTGCTAGACTTTCAAACTTCCTATTTTATTTTGGTTTTGTTATTACTCTTGTTTCTGTTATTGCTCAACCAAAAACATATAATCTTATAATTCTTGGTATATATGTTCTTATGTTTATCTTGAGAAGTACAATTCTAAGAAAAAAACCTTTTGGTACAATAAAAGAAGCATTCAATGGTAATCCACTTTCTTTTGCTGTAATTCGAGTATTTTCTACAGAAACTGATCATGAAATAATACATAAAGTTTCTGATAAAACAGGTAAATACTATTGTCTGGTTCCAAATGGTGTTTATTATGTAAAAATACAAAGGAAAAATGAAGACGGCTCTTATACAGAAATCCATAAATCTGGAAACATAGAAGTTAAAAATGGATATATTGGTAAAAAGTTTAAAATTTAAATCAAAAGCAAGCTCTTGGATATCAAGGGCTTGCTTTTTTATTAGATATATAGTAAATTACAAAGACTAGTCGTTTAGATTATTTTTTTTAGATATGTCCCGTTAACCAAAGTCTAAGGTTTCGAGGACGGATTAAATCTTTAATTATTAGACTTTTATAAAGAATGCCTACAATTAATCAATTAGTTCGAAAGAACCGCAAAACAATAACAAAAAGATCAAAAGCCGTAGCATTGGCTCGTGGTTTTAATACTGTTAAAAATAAGCCAGTTTATTATCCTGCACCATTTAAAAGAGGTGTTTGTACAAAAGTTTCTACCACTACTCCAAAGAAGCCAAACTCAGCTCTCCGTAAAATAGCTCGTGTTAGACTTACAAATGGTATGGAAGTTACAGCATATATTCCAGGTATGGGTCACAATTTACAAGAACACTCAGTTGTTATGATTCGTGGTGGTCGTGTAAAAGACCTTATTGGAGTTCGTTATCATATAGTTCGTGGTCGTCTCGATGCTACTGGAGTTGATAAGCGTCGTAAAGCTAGAAGTCGCTATGGTGCAAAAAGACCAAAAGCAGATGCTAAAAAATAATTTTAATAAAATATGCGTAGAAAAGTAAAAAATCGAAATATAGTTGAGCCAGATATAATGTATAACTCAACAAAGCTTGCTAAGTTTATAAATGTTGTTATGTTAGATGGTAAAAAAGAAACATCTCGTAAAGCAGTATATAAAGCATTTGATATAATCAAAGAAAAAACAGGCAACCCTAATCCTCTAGAAGTTTTTGATACAGCTATTAAAAATGCAGGTCCTCTTGTGGAAGTTCGTTCAAGAAGAATTGGTGGCGCTAACTATCAAGTTCCTCGTGAAGTTAGACCAGAAAGAAGAACAGCCCTTGCTATGAAATGGATTATTGGAGCAGCTAGAAGCAAAAAAGGAGCATCTATAGATGAAAAGCTTGCCGAAGAATTAATCCTTGCTTCTAAAAATGAAGGTGTAGCAGTCAAGAAACGCGATGATACTCACAAAATGGCTGAATCAAACAAAGCATTCGCTCACTTTGCTTGGTAATCAAAATTTTAATCTAAACAAAATAAAATCCCCAAAAGGGGATTTTATTTTGTGTAACTTATTAAATATAATCTAATATAACTTGGTAGATAAATAAATAATATAATTTTTTATTTTATACTTACTAAACGCTATCGCGTTTTTTAAGTATAAATGATATTATGTTTGTATGAGCGTGGAAAGATCCATCTTAGAATATTTAGAAGAAAATAAAGATAAGAAACATTTAAAATATAAAGGTATAAGAACTGGTTTTTGTGGTTTACCAGATTTTAAATTTTATAAATATCAAACATTAGCAAATAGTTTTTGTTCTTTAAAAACTAAGGGTTTTGTTAAGGAATCAAATGGTATATTTTATATTACAAATAAAGGTGAAGCTTTTTTAGAAAAGAAAAAGAAAATCTTACTAAAAAAATTTTTAACAGAAAAAAAAGACACAGACCCTAAAGATTTATTGGTCTTATATGATATTCCAGAAGATAAAAAATATAAAAGGGATTGGTTTCGTAGAGAATTAATAAATTTTCATTTTGTAATGATTCAAAAGAGTGTTTGGGTAGGACCTTCTCCACTACCTAAAGAATTTTTGGATTATGTAAAAGAATTAGGGATTAAAAATAATTTTAAAACTTTTAAACTAGATAGGGGATATAATAAATAAAAATACTCTTTTTGCGCGATCGCGCAAAAAGAGTATTTTATTTTACAATATTTAGATATTATTTTGGGTTTGCATATTTTTGGTTTTTGTTGTAGAGTTTGTTTGAAAAAGAGTACTAATTTAAATTCAAATACTATGATAAATTATCGTCAATTATTAAGTATTTGCAAAAGGATGAAAATTAATCCTGATGCAGTGGGGGATAATATTTTAAGAGATAGTGTCCCTGTTTTGTATAAGCCTTTTGATTTGACGGAAATCAAAAAATTTCCTAAAAAAGAAATGGAACAAATTTTTCTTTTGGGGCAGGTTGTTTATAACCTAAACTCTCAACTACCTTCTAATTTACATTATGATTTAACTTTAAATGAGGGAAAGTTAAAAATGGAAAAAGATCTCAATATCAGAAAAGTTATTTCTGTTGTAGATTTGACCTTAAATTTTCTTTTGTCTTTTGGCTTATTAAAAGCCAAATCAGACAAAGGTTTAATCATTCATAATGGTTTTGTTTATGAAAATGATGAAAATCAGATTCGTAAAATGGAAGATATGAATAAATGTATGCAAGATGTTCATGTTGATTTTAAACAAAAAGAGGCCGGTTCTCAAAAAAGCGCTTCAAAAGTATCTCTGTAAATAGTTAATCATTTTCCCCGATATAATCGGGGATTTTGTTTGCAAAAAAAGGCAAATTGTTGTATATTTCAAGGTATATAAAAACCTTTAAAGGTTTTATTTTTAACTGAGGTTTGACCTCTAGCAGTCAGATATTCAGTATTTAATTTTAATTTTAATTTTTGGGCTAGTTGCTAGGACCTAGAACCCAAAAACTATTATATATGGAAAGAGATTATCCACTAGAAAAAGTAAGAAATTTTGGGATTATTGCCCACATTGATGCTGGTAAAACAACAACCAGTGAGAGAGTTTTGTATTATACAGGTATATCACACAAAGTAGGTGAAGTTCATGATGGTGAAGCTACTACTGACTGGATGGAACAAGAACGTGAAAGAGGTATCACAATTACTTCTGCTGCTGTTACTTGTTTTTGGACTCCAACTTATGCGGGTGCTGACAAAAATAAAAAACATCGTTTTAATATTATTGATACCCCAGGACACATTGACTTCACTGCCGAAGTTAAGCGTTCTCTTAGAGTCCTAGACGGAGCTGTTGTTGTTTTTGACGGTGTTGCTGGTGTTGAGCCTCAATCAGAAACAAACTGGCGTTATGCTGACGAAGCTATGGTTCCTAGAATTTGTTTTGTGAATAAGCTAGATAGAACAGGTGCTTCTTTTGAACATTCTTATAAAACTATTCTAGATAGACTTAGTAAGAAGGCTGTTCGTATGCAAATTCCAATCGGAATAGAGGATAAATTTGAAGGAGTAGTGGATCTTCTTCAAAAGAAAGCTTTCTATTTTGAAGGGGCAATGGGTGAAAAAATTACAGAAAAAGAAATTCCAGAAGACTTAAAAGCTGATACAGAAAAATATCACGGAGAACTTATAGAAAGAATTGTTGAACAAGATGATACTTTAATGTCTGAATATTTAGAAGGAAAGGTTCCTTCTTTAGACGTTCTAAAGAAAACATTGCGTAAGGCTGTTATTTCTAATGAAATATTTCCAGTTTTTACAGGAACTGCTCTTAAAAATAAAGGCGTTCCTTTGATTTTAGATGCTGTTATTGATTATCTCCCAGCTCCTACAGATATTCCTTCTATTGAAGGTACAAACCCAGATACAGGAGAAAAGGATGTTCGTCATGCTTCAGATGTTGAGCCATTCTCAGCTCTTGCTTTCAAGGTTGCAACAGACCCATTCGTTGGTCAGTTAATCTTTTTCCGTGTTTATTCTGGATCTCTTTCAGCTGGAAGTTATGTTTATAATCCTCGTACAGGAAACAAAGAGAGAATTGGTAGAATCCTTCGTATGCACGCAAATGATCGTGAAGAAGTTAAAAAAGTTTTTGCTGGAGAAATAGCAGCAGCTGTTGGTCTTAAGGATACGGTTACTTCTGATACTTTATGTGACGAAGAAAAACCAATCGAATTATATAAGATTATATTTCCTGAGCCAGTTATTCAACTTAAGGTTGAACCAAAGACAAAAGCTGACCAAGAAAAAATGGGTCTTGCCTTAAACAGACTTTCTCAAGAAGATCCAACGTTTAGAGTTACAACAGACTCAGAAACAAACGAAACAATTATTGCCGGTATGGGAGAACTTCATCTTGAAATTATTGTTGATCGTATGAAGCGTGAATTTTCTGTTGAGACAAATGTAGGGAAGCCCCAAGTTGCATATAGAGAAACTATTATGGGTGAAGCTTCTGCGGAGGGTAAGTATATCAAGCAATCAGGAGGTCGTGGAAACTATGGCCATGTCAAGATTAAAGTTAAACCTATGGATTTCTCTGTTGATTCAAATGATCTTCCTAAAAATGTTAAGAGAGACAAGGAATTTGAATTTATTAACAATATCAAAGGGGGTGTTATTCCACAAGAATATATTCCTGCTTGCGAAAAAGGATTTAAAGAAGGACTTGATCGTGGTATTTTAGCAGGATTTAAGATGGTTAATGTTTCTGTTGATCTTTATGATGGTTCTTATCATGAAGTTGACTCAAATGAAATGGCTTTCAAAATTGCTGCTTCTATGGCAGTCCAAGATGCATGTAAAACTGCTCGTCCTGTGATTCTTGAGCCTATGATGAAAGTCGAAGTCGTTACTCCTGATAAATTTATGGGAGATGTTACGGGTTCTCTTTCAGGGAAGCGTGGTCTTATCGAGGGTATGGAAGCTCGTGGAATGAATCAAGTTGTTCGCGCAGTTGTTCCTCTTTCAGAAATGTTTGGATACATGACATCTCTTCGTTCTATGACTGAAGGTAGAGCAGGATTTACAATGGAATTCTTGCGTTACGATGTTGTTCCTCAAAATGTAGCAACAGATATAATAAGCTCGAGAAAGTAGTAATTATTTTTTAGAAATTGACACTAATTAATAAAATGCGTCGGCCAAAGGCCGACGCATTTTATATATAAAACCATTTTATGTTATAATACAAAATAGTATTTATTATTAAAAAACAAAATTATGAAAAATAAAAAAGATACATTCAATATAATTATTTCTTTTGTCATAGTTTTTTGTATTATTGGTCTTGCTATTTATTCGGCATACAACAAGCCTGAGAGACTCAACAATCAACAAAATTCTATTGATTTAAATAATAATATTAATCAACAACAAATTATAAATAATGAAGAAATTTTAAATAATTTACTTCCACAAAATATAAAAAATATGGATACACAAGAAAAAGTTTCAAAAAATGGAGATACTTTAGTTATGAATTATACTGGTCGTTTAGAAGATGGTACAATTTTTGATTCAAATGTATTGCCAGAATTTATGCATGTAGAACCTTTTGAATTTACCCTAGGTGCAGGGCAAGTAATAGCAGGCTGGGATGAGGGGTTGGTAGGAATGAAAGTAGGTGAAAAGAAAACTTTGACTATCTCTCCAGAGAAAGGTTATGGTAATCGTGCTATAGGTAGTATTCCAGCAAATTCAACCTTGATTTTTGATGTTGAATTGCTAGAGATAAAATAATTTATGCAAAAAACAAAAACATTTTTAAAAAGAATTACAAAAAATAAAAAATTACTGATAATTGTTGGGATTGTTATTCTAGTTATACTATTTTTTATTTTAAAACCAACTGATAATTCAAAAAATGTAACAACAGAAATAGCACAAGTCACAAACTTAAAACAAACAGTTCTTGCAACAGGGCAAGTTGTTTCAAGTACAGATTTAAAACTTTCTTTTAGATCTAGTGGAATAGTTAATGATATAAAAGTTAAAGTAGGAGATAAGGTTAAAAAGGGGACTATTCTAGCAACCCTTGACGGTGATAGTGAGAGGGCAAGTCTTACTACAGCAAGAGGTACATTGCTTGCAGCAAATGCTAAATTAAAAAGATTAGAAGAAGGAACAGAAATTGGTCTTGCTAAGATAGCAGTTTCTGTTGCTGAAAGGGATTTAGAAAATGTAAAAAAAGCTCAAGATACACTAGTGAAAAATGCTTATAATAATCTTCTAAATTCAACACCCCAAGCTGTTCCAGAAAATGGGCAAAGCGATTATCTAGCTCCAATAATTTCAGGTAGTTATACTTTAGGAAAAGAAGGTAAAATATATTTAAAATTATACAGAAGTTCAAATGGCTATAGTTATGATGTGTCAGGTATTTTAAATGGTAGTGGTGTGAATAATACTATAACTTCTCAGCCAATAGGTAACTCAGGGTTGTTTATTCGTTTTCCTGAAGAGGAGGGTATTAATGTTAAAAATTGGGTTATAGAAATTCCAAACAAACAATCATCTGTTTATTTATCAAATCTAAGCGCATATGAAACTGCTCAAAAAACAAGAGATAGTTTAGTCTCAAATGCAGAATCTATTTTACAAGCAAGACAAGCAGAATATAATTATAAACTTATATCTTCTGTTGGTTCAGAGCTCGATTTTGTTAGAGCTGAAGTTTTAAGTGCTCAAGGTCAATATGAACAAGCATTGTCTCGTTACAACGACACCCTCATTATTGCTCCTGTTAGTGGAACAGTTACAAGTATTGATACAAAAATAGGTAGACAAATAAATCAAAATGAAAATGCGCTTGTACTAGAAGATGTTTCAAATATGTATTTAGAAGCTGATATTAACGAAGCAAATATTTCCTCTCTTTCAATAGGAATGCCTGTTGATGTAACTTTTGATGCTTTTGGTACAGATAAAATATTTAAAGGAGAGATTAAGTCTATAGATTTAGGTTCTCGTGTTATTGGAGGTGTTGTCAATTATAAAATAGAAACTTCTGTTGATCAGGTTGAAGGTTTGAAGCCAGGAATGACAGCCAATATGACAATAAAAGTAAATGAAAAAAATGAAGTTATCGCAATACCTTCTCGTTCAATAATAGAAGAAAAGGATGGTAATAAAAAAATTAGATTAGTAACAAATACTAAAACTAAAAAATGGAAAGAAGTTGATGTTGAAACAGGGCTAGATGGAGATGCTGGAATGATCGAAATAATAAAAGGTCTTTCTGTCGGCGATGAGTATATTGTTTTAATCAAAAATAAATAATGCTAATTGAATTAAAAAATATAATAAAAAACTATGACAATGGTGGAGTAATAACCAATGCACTAAAGGGCATAGATTTAGAAGTAGAAGAAGGGGAGTTTGTTGCTATTATGGGACCATCTGGTTCTGGTAAGTCAACTCTTATGCACACTATTGGTTTTTTAGATAGGCCAACCTCAGGTAAATATTATTTTGATGGAGAGGATACTGAAGGTTTTAATGATGATGAACTTGCGAATATTCGAAACCAAAGAATAGGTTTTGTTTTTCAGTCTTTTAATCTTTTGCCCAGAACTTCTGTTTTGGATAATGTCATGCTACCTCTTTTTTATAGCAAAAATAAAAGAGGTCATGAAAAAAAGGCGAGAGAGGCACTGGAGGCTGTTGATATGGGAGAGAGATTAAATCATATGAGTAATCAGATTTCAGGAGGACAAAAACAAAGAGTTGCGATAGCTAGAGCTTTGGTTTGTGAACCTAAAGTTATTTTTGCTGACGAGCCAACTGGAAATCTAGATTCAAAAAGTGGAAGTACTGTTATGAATATATTAGAGAGATTAAACAATGAGGGCCGAACTATAATTCTTGTTACTCATGATAAAAATGTTGCTCTTCATGCAAATCGCATCGTTACCATAAAAGATGGGGAAATAGTTAGTGATGAAAAAGTTCCAGAAAAAGATAGAATCCATTCTAAAAAAATAGAAGATTAATTATGAGTGATTTTTTATTAGGAATAAAAATTACAATAAAAGATTTGCTTTCAAGAAAAGGAAGGTCTTTTTTGACAATATTGGGTGTAGTTATAGGAGTGGCTGGGGTTATTATTATTATATCTTTAGGTGCAGGCGCACAGTCTTTGGTTGTTGGACAGATAACTAAACTCGGTAATAATTTGGTTGGTGTTCTCCCTGGTAAATCAAACGAAAAAGGTCCACCTGCTTCTGTTTTTGGTATTCAAATAAAAACTCTTTCAAATAGAGATTTGGATTCTTTGCGTGATAAAAATAAAATACCAAATGGGATAGCCGTAGCTCCTGTTGTTAGTGGTGTTGTGACAGTTATTTACAACAAAGATAGTGTCGACACCAATTTTGTCGGAACAGATGAGGGTTATCCTTTTGTTCAGAATATTGAAATGGAAAAAGGTTCTTTTTTTTCAAAAGGGGATATTGAATCAAGAGAAAATATAGCTATTTTAGGTAAAGATGTTTCTGATGTTTTGTTTCCAAACGGAGACGAGATAGGTAAAATCATAAAAGTTAAATCTATAAACTCTGAAACAAGTGGAGTTCCTTTTAGAGTTATTGGAGTTCAAAAGAAAATGGGTAATGTTGGTTTTCAAAATCAAGACGACAAAATATTTATTCCACTTTCTATTGCTCAAAATCAAATTTTAGGTATTGATTATTTGCAGTCAATATATATAAAAATAAA
>CAYUOT010000019.1:1874-3143 GCA_964446475.1 uncultured Candidatus Saccharibacteria bacterium | reverse complement strand
TCTGTTTTAACAGGAATTATTTTTGGTATTTATCCAGCATTAAAGGCATCTAAATTAGACCCAATAGAGGCATTAAGATATGAATAATTTTATAGACATTTTAATATTTAAAAAATATTTTATACAGGCACTAAGAGGTGTTAAGATAAACACCTCCAGAACTATCTTAACAACTCTAGGTATAGTTATTGGGATAGCAACTGTTATTTTTGTTTTGTCGGCAGGTGAAGGTTTCAAAAGTTATGTAAATAATCAAATAGAATCTTTTGGTACAAATACTGTTTTTATTGAAACCAAAGTTCCTTCTAGTACAAAAGCTAGGTCTGAAGAATCTTCTTTTTCAAATGGAGGGGGAGGTTCTAGTACTGTTCCAATAACAACTCTCAAATATAGAGACTTAGACGAAATAAAAAGACTCCCCAATGTTTCAAATGCTTATGGGGTTGCGATGTCTCAACAAACTGTAACATATAAAGATGTTTTGAAAAATTCTTTTATATTTGGTTCAGATGCTTCTCGTTTTGAAATAGATAAGGCTGTCATAGAATATGGCAGGTCGTATACAGAAGCAGAAGATAGAGCTTTATCTCAAGTTGCTATTTTAGGTTCTCAAGTTGCCATGGATTTATTTGGAGAAAAAAATCCAATTGGTAATTTAATAAAAATAGGTAATTACAATTTTGAAGTTATTGGTGTTTATGAATCGAGAGGTGGAGCTAGTTTTATGAATGAAGATGACCAGATTTATGTTCCAGTAAAAACACTTCAGAAAAAAATACTTGGAATTGATTATTTATTTTATGCTGTTGTTGAATTAATTGACAATAAAAAAGATGATATTACATCTTTAGATATGGCAGATATTCTTCGTCGCAATCATAATATTCCTGACTTTTCTCGTGATGATTTTCTTATAACAACCCAAAAAGAAAATATGGAAATTTTCGATACCATTTTAAGTGCTATTAAGTTTCTTTTAATAGCGATAGCTTCAATCTCTCTTATTGTCGGTGGTGTTGGAGTTATGAATATTATGTATGTGGCTGTGACTGAGAGAATAGGAGAGGTTGGATTGAAAAAAGCTCTTGGTGCGAAGAATAAAGATATTTTATATGAGTTTTTAATGGAGTCCGCAATATTAACTATGATAGGTGGGTTTGTTGGAGTTATTTTGGGTGCAATATTATCTTTTGCTACATCAAAGATTGTTCAGAGTTTTGGTATTAGGTGGGATTTTGGTATTCCTCTTTGGGGTATTGTTGTTTCTGT
>CAYUOT010000019.1:0-1774 GCA_964446475.1 uncultured Candidatus Saccharibacteria bacterium | reverse complement strand
TTAAATTTGTGAATATGAGAATCATGTATTATATTCTCGTTGTTGTATTGGGAGTAATACTTACAACGACCCAAGTTTCTGGGAAAGGGAAACAAAAAGAAATGATTTCTGTAGATACAGTTTTGGTTTCAGATGGAGCTTCTTATGCCTTCTGTTCAATAAATGAAAGGTGTACCTATGCTCAAATTCTTTCTTGGATGAAGAAAAACAATCTTGAATCTTCTGGCAAAGATGGACTTATCGCTATTTCATCTCTTACTTCTGGAATATCTATCTTAGGAATAGATACTCCTGAAAATTTGGAAAGAGCAGATGGTAAACTTTGGATATGGATATTGGGTGTAGATGGAAATCTTTATCGTATATCTGATATAAAAGTTTTCGGGGGGAAATGGTTTACAAATTCTCCAAGACATCTTTTATTAAAGGGAGGAGATCCTTTAATTGTAAAAAAATAAGAATTAAAAGAGTGGTTCAGTTAGAATCGCTCTTTTTTGAATAAAATAGAAAATAGCATTTCTTTGTGATATAATATAACTATAGGTCAATTATTATTTAAAATACAATAAAAATATGGATGAAATGTTAAAAAATAAAAATGTAGCTAACTCTTTGATTGGGTTAATTATTGTGCTTTCTTTGTTTACTTTTGTTAGGTTTATAAATGAAATAAAACAAAGTAGTTATGTTGGTCGTGAATATCAAAATATTGCTACTATTTCAGTAAAAGGTAGTGGTGAAGTTTCTGCTGTTTCTGATATCGCAACACTTAATGTAAATATAAGCAAAGAAAGTACAACAGCAAAAGAAGCGCAAAATCTTCTTAATGAATCTCTTACAGGTGTTCTTTCTTATTTAACCGAACAAGGTATTGAAGAAAAAGATATTAAATCAGAATTTGGAGGAATCAATCCTAAGTATGAAGCAGTTAAATGTTATTACTATCCTTGCCCTACAGAAGCAAAAATAATTGGTTACACAGCAAGTCAATCAATTGAAGTAAAAATTCGTGAAGTAGATAATGCTAGTATTATTCGTACAGGGTTATCAGAAAAGGGAATTACAAATATTTCAGGCCCAACATTTTCTATAGATAATGAAGATTCATACAAAGAAGAAGCAAGATCTTTAGCAATAGAAGATGCAAAAGAGAAAGCTACAGTTTTGGCCAAAGATTTAGGTGTTAAGCTAGGCAAGATTGTTAGCTTCTATGAAACAAGTAACGGTGATTATCCTATGTATGCAAAAGCTATGAGTACTATGGAATATCGTGATGAGGCATCTACTCCAGCCCCAACTCTTCCAAAAGGAGAAAATAAAATAAACAGTGAGGTTACAATCACATATGTTATCAAATAGTAATTAATCTATACTGATAAGCAAAAAATGCGTCAGCCTTCGGCTGACGCATTTTTTTATATATAAATCCAATAAATATTCATTATTTTCTATTCTATTGACTTTACACTCTCTAAAGAGTATTATATAAGTATAAGCCCCTCGGGGTTTTTTTAATAGAACTAAAGCTCATTAGAGCAGATTTATATGGATAAAATAATCTCATTTTTAAAGGATGTTTGGGCAGAAAGAAAAAATATTCGTTGGCCTACTCGTCACGAGGCATTATATTCAACAATAGCAGTGATTGTAATATCTCTTGCTGTTGCTTATTTTTCAGGACTTCTAGACTTTCTATTCTCACTAGTTCTAAAGTGGTCATTTTTAAAATTTTAATTTTTTAATTTATTATGGCAAAACAAGAAGCAAAAGGGGA
>CAYUOT010000018.1:0-13340 GCA_964446475.1 uncultured Candidatus Saccharibacteria bacterium | reverse complement strand
TTTTGAGTCCAGAGAAAGAGAAATCATAATCTTTTGTGTAAATCATCGGGCGGGGTAGTTGGATTAGCGGAAGTGAATCGTTTGAATTTTTATGGTCTGGCACCGATTCCGTCCCCCTTGTCCGAGGACCTAAAAATTTAAATGATTTACTGTAACGTATCTCTCTGGCTAGTTTAGAAATCTCTGGTCCTCCTGGGTAAGGCAAGGAAAGCATGCGAGCAACTTTGTCGAAAGCTTCTCCTGCTGCATCATCTTTTGTTTGTCCTATTTTTTTATATTTTTGCCAATCTTTTATTAAAACAAGCTCTGTGTGTCCACCAGAGACGAGCAAAGTGAGGGCAGGGAACATATTTTTTTCATTTTTTATCGTAAAAGATTTTTTGTCTGTAGGAAAAATAGAGAAAACATGCCCCTCCATGTGATTTACTGGTATTAGAGGGATTTTATATTTTTCATTTAATTCTTTGGCAAAGACTATTCCTGTCCAAAGAGCTGGTTCAAGTCCAGGTCCTGTAGTAACCGCAATTGCATCTATTTTATTTTTGATATCTTTTTCTTTTATTTTGGCATCTCTTAAAACTTTTTCGAAAACAAGAGGTAGATTTTTAATGTGTTCTCTTTTTGCAAGTGCAGGAAAAACACCACCATACTCTTTGTGTATGTCTATTTGTGAGGAAACTTCATTTGCCAGTATTTTGAATTTTATATTTTTATCTTTCTCTGTGACATTTATTATTGCCATAGCTGTTTCGTCACAAGAAGTTTCAATTGCTAGTATTTTCATACGCTGTCAATATATCATATGTTTTTTTATTTTACTATATCTATGATAAAATTATAAATATGAAAAAAGAACGCTTAGGTTTTAATATTCAAATAATGGGAATGATTGCTTCGGGGAAGGACACACAAGCTAATTTGTTGAAAGATAAATATGATTTGCAAAGCATAGAGACAGGGCTTTATACCAGAAAGCTTTTAAAAGAAAAAAGTGAAAGAGGAGATGTTGCTAGAAAATATTCAAGTAAAGGTAATCCTTTGCCTGTGGCTTTAATGAAAGAATTTCTTAAAGATAAAATTTCTAAAAAATCAAAAAATAAAGATTTGATATTTGTCGGAGGTCCAAGGCTTAAGCCTGAAGCACAGCTGGTCTGTAAACTTTTGAAAGAGAATAAACAAAAACTCTTTGTTGTCTATATATCTTTACCAGATAAAGAAGTTTATGTTCGCTCTTTGTCTAGAAAAACAAGCAATACGAAAGAAGTTTTTAAAATTTTTGATGAAAAAGAAATAATCAAAAGACGTATAGCTTGGCACAAGGACCAAGTCGGTAAGACAGTCAAATATTTCGAATCTCTCGGCATACTCAAAAAGATAAATGGAAACCAACCTGTTGAAAAAGTTTATGAAGATATAGAGAGAGCAATTGTATATTTTAAAAAAAATAATTATTAAAAATGTTATAATATTTTTATGTCTAGATATATTAAATTAGTTTTAGAACCAAGTGAAGAAATTTTTTGGGAAGGTGTAATAAGTAGGAAAGTTTTATTTTTGAAACTTATATTTTCTTTAGTTATTATTTTTATTTTAACTATTCTTGTTTCCAATAATGGTTTGTTAAGTTTTGAAAAAACTCAAAGTTTAGGTTTTATTTCAAAATATATAAATGGGCCTAGTTTGGGATATTTAATATTTTTCGCAGGGTTGTTTCTCTCGGTGATAATTTTTTTGATTGATTATGTTAAAGTTTATCTCATAACAAACAAGAGACTTCTTGTAAAATCTGGTTTAATCGGAACTGATTTTAATTCAATATATTTCAATCAAGTTAGAAGCGCTAGTGTAAGAGTTGATCTAATAGATAAAATATTCGGGATAGGTACTATTGGTATAGATACAGGTAAAATCGATACCATAGAATCTGGTGTTGGGGAAAACAAAATAACAAAAACCAAAACTTCTTATGATTATTTGTATCACTTAGATAATCCATATAAAGCATATAAATATTTTCAGGAAGCATTAGCAAATAGAGAAGAAGGGCTTCATTCAGGTCGAGCTGACAAGGAAAGTGGTAATTAATTTTTTATGAAAAAAATATTTTTAATTTTATTGTTTGCATTTTTATTTGCTTTTAGTGTGGACGCTTCAACTGGTTTTATCCCTGGGCAGATTTGGTATTCTTCTGAAGAGTTTAAGGAAGGTAAAACCATAAATATATATACAGTTGTCTGGAACGGAGAAGAAAAGACGATAGATATGAAGGTAGATTTTTATGACAGTAATACTTTACTTGGAACTAGAGATATTTCTATTTCTCCAAATTCGACTAAGCAGGTTTCTATTTCTTGGAGAATAACATCAGGTAGTCATACTATTTTTGCAAAAATTACATCATCAGCTATAGAAGGTTCTAATACTTCTGTTTCTTTGAAAAATAGTGAAACAGATAGAGATAGTTTTTTTGTTCCAGTTACAATAGTGACATCTAGTGGTGATGAGGTTACCAGTGGTGATATAATTGAAAATCAAATAGATAAAGCTAGCGCAAAAATAATTGATTCTGTTCCTAGCTCTGTTTCTGAGCCAGTATTAAATATTTTTAGTTCTGTTGAAGAATTTAGAGAGAATAGTTCTTCTAAAATAAACGAGGCTAAAGAAAATTCTAAAAAGAACATAGAAATATTTAAACAAGAAAATTCTAACAATACAGAAAACAAAGAAGCTTCTTTGCAAGATGTAAATAAAAAAGACGGAGATGTAGAAAAAGAAGAAAATAATAATAAATTGAACTTAAACAAAGATAGCGTAAAAAAACCTCTCGAATATGTGAAATTTTTCTTGTTTTCTTTTATCTCTTTTATTTTTTCAAATAAAATTGTATTTTATTTATTGATTATATTTCTGATTTTTCTTATTGCTAGGTTTATATATAGAAAGATTAGAAAACAATAAAATAAATAAAATATTTGTCAAATATAGAATAAATATCATATAATCAATAAATGACGAAAAGGATTGTTTTTGATTTAATTTTATTTATCTTAATTTTTATTTTACCTTGGTGGCTAAGTATTTTTCTGTTATTTGTTGGCTTTTTTATTTTTAAAAATTTTTATGAATTTATTTTGGGGTTTATTATTTTATTTGAGTTAAATTCTTTAAGTTTTACAAAAAATAACTTGTACTATTTAATTGCTTTTTCTTTATTAATAAATATTTTATTCTTGATTTTGCAATTTATAAAATCAAGAATAATTTTATATAAAAACTAATCAATGTCTTTCAATTTAAGAAAAAAAAGAATAAGAAGAGAGATTGATCCGGATGAGATATTTTTAGATTCAAAAAATCTACCTAATTTTAATACTCAACAATTTGAGGGTAGAATAGAAAAAGCTATTTCAAAAAAATCAATAATATCGCTCGGAATTTTTTTCTTTGCGGTAGTATTTCTTTTTAGTTTTAAATTGGGATATTTACAAATAGTTAAAGGTGAAGATTATTTTTCAATTAGTGAAAATAATACTCTTGCAAAAGAACCAATTATCGCTTTTCGAGGAGTCATAAAAGATAGAAATGAAAAACTTTTGGCTTGGAATACTTGGAAGGAAGAAGATATAAATAAATTTGATCTTCCAACAAGAACTTATATTTCTGATCTTGGTTTTGGAATGCTCTTGGGTTACACAAGTGCTCCAAAGAAAGATAAAATGGGTTATTTTTGGCAGGAAACATTTATAGGAAAAGACGGTATAGAAAAATTTTACAATAACCAACTTACTGGTGAAAATGGAGTTAAAATAACAGAGAAAAATGTAAAAGGAGAGGTTCAATCTCAGAATATAGTTTCTCTTCCAAAGCCAGGAGATGATTTGATTTTGTCTATTGATTACAAGATTCAAAAAAAAATGTATGATTCAATTTCTGGAATGGCAAAGAATTCTAACTTCGTGGGTGGCTCGGGTGTTATTCTTGATGTAAATTCTGGAGAAATTTTATCAATTGTTAGTTATCCAGAATATGATAATAATATCTTGTCTAAAGGAGAAGACAACAAAACTATTTCTAGTTATCTAATAGATAAAAGAAAATTATTTCTTAATAGGGCTGTATCTGGTTTGTATGCTCCAGGTTCTATTGTAAAGCCCTTTGTTGGATACGGAGCTCTTGTAGAAAAAGTAATAACTCCCTTTAAAAATATTTTAGCAAATGGAACAATATCTGTTCCAAATCCTTATCATCCAGATCAGAAAACTATATTCAAAGATCATGGAGTTTTTGGTTATGTTGATATGAAAAAAGCAATTTCTATTTCTTCAGATATTTATTTTTATCAGATAGGTGGTGGTTTTGAAAGTCAAAAGGGTATGGGTATTAACAATATAGATAAATATTCAGAAATGTTTGGGATAGGTCAAAAAACTGGGGTAGATCTTTTGGGGGAGGTTGAAGGAGTTGTTCCAACTCCAGAATGGAAAAAAAGAGTTTTTAATGGTGATATTTGGAGAGTTGGTGATACTTACAATACATCTATTGGTCAGTATGGTTTTCAGGTCACTCCACTTCAAATGGTAAGAGCAACAGCGGGTCTTGCTAATATGGAATTTCTCCCAACTCCACATGTAACTTTTAATAATGAAGAATATCAATTAAAAAAAGAATTTTTAAATATAAATAAAGAAGATATGAAAGTTGTTCATGAGGGTATGCGTATGGCTGTTACAGAAGGTACGTGTGTTGCTCTTAACAACAAAGATGTTTTAATTGCTGCAAAGTCAGGAACTGCTCAGGTAGGTTATGGGAATACGAATACAAACTCTTGGATTGTTGGATTTTTTCCTTATGAAAATCCTAAGTACGCATTTACTATTTTAATGGAAAGAGGACCTAAATCTGCATCAGGTAATGCTACAAGGGTAATGAGAGAAATTATTGATTTTATGATTATCAATACCCCTGATTACTTAAAATAGTTTCTTTGACTTTTGGCACTAAAAATGATAAAATTCTGCCATTATATATTGACTTAATATAGTAGATTAATGTTTTATTTATATTAGTTTTTATATAAAATTTATTAAATTTACATTAAATAATTTTTATTATTTTAAACAATAAATGGAAGAAAAAAACTATATAACAGAAGAGAAAAGAGGGGATTTGATAAAAGAATTAGATTATCTAAAAACAACAAGACGCAAAGAAATTCTTGAAGCTCTTCAGTCTGCAAAGGCAATGGGAGATTTATCTGAAAATGCTGAATACCATCAAGCTCGTGAAGATCAAGGAAAAACAGAAGATAGGATTCATCAAATAGAATACATGTTACAATCTGCAATAGTGGTTAAAAAACATAAAAGCTCTAGAGTTGAGATCGGGACAACTGTTGTTGTTCGTAAAGATGGTTCAAAGGAAGATATTTCTTATTACCTTGTTGGAGCAGAAGAAGCAGATATGTTAAAAAACAAAATTTCAAATAAATCTCCATTAGGTCAAGCTCTTTATGGTAAAAATAAAGGAGATAATCTTTCTATTAAAACACCAAAAGGGTTGGTTAAATATTCTATTATTGATATACTATAAAAGTATATGGCATCAATCGAAGAATTGCGAAATGCACGATTAAATAAAATCAACAAGCTCAAAGAAGCTGGCTTGTTTCCTTATCCTATTTCTGTTTCAAGAGATTTTACAATACAAGAAATAAAAGAAAAGTTTTTAGAATTAGAAGAAAAAGAAACTGTTGTCTCAATCTCAGGTAGAGTTTTGATTGTTAGAGGTCAGGGCTCAATATTGTTTATTGTTATTCAAGATAGTACTGATAAATTTCAAGCAGTATTAAAAAGAGATGAGCTTAGTGAAGAAGTTTTTAATCTGTTTACCGAAACCGTAGATAATGGAGATTTCATAAAAGTCTCTGGAACTTTATTTATTACTGCAAGAGGAGAACAAAGTATTTTGATAAGAGACTGGCAAATGGCAACAAAATCTTTATTGCCTCTTCCTGATAAATGGCATGGTCTTCAAGATGTGGAAGAAACATACAGGAAGAGATATTTAGATATGATAATGGATAGAAGTGTTTATGAGAGATTTATTACTCGTGCTTCAATTATAAAATATATCAGAGAGTTTTTTGATAGTAAGGATTTTATAGAAATAGAAACTCCAATTCTTCAGAATCAGGCGGGTGGAGCAATGGCAAAAGTTTTTGAAACTTATCATAATGATTATCAGATGCCAATGGTTCTTAGAATTTCACTTGAGCTTGAACACAAGATTATTATGGCTGGAGGTTTCGAGAGAATTTATGAAATAGGTAAGAATTTTCGCAATGAAGGTTCAGACCCAACCCATATGCAAGAGTTTACTATGATAGAATGGTATGCAGCTTATGAGACTCTTGAAAAAAACATGAAATGGACAGAAGAACTTATTAAATCAATAGCAATGGATGTTATTAAAAAAACTAATTTCACTGTTTATGATAACGAGGGAAATGCAAAAGAAGTAAATTTTGATGGAGTTTGGCCTCGTATTTCTTTTTCTGAACTATTGAAACAAAATGCAGGGATAGATATAGAAAATATCACAAAAGAAGAAGCTATGGATATTGCTATTTCTTGGGGAATGAAAAAAGAAGAAGCTGTAAAGATAGGAAGAGGTAATCTTTTAGATTTTATTTACAAAAAATCATCTAGAAATAAAATAATTGATCCGACTTTTGTTACAAATTTTCCAGGAGATTTAAAGCCTCTTGCCCAACAAAATAAAGATGGAACAGCTCAGGTTGCGCAACTTATAATAGCAGGTGCAGAAATAACAAACCAATATGCTGAATTGGTTGATCCAATAAGACAAAGAGAGCTTTTGGTCTCACAATCTCAAGCTAAAGAAGGTGGAGATGATGAAGCTATGGATATCGATGAAAGATTTTTAGAAGCAATGGAACATGGAATGCCTCCTATGACTGGGTTTGGAATGGGAATAGATAGGCTAGTCGCAATTTTGACAGAACAGAAAAATCTAAGAGATACGGTTTTTTTTCCAATTATGAAGCCAAGAAGTGAATAATAAAAAACCCCTCGTTTTTGAGGGGTTTTTATTTGACTTATTTTGAAAATAGTGTATAATTTCAAAAAATAAATTTAAAATTAAATGGGAACAATAACTGAAAGATTAGATCTTATTTCAGACTCTTGTGTAGGAATATCAGAATATTTTCACAGTGAGTTTGGCAAAAGAAATGTTTCGCTTTTGGAAAAAGATATTTTCGATTATGATTACGAAAATATACCAAGAAAGGCAAAGTTTATAATCAGGGTTACATCTTCAAATGGTTTAAATTTAAAATTTATTTTTAATTTTTTTGATAAAGAAAGAAAAATTAAAAATGAAGTTTTAATTCTTGAAGAAATAACCCAGAAAAAGACAAAACCAATAAATCCTATTTTTTTAGAAAGAGAAGATATTTTATTTTATCTTTCTTCTTTTTTAAAAAATGAAATTAAATTTGACGAGTTATTTTATTTTTTGAATTTGTTTTAAATAAAAAGTTCTTGTAATATGTTTGAAAAAGAAAAAGAAGATTTGGATAATTATTTCCAAGAAAATTTAGGTATTTCTGTTGATTCCATCGTGGGATTTACTGATACTTTGAAAAAAGATGTAATATGTGCCACTGCTAGTAATAGTAACCATGACAAAATAATGCCTCTTGTTATAAATAAGGGAACTATTGTTAAAATCACAGGGAACTATGTAAATGGAAATGTAGGTTTTAATCCTAGCTATATTAAGCCATTAGGACAACTAAACCGTTTATATTTCGAAATAGTTAATCCTCAAATTAGGATTAATATGTTTGAAACTAGGATGGAAGAATTGGTAGAAGCACTTTCAAAGACTCATTCGTGAGTCTTTTTTTGTTTATATAAATAATAAAGTTATCCACAGTTTTGAGGTGGGGGACTTGTTTGTTTTGTGGGACAGAGTGGTGTATAATATAAACAAGTGGGATGAAGTGGGTTGAAACAAATTTTATTAAAATTTGTTTACCCGAACATTTTTCAATCAAAATGTTTTAGATAAATATTTTATCTCACAATATTATTATGCTTATAGGAGAATATACACATACATTAGATGAAAAAAATAGAATGTCCCTTCCTGTTAAGTTTCGTAAGGAATTAGGGAAGAGTGTTGTTGTTGCTCCAGGGCTAGACAATTGTTTGGCTATTTATACAACAAAAGAATGGCAAAAAATTTCAGAGAAGTTATCCGATGCCTCAATGCTCGCATCTGATAATAGAAGTTTTTCGAGATTTATGTTTGGTCAGGCTGTCCTAGCAGACATAGATGCAAATGGACGAATATTAATCCCGGAAAATTTAAAGAATAGATCAGGCCTTTCTTCTAAGGTGATGGTTATTGGAGTTCAAAATAGGGTAGAAATCTGGAATGAAAATACATGGAATGATTACAAGAAATTAGTAGAAGGTCAGGCTGATGCTCTTGCCGACAAGTTGGGGCAAATAGGAGTTCTTTAAAATATGAAACATATTTCTGTATTGCTAAATGAAACTATTGATGGATTAAATATAAAATCTGGTTCTATTGTTGTAGATGGTACCCTAGGTGGTGGTGGGCATACACTAGAAATGATTAAAAGGTGGGGGAATAAAATAAAAATCATAGGTCTAGATTTAGATAAAGACGCAATAGATAGAACAAAAATATTAACCGATGATTTAGATTGTGATATCGTTTTTAGAAATTCAGGATTTCAAGACATAGATAAGGCTTTGGAGGGTTTAAATATCCCTCATGTAGATGGAATCCTTCTGGATTTAGGCATAAGTTCTTTCCAGCTTGAAGAGTCCAATAGAGGTTTTACTTTTCAAAAAGATGAACCTCTATATATGACAATGAAAAAAGAGCCAACAATAGAAGATCTCACTGCTCACGATATTGTAAATACTTGGGGAGAGGAAACATTAGCAGATATCATTTATGGTTTTGGAGAAGAAAGATATTCCAGAAAGATAGCAAAAGCGATAGTTTTGGCAAGAAAAGATAAAGAGATAAAAACGACTTTTGATTTAGTTGAAATTATAGAAAAAGTTGTTGGGAAAAATTATAAAGGAAAAAAAATTCATCCAGCAACAAAAACATTTCAAGCTTTGAGAATAGCCACTAATAGTGAGTTTACAAACATAGAAAATGTTATAGAAAAAGGTTTCAAAAAATTATCAAATGGAGGGAGATTTTCAATAATAACGTTTCATTCCTTAGAAGATAGAATAGTAAAACATTTATTTAGCAATTTACAAAAAGAAGGGTTGGCAAAAGTTATAAATAAAAAACCAATTATTCCTTCAGATGAAGAAATAAAATTAAATCCAAGATCAAGAAGTGCAAAATTAAGATTATTAGAAAAAATAAAAATATAAAATATATGCAAAAAGCAAAAGCAATAACAAACGACATCGTCGAAAATACATATACACAAAAAATGATATTAAAGATATTGGTATCTTTACTTTTGATAATATTTTTTGTTTATGTTTATTTTATTGGTTCTATTACCTTTAATGTTTTAGCTCGTAGATCTTTAGAAAATAATCTTAAGGTTTTAGGTGCTGAGGTTAGTCAGTTGGAAATCGCATATTTAAATAAAACAAATGAAATAAATAAGAATTATGTTTTATCTCTTGGTTTTGTAGAAAACGAGCCTGATATTTTTATAATTCGTTCTTCTTCTGATCGAGTTGCAGTTAGATAATGAAATTTTTATCATCATTCCAATTTAGAATAAAAATTATAGGAGGTTTTATAACTCTTTTGGCTATTGTCTTGATAGTTAGGCTTTTTTATATTCAAATACTTAAAAAAGATGTTTATGTAGAAAGAGCAAATAGACAGTTTTCTTCTTTTGTTTCTAATATTTTTGATAGAGGTTCTGTCTATTTTTCAAAAAAAGACGGGTCTATAGTTTCGGCAGCTATTGTTTCTACTGGCTTTAAGGTGTCAATGGTTCCAAAAGAAATATCTGACCCAAAAGGTGTTTATGATTTATTAAAAGAGTATTCAAAAATAGATTATGAAACTTTTTATTCTCGTGTTAATAAAAAAGATGATCCCTATGAAGAAATTACAGATAGACTTACCCAAGAACAGGCAAATGAAATAAATAATTTAAAAATAAAAGGAGTTTCTGTGAATAAAGATAGTTGGCGTTATTATCCTAATGAAAATTTAGCATCCCATGCTATTGGTTTTTTAGCTTATAAAGGAGATGATTTGGTTGGTCAATATGGACTAGAGAGATACTACGAAAAGACATTATCTAAGCCCAAAGAGGAAGCTTATGTTAACTTTTTTGCAGAGGTTTTTTCTGACATAAAAGAAAATATTTCAGATGAAAAAACTTCCAGAGGTAATTTGGTTACAACAATAGAACCTCTTGTTCAAAGTAATTTAGAAATAGAATTAAAGGATATTTTATCTAAATGGGGAGCTGATCAATCTGGAGGAATAATAATGAATCCAAAGAATGGAGAAATATATGCTATTGCAGGATTTCCAGATTTTGATCTTAATAATTTTAAAGAAGTAGAAAATGTTGGAGTTTATAGAAATCCTATTGTTGAAAATGTTCTTGAATTTGGTTCAGTTATTAAACCCCTTGTTGTTCTTAGTGCTATTGATAATGGCTCTATTAATCCGGGAACTACATATCAAGACAATGGTATGGTTGTTATAGACAAAAAAGAAATTTATAATTTTGATAAAAAAGGTAGAGGATTGGTAAATATTCAAGATATACTCAATCAATCTCTTAATACCGGTATGGTATTTATAGAAAGTAAAATAGGGCATTCTAAATTTAGAGAATATATGAAAAGTTATGGTATCGGAGAAAAAACAGGAATAGATTTACCAAATGAAACTTCAGGACTTATTAAAAACTTAGAAAGTCCTAGGAATATTGAATATGCCAATGCTTCATTTGGTCAAGGTATTGCTCTTACTCCAATAGAAGCTATCCGTTCTTTTTCGATTATTGCCAATGGGGGAAATCTTGTTACTCCTCATCTAGTAAAACAGATAAGGTATGAGGATGGTTCTTCTAAAATTTTAGAATATCCTGTTAAAAAAGTTGAGACACTAAAAAATCCTAAATCAACAGAAACAGTTACTGAAATGCTAGTAGGTGTTTATGAATCATACGACGGAGGAAAACACAAAATGGATCATTATAGCGTAGCAACAAAGACTGGTACTGCTCAGGTTGCTAAGGAGGACGGTAGAGGATATTATGAAGATAGGCATACTCATTCGTTTTTTGGGTATTTCCCCGCATATAATCCAGAGTTTATAGTATTTTTGTATGTTAAGAATCCTAGAGGGGTCAAATATGCATCTCAAACACTTATTCCTCCATTTAATAATATAAGTAAGTTCTTGTTGAGTTACTATAATGTTCCACCAGATAGATAAAGTTATGACTACCAAAGAAAAATTAAAAAGGATTATTATCAAAATTTTGATATGGGAATCAAAATTAGTTTTAAAAAAATATAATCCTAAAATAATTGCAGTTACTGGTTCTGTGGGAAAAACTTCTACAAAAGATGCAATTTTTACTATTTTATCTAGATTTAAAAAAGTTAGAAAAAGCGAGAAAAGTTTTAATAGTGAAATAGGTTTACCTTTAACTATTTTGGGTTTATCAAATGCATGGTCTAATCCATTAGGTTGGTTAGAAAATATAATTTATGGCTTTTTGTTGCTTTTATGGAAACATGAATATCCAGAATATTTAATTTTAGAAGTTGGGGCTAGTAAGCCAGGAGATATAAAGAAAAACATAGCACCATGGTTGCATCCCGATATTTTAGTAATAACTCGTTTTCCTGATATCCCTCCTCATATTGAATTTTTTAATAATTTAGAATCATTAATAGAGGAAAAAAGTTCATTAATAAAATCTTTAAAAAAAGATGGTTTTCTTGTTTTAAATCATGATGATTCTCGTATTTATTCTTTGCACAATAAGTCAAATAGCAAAACAGTTTCTTTTGGTCTAAATGAAAATAGCACCTATAAATTTTCTAATATTATACAACCAGATGATATTAGTAATCTAAGCAAAGGCATCTCTTTTAAATTTTTCTATGATGGTAATACTTTTCCTGTTATGTTGCCAAATGTAATTGGTACACAATATGTATATACATCAACAGCTGCTATTGCTTGTGCTGATATAATTGGTTGTGATATCTTATCTTCTATTGATTACATAAAAGAATACAAAAACCCACCAAGTAGGTTGTCTGTTTTGGAAGGTATAAACAATTCTAAAATAATAGATGATACATATAATTCTTCTCCTGTTGCTGTTTCTACAGCTTTAGATATTTTTGAAAAAATAAAAGCCAAAAGAAAAATAATTGTTTTAGGAGATATGTTAGAGTTGGGTAAATACACAGAAGAAGAACATTTTAAAATAGGAGAAAGGTTGAGGGGGGTTGCAGATATTCTTATCACTGTTGGGGCTAGGGCGCATTTTATTGTTGAAGGAGCTATTGATAATAAATTTAATAAGAAAAATATTTATTCTTTTAATTCCTCAGAAACAGTTTCTAAATTTCTAGAAGGAATAATAGAAGAAGGGGATTTAATTTTACTAAAAGCATCTCAAGCTATTCGTTTAGAAAAAACAGTTTTATGTATTATGCAAGAAAAAAATAATTCTTTTGAGATTATATGCCGTCAAGAAAAGGAATGGAAAGATAAAAAATAAAACTCTCCGTCTGGGACGGAGAGTTTTTCTAAAAATACCCCTAAATAAACCACTCAATTAAGAAACTGCGCTTATTGATATAATAATCTTTTATTAAAATAAGTCAAAAGAAAAAGGCCTCCCAACACGAGGGAAGCCTTTAAAAATATCCAAAATAAATATTAGTAACCTCACGCATTCAGTTACTAGGGATCATTAGGGTAACAACCCTAGGACCTATATTTGATTAAATAACATTAATTCTTTTATATTATAATCTATATATTATAAAAAGTCAAGTTTTATTTATTTGTTATTTCGTAGATTATTGAAGTTCCTCCTTCGCTATTTGTTGTATATGGTTTGCCGTTGCCATCTAGTCTTGTCTCTTCAATTTTTCCATTGAAATTTATTTTTGTTTCTTTTGGGTTATTTTCTATATTATGGTTAAAATTTCCTGAATAAATTAGGGTTCTAGGTTCTCCTTTGTATGTACCTTCATATATTCTGTAATGCGTCCCTTTTAATTCTCCTGTTTTTTCATTAT
>CAYUOT010000017.1:11773-13953 GCA_964446475.1 uncultured Candidatus Saccharibacteria bacterium | reverse complement strand
CTTCTATGAAGAATAAAAATAAAACCCTCAAATAAATGAGGTTTTTATTTTTAGAAAAAACATAAATCTCTAAATAATCCTTTGAAAACACAAGGCTTACAAAGTAATATATGATTACAGGATAACCCCAGTAAAAAACCAGAATGTCCTATGCACATATATAGAGTACTTGACTGATTACTTAGAGATTTATATCTTCTCTCTAAAAATGCTATAATCTAAATGTAAAAGTATTACTCTAGGAGTATAGCATATAGTAAAAAAAATGTCAAGTAAAAAAACACAAAACAAAGATGAACTATTTTTAGACCAAACATTGCGCCCAGATACATGGGATGAGTATATTGGACAAAATAATATAAAAGAAAATCTAAAAATACTCTTAACCGCTGCAGAAGAAAGAGACCATCCTGCTGAACATATACTTTTTTATGGTCCACCAGGGCTAGGAAAAACAACACTAGCCAATCTAATAGCAAAAGAAACAAAAAGACAAATAAAAATAACATCAGGGCCAGCAATAGAAAAAGTTGGAGATCTTGCTTCCATTTTAACAAACCTTTCACCCCGAGATATTGTTTTTATTGATGAAATCCATCGATTAAATAAAATGATTGAGGAAGTTTTATATCCAGCAATGGAATCTGGGCTTTTGAATATAATAATTGGTAAAGGACCATCAGCAAGAACAATACAATTAGAGCTCCCCCCTTTTACGCTAATTGCCGCAACGACTCGTATAGCATTACTTTCATCCCCTCTTCGCTCAAGATTTTCTGGTGGTGTTTTTAGACTTGAATTCTATTCAAATGAAGAAATAAAAAAAATAATATCTAGATCTGCAAAAATTCTAGGGGTTGAGTTGGAAGAAGAAGCATTGGATGAAATTTCAAAAAGAGCTAGGTTTACACCAAGAACAGCAAATTATTTTTTAAAAAGATGTAGAGATTATGCTCAAGTAAATAAAACACCACTCAATAAATCCTCTGTTAAAAAAGCACTGGCTCTACTTGAAATAGATGAACTTGGATTAAACAGTAACGACAGGAGAGTTTTAGATATTATAATAAATAAATTTAATGGTGGTCCTGTAGGACTAAAAACAATATCTGCTGCAACTAGCGAAGAAGAATCTACAATAGAAGAAGTTATTGAGCCTTACCTTATACAACTGGGCTTACTTGAAAGAACAACAAGGGGTAGAATCGTTACTCAAAAAGGATATGAGCATTTAGGGTATGATAAGTTATAAAATAAAATTTATCACTTTATAATCATGAAAATAATTTCAATTGACCCTGGATTTGAAAGAGTTGGTATATCCATAATAGAAAGAGATTCTAATAAAAAAGATATTTTAATTTTTTCTGAATGTTTTAAAACTTCACCTAAAAAATCACTCCCTGATAGAATAAAAGAGATTGGACAAGAAATAGAAAAAATAATAAAAGAATATCAACCGAAAGAACTCGCAATAGAAAAATTATATTTAACAACAAACCAAAAAACTGTTATGGGTGTTTCTGAGGCAAGAGGAGTTATTATATACTGTGCAAAAATAAATAATTTAGAAGTTTTTGAATATACGCCTCCTCAGATAAAAGTTGCAGTTACTGGTTATGGAAAAGCAGATAAAAACATGATTATGTCTATGGTTCCAAAACTTATAAAAATAGAAAAGGAAATAAAATCAGATGATGAAATGGATGCTATTGCCATAGGAATAACACATCTATCTATCTCAAAAAATATCAACATTTTTGGGTATTGCAAATAAAAAATATTTTGATATAAATATAGATTATAAATATAATTTTTATTTAATTAATTTTGAATATAATATGGATTACGAAGAAAAAGATAGTTTAGTAGAAGAAGCAGATCTTATAGGAGAAGGTGAGGAAAAAGAATTAGATTTAGATGAAGATATACTAGATGACGAGGTGCTAGATGATGAATATTTAGACGATGAATATGAATCACTAGAAGATGAAGAAATGGATGGAATGCCAGAAGGCTACGCCGATATAGATGGAAGTGAATATTAAAAAAATAATAAATAAAAGCCGAGATATTCTCGGCTTTTATTTATTATCTTATAACAATTTCACAAAATCTTTTTTTACCTATTTTATAAACACCATTTATTGCTATTTCGTTATATTTTTTAATTTTTTCAT
>CAYUOT010000017.1:0-11673 GCA_964446475.1 uncultured Candidatus Saccharibacteria bacterium | reverse complement strand
CCTATTTTATAAACACCATTTATTGCTATTTCGTTATATTTTTTAATTTTTTCATTTGTGGTTAAGTTTGTTATGGCCCCCTCATCTACCAACCTACGAAACTCTGTTTTAGAGGATAAAATTTTATTTTGAATAAATATGTTAATTATTTCATCTCCATATTTTGCTTCTATTTTTATAATATTTTTAGGTATCTCGTTTTTTTGAAAAGTATCTACAAAAGATTTTTCGGCCTTTTCTGCATCTTTTTCTCCATAATAGACACCAACTATTTCTTTTGCTAGTTTCATTTTTATATCTCTGGGATTAATTTCTCCAGAAACAAGATTTTTTGCAATATCTTTTATTTCAAAGTCAGAAATATTAGTACAAAGCTCAAAACCTGGAATAATCATTCCATCAGACCAGCTCATTATTTTCCCATACATATCTTCTTTACTATCTGAAAGAGCTACCATATTGCCTTCAGTTTTACCCATTTTTTTACCAGAATTATCTTCTAGTAATTTCATAGTAATTACAAACTTTTCTTTGCCATTCATTGACTTCATAAAATCCCTACCACATAACATGTTGAAAGTTTGATCATTACCACCTATTTCTCCATCCACATCCATAGCAACACTATCATAACCTTGCATTAAAGGATACATAAACTCATGAATAAAAATAGGTTTACCTTCTTTTATTCTTTTATCAAACATATCTCTTTCAATCATCTGTTGAACAGTCATATTTGAAGCAAGTGAAACCACATCCTCAAAACTCATTTTTGATAGCCATTTTGAATTAAATTTTATTTCTGCTTTGTTTTTACCAGTAAAAGATATTAATTTACTTGCTTGTTTTTTGTAATTTTTTAAATTAAATAAAACCTCTTTTCTGGTTAGTTGTTTCCTGGTTGAACCTTTATCTGTAGGATCTCCTATCATTGCAGTAAAATCTCCCATAAGTAAAATAATTTTATGTCCTAATTTTTGAAATTCACCTAATTTTTTAAGTGGTATTGCATGCCCTAAATGAAGAGTTGGTCCCGTAGGGTCAACCCCAAGATAAATTTTTAATTTTTCTCCTTTTAAAAGTCTTGATTCTAAAAAACTGACACTTGGATATATTGAAGCAATTCCCCTATTTAAAAGTTTTTCTATATCTTTTTTATCCATAATAATTACATATTATCATGATTTGCTATTTTTATAAAATAAAGTATGGTGTAGAATATAATATATGAAATCAAAAAATAAAAAATTTTTATTAAAAAACTGGCTATTATTAATTGGAATGTTTTTCTTTGTTTTTATTGGAATTTTTATGATATGGGTAAGTTCTTTAAAATTACCAGATTTTAGTCTTTTTAGCGAAAGAAAAATCCAAAATTCAACAAAAATATACGATAGGACAGGAGAAATATTACTTTATGATGTTTATCAAGATATAAAAAGAACAACAATATCCTCAGATGAAATAGGTCAAAATATTAAAAATGCCACAATAGCAATAGAAGATGGAGAATTTTATCATCATAAAGGAATAAGAATAAGTTCTATAATAAGAGCAACTATTTGGGCAAAAATAACAGGTTCTAGAGTACAAGGTGGGTCAACAATAACACAACAATTAATTAAAAATACCCTTCTAACATCAAATAGATCAATTTCAAGAAAAATAAAAGAGTGGATTTTATCAATAAAAGCAGAAAAAATAATGTCAAAAGATGAAATTTTGACTCTTTATTTAAATGAAGCTCCTTATGGTGGTAGTATTTATGGAATAAAAGAAGCATCTAATACATTTTTTAACAAAGAACCAATTGATTTAACAATAGCGGAATCAGCATATTTAGCAGCAATACCTAATGGCCCCACAAAATTCTCACCCTATGGGAAAAATAAAAATGGTCTTGATGATAGAAAAAATCTAGTATTAAAAAGAATGTTAGAGGTTGGTTTTATAAATGAAAGTGAGTATAATTTATCAAAAAATGAAAAAGTTGTATTTCAACCAGAAAAAAAAGATAATATAGTGGCTCCACATTTTGTATTTTTTATTAAAAATGATTTAGAAAAAAAATATGGGGAAAATATATTAGAAGATGGAGGATTAAGGGTTGTTACAACAATAGATTACGATTTACAAAAAAAAGCGGAAGAAATTGTTTTTAAAAATGCTAAAGAGAATGAAATAAATTGGGGAGGAAAAAATGCCGCTGCTGTAGTTATAGATCCAAAAACAGGACAAATACTTGCTATGGTTGGGTCAAGAAATTATTTTGATAAAGAAATAGATGGAAATTATAATGTAGTTACAGCAAAAAGACAGCCTGGGTCTTCTTTTAAACCTATTGTTTATGCTTTAGCTTTTGAAAAAGGATATACGGATGAGACTGTTTTATTTGATGTAAAAACAGAATTTAATTCTTCATGCTCACCAACAGCAACACAAGAAAAAACAAGTAGCGGTAATGATTGTTATCATCCCAATAATTATGATAATTCATTTAGAGGGCCAATGTCTTTAAGAGAAGCATTAGCCCAATCAATAAACACAATAGCTGTGAAATTATTATATTTAGTTGGAAGTAAAGAATCTATTAATTTTGCAAACAAACTAGGAATAACAACATTGAATGACCCAAATAGATACGGCCTTTCTTTGGTTATTGGTGGAGGAGAAACAACCTTACTTGATATGACTTCTGTTTATAGTGTTTTTGCTAATAATGGGATAAGAAATCCATATAATGGGATAATATCAATACAAAACAAAAATGGAGAAATTATTGAGGAATTTAAAGATAAATCTTATCAAGTTTTAGATAAAAATATTGCACTTTTATTATCTGATATACTTTCAGATAATAAATCTAGAACGCCAACATTTGGAGCTAACTCTCAACTTGTTATTCCAGATAATCAAGTTGCTGTAAAAACAGGTACCACAAACGATAATAAAGATGCTTGGACTATTGGATATACACCTAAAATAGCTGTTGGTGTTTGGGTTGGAAATAATGACAACACCCCAATGAAAAAAGGTGGCGCATCTTTAGCTGGTCCAATATGGAATCAAATAATAACTGAATCAATTAATAAAATAGGTAAAGAAAATTTTGAAAAACCATATACAGAAGAAAATAATTCAAAAATTTCAATATTAAGAGGTTTTTGGATGGGGGGCGAAACTATAAAAATTGATTCTATTTCTAAAAAATTAGCAACAGAATTTACACCAAAAGAAAACATAGAAGAAATATCTATAACCAATGTGCACACAATACTACATTGGATTAATAAAGAAAATCCTTTATTTTATAAAGACGCTATGAGAGAAAACGATTCTCTTTATAATAATTGGGAATACGGAATTTTAAATTGGTGGAATCAAAATAAATATAAATACAAAATAATAACAGAACAAGATATACCAAATGATTATGATGATATACATACAAAAGATTCAAAACCTGAAATAGAAATTTTTGGGTTTGATAAATATATATATACAAAAGAAGAACAAATTAATTACTTAATAAATATAAAAAGTGAAATTGGAATAAATAAATTAGATATTTATTTAAATAGTATTTATTTAAATAGTATTAAAAATCCAAACAATTCAATATCTTCTTATTTTAAACTTGATAATACTAATAATGGTAAAAACATATTTAAAGTTATAGCAATAGATAATATTGGTAATAGAAGTGAAAAAAATATAGAATTTATTGTTAATTAAATTATCTTATATCTTTTAAAAAAATAGATTTTTCTTTAAAAGAATTTAAAATTTCTCCTTTTTTTAAAAAAATTTCATTCCTAATAATAGGACTACTTTTAATAAAAACAATATTATTTTTAATAATAATATTGTTTTTATTAAATTTAAAATTAATATGTTGATAAATAACATTTATTATTAAATCAATATTATCATCTTTTTGTTTTAAGATTATTTTAAATTTTTCTAAATAATCTTTAATATGACTAAAATCCATATTATCTATTCATTGGCATAACTAAATACATAAAAGATAAATCGCCTATTGGTTTTATTATCATTGGTTTATTATTACCGTTTAATTTAATACTTAAACTATCTGTGGATATTGATTGAAAACAATCAATTATATATTTATAATTAAAATCAACAGAAATATCATCTCCAGTAACAACACCTGCTATGTTTGTTATATTTTCACCTATTTCATTATTTTTAGATTCTATTTCAAATAACTTATCTCCAACATTAATATTCATTGTTATTTGATTAGATTTATCTGAAAAAACATTAGATATTTTTAAAGATGATAATAAATCTTGTTTTAATACAACAACTTCTGTTGTATTATTTTTAGGAATTATTTGTTTATAATCTGGAAAATTACCATCAACAATTCTTGATGTTAAATAAATATATTTTGATTTAAAAGATATTTGAGTTTTTTGAAGAGTTATTTCTATATCTTCATTTAAATTATCAAAAACCCTTATTATTTCAATAATATTTTTAACTGGTATTAAAACACCATCAAAAGATAACCTTTGTTTAATTTTTACCTTCTTTTCTGCTAATCTAAAAGAATCTGTTGAAACAAAAACTAAAGTATCTTCTTCTGGATATATATAAACACTACCTATTTCTGGTTTAATTTCAGAAATAGAAGAACTATAATAAACAGCCTTTATACCTTCTATAAATTTAGACGATGGAATTATAAATTTTTCACCATCTATTTGTGGTATTGTTGGAAAATCATCATGTGAAATACTTTTTAATAAAATAGAATTGTTTTTTGTTTTAATAGAAAGATTATCATTTATTTTTTCAAAATCAACAAATGAATCATTTTGTAAATTTGAAAAAATAGATAATAAAATATCTCCTTTTATTGCAATAATTCCATTTTTTTCTATTTTAGCTGGAATATTATATTCTATACCTATATTTAAATTTGTAGCTCTTAATTTAAGATATTTATCTTCAACTATCCATAAAATAGAATTTAATACTGGTAATGTTAAATTTTTACCTGTCATTTTTTCTACAATAGATAAAGCATTTTTAATTTTTTCAACAGAGCATTCTAATTTCATAATATTTTATATTTTATTTATTTTTTTAATTTATCTATTACTATTATAGACTTTTTATGTGGAATACTTTTTTACTATTATAAAATAATAGTTTTTTAAATATACAAATGTTAATAATTAATTCATTTTTTATAAAATAAATTTTTTATAAAATAATTAACATTTTATTCAACACTAATCAACACTTTATTAACATTATTTAAACAAAATTCTTATTTTTTCTATTTCTTGTAATAAAGAAGGGTCGGTTTTTAAATCTTCTTTTATTTTAAGATGAGAGTGTATTACAGTTGAATGATCTTTTCCTCCTATTTTAGAACCTATTAATGGGTACGAAACATTAAAATCTTCTCTAAGTAAATACATTGTTACTTGTCTAGCTCTTACTACTTCTCTTCTTCTATTTTTTTCATAAATGGCTTCTTTTTTTATATTATAATATTCAGATATTATTTTAATAATATCATCTATGTTAACATTTTTTTTAGGTTTTATATTATTTTTTATTAATGTTTTTACATCTGATAATAAAAGTGTTTTATTTTTTAATTTTGTTTGACAAACAACAGCATTTAAACTACCTTCCAATTCCCTAATACTTCCATTTAGTGTTTCAGCTAAATAAGAAACAACCTCATCTTCAATAAAACAACTAGATGATTCAAATTTAGCCTTTATAATAGCTATTCTTGATTCATAATCTGGTTCTGTTACTTGGACTGTCATACCAGAGGCAAATCTTGATTGTAGTCTTTCTTCTAAACCCTGAATAAAATTTGGATGTTTATCCGATGAAAAAATTATTTGTTTATTATTTTGATATAAATTATTGAAAAGATGAAATAATTCTTCTTGTGTTTTATCTTTACCAGATATAAATTGAATATCATCCATTATAATAACATCATATTTTCTATATTTTTCTTTAAAAGAATTAGGATTTTTGTTTTGTATTGAATTAATATAATCAACAGCAAATTTTTCCAAACTAGTATAAAAAACCTTTTTTTCAGGATGTTTTATTTTTATAGTATTACCTATTGCTTGTATCATGTGTGTTTTACCAAGTCCTGTTCCACCATAAATAAAAAATGGATTATAATTATATCCAGGATTTTCTATAATAGCTTGAGATACAGCATAAGCGAGTTCATTAAAAGGCCCAACAATAAAAGAATTAAAATTATATTTAGGATTTAAATTATCTTCTTTATTTACATAATAATCACTTAAAGGTAATTCTTTATTGTTTAAATTTTCTTTTGATTTATTTTTATTTAAATCTTCATCGTTTTTTATTAAAACATCAGTTTTGTTGATAACATATTCAATATTTCTAATATTATCATTATTACTTATTAATGTTTTTAATATTAGTTTATGAAATTTATTATAAAGCCAATCTTTTACAAATTCATTTGGGACTCCAATATAAATAAGTCCCCCATCTTCTTTTGTTATAGATGTATTTTTAAACCAGGTATTAAAATTAGCCTTTGATATATTTAACTCTATTTCTGAAAGACTTTTTTCCCATAAATTTTTTAATTCTTCAACACTCATAAAAATATTATAACCTTTTTTAAGATAAGTAAAAAATTAAAAGTCTTTATTAACCTGTTAATAACATGTGGATAATTATTTAAAAAAAATTTGCATATTTTGCAATAATGTTATATATTTGCCATATGTCACAAACATACAATCCAAACAAAAGAAAAAGAGCAAAAACACACGGTTTTTTGGTTAGAACTGAAACTCCAAATGGAAGAAAGGTAAATCAAGCAAGAAGAAGAAAAGGAAGATCAAAGGTTTCAATCTCAAAATCTAAAGTCAAATAAAATGCTTCCAAAAATAAAACGAATCACAAAAGAAGATTTCCTTTTTATAATCAAAAATGGAAAGATTCTCCATGGTTCGTTTTTTTATTTAAAATATATAAATTCTGAAAAACCAAAATATTCTTTTGTTTTTCCTAAAACATTATCAAAATTGGCTGTTATAAGGAATAAATATAGAAGATTAGGATATAATATCCTTTTAAAAACAGACTTAAAACCAATTTGGGGTATATTTTTTTATAAAAAAGAATCTTTTTTAGCTAAAAAAGAGGATATTGAAATAGATATTTTAAACATATTAAATAAAATATAGATTAAGCGGCTAGTTTTTTGTTATATTTTTCACTTTTTTCTACTGTTTTTTCTGTTGCGGTATCAATAATACCTTGTTTAATCTCATGTATAGCGACACTTCCTACCCCATGACTACTATTTGCTGCATGACCAGCAACTTCAACTGCGCCATGAGCACCATGAGAAACAGCGTTTGAAGCTAAATCTTCTAATCCTTTTACTATTTCCTCTAGTTTTATTTCGGCTGTACCAGACAATACTAACCCAGAGAGTATACCTAAATATTTACTTGCCTTTTCAACAACCATTTTTTGTTTTTCTATTTTATTAAAGTTTTCAAGATAAGTATCGTTTTCAGAGTCAATATTGTTTTGTTTTTCATTAAGACTATGTATTATTTTTTCTGAGATAAATTCACCTATTTTTTCACCAAAATGAGAAGTTATTGCTATTCTCGCTACTTTTAAAGCAAACATTCCAGCTGCGATTGGTATTGTTGCCCCGCTGACTCCAACCATTAATGTTGTTATTCCAGCAGTTAATGTTGTTAATATTATTTTTTTAGCAATTTTATTTTTCGGTAAAATCTTGTCTATTTTAGCCAAACCCAGAACAAAATTATTAGGTTTTTTTTGTTCTAGTGTATTAAGTGCTGCATCATCAAATTCTTTAAACAAAGGTTTGATTATTTTTTCAGAAACTTCTGAATTTTTTGTATCAGGATTTTGCTCTTTAAAAAGTCTAACTTCTTCTAATATAATTTTAGTATATATAGTTTCTTTTTTATTTTTTATTTCTTCGTTTTTTTCTTTTATTTTATCTTGTAATTCTTTGTTATTTTTATCTTTAGATAACTCTTTTTCAAGACCTCTTAATTCTTGGAAATTAATAGATATATCGTTTAAAAATGTTTCTTTACCAATTGTTTTATTTTTTTCAACACTTGATTCATTTTTTATTTCATTTATTTTATCATTAAAAACACTAGACTCTTCTTCTATTTCTAAATTAGCTGTATTTTTTATTTCTTCAACTTTTGAAATATCAGACAAATCCCCTTCCATGCTTTTGATATAATTATTTGCTTTTTTTTCAATATTTTCTTTTGTTATAATAACAGTATTATTTTTTTCATTTTCGGCAGAATTTAATTCTTCCTCAAAATTTTTATCCAAAAAAATCTCACTTTTTTCTGGTGTTTTTTCTAAAACCTCATTATTATTTTTAGTAAATTCAATATTTTTCATTTAATTATTGGTTTTTATACTATTTAATATTATTTGGATTTTTTTTTCATCATTTTCTTTGGCGACATTTCTTATTTGAGAAATAGCTTTTTTTTCTATAGATGAAACATTTTTTTTAAGTTCGGAAAGAATTTCTTTTATTTTCAAAATCTTTTCTTCATCGCTCATATATTTATATTTGATTTAAGATAGAAGAATATTCATCTATTGTATTTTTTATAATATTATCAATAATATCTTCTGGCATACCATTATCAATAATGAATTTGTTTATTTTTGCCAAATCCTCATCATTTAAATTTTCTTTAGTTAACATATCTTCAAGTTTTGACAAGTTTTCTTTATTTAAATAATTTCTTGATTCGTAAACTATTCTTCTCATTGATATTTCTGTAATACCCAACATTTCCTTGTATTTTTCTTCAGCTGTATATTCATTTTTATCCATAAATTCTTCCAACTTATTTTTTTTATTAGTATTATTAATTTCAAAATTATTCATATTTAAAAATATTAATTATTAATTTGACTTCTTATTATATTATACCATGTTTTCAAATAAAACACAAATCGGGTTTAGTCAACATCATTAAATAATGTTATTATGTAATTAGTGAAAAAAATATTAATTTTTTTAATACATCTTTATCAGCAAAACCCTTTTAAAAAAGGGTCTGTTTGTGTTTTTATACCCTCTTGTTCAGAATACACAAAAGAGGCTATTTTAAAATACGGCTCAATAAAGGGTGTTTATTTGGGAATAAGAAGAATTTTGAGATGCCACCCTTGGCAAAAAAATCATTATGACCCTTTGGAATAAAGATTTTTATTAAAAATTTGGGTTTTTTGTATTTTTGATATACAATAGTATTTATGAAACCATTATGGGACACTATATTTTATCAACCTATTTATAATGCTTTAGTTTTTGTTACAAGCGAGATTACTTTTGGTAATATTGCTTTTTCTATTATAATCTTAACTATTTTAATCAAATTAATACTTTCCCCTTTGGCCAAAAAATCAATCAAAAGTCAGATTTTGATGAAAAAAATGGAGCCAGAATTAAAACAAATTAGAAAAGATTTTCCAAACAAAGAAGAACAATCTAAAAAAACTCTTGAATTATATAAAAAATATGGGACTAATCCTTTTTCTGGGTGTTTGGTTTTAATAATACAAATGCCAATAATTTTTGCCTTGTATTACGTTTTCTTTAATGGAACTATTATAGACCCTTCTAAAATATATTCATTTATTAAAATACCAGAAACAATGAATACTCTTTTCTTGGGATTTATCGAAATGGGTAGCAATCACTCAATATTTCTCGCTGTCTTTGCTGGTATTACTCAATTTATACAAGGATATCTCTCAAATCCTATATCTCCGAAAACAGAGATTCTAAAACAAAAAGATGGAACAAAGGATTTTCAGGAACAATTATCAAGCAGTATGCAGATGAATGTTAAGTATATTCTCCCTATTTTTATTGCTTTTGTTGCTTATAAACTTTCTGCTGCTGTGGCTCTGTATTGGGTCACTAATAATATTTTTACAATAGTTCAAGAATGGTATATTCGTAGACAATTATCAAAAAATATTTAAATAATATATGGAAAAAGATAAAATAAAAAAAGTAATAGAAGATATATTTAATCACACAGCTTGTACTATTTCTAGTTGTTCTATCAATGAAGAAGATGGATCTATTTGGTGCTCAATAGAAACTCCAGATTCTCGTTTTTTGATAGGTCACGAAGGAGAAACACTAAGGTCTCTTAATCATCTGGTTAGAAGAATGTTAGAAAAAGACTTAGAAGAAGGACAAGAAAAAAATGTATTTATAGATATTAATGGTTATCAAAAAAAGAGATTTGATAATTTAAAAAATATTGCACACATGATGGCAGAAAGAGCTAGATATTTTAAGAGTTCTATAGAGATAGACCCAATGCCTGCTTTTGAGAGAAGAATAATCCATACATTTCTTGAAAATGCCCCAAATATAAAAACCGAATCAGAAGGATTCGGTTCTAAAAGAAGAGTCGTTGTTAAATATATTGAATAGTTTCTAGTTTAAAATCAAACCCCAAAGAGTATAATCTTTTTTATTTGTAAAGAAAAGTTGATTTTCGTTTTCACTCAAGAATAAGTTTGTAGCATCTACTGGTGTTATTTCTTCAGAGTTAAAGATATTTAAATAAGATCCATCATTTCCATTTATTTTAACAAAACTATCCTCAAAAGACACTAATCCTTGATACCAATAGTCAGGGATTTCTTTGTATTTAGTGTTTGGTGTAGCGCAATAAATGTCAACATCGTTTACAGACCACACGCATTTTTCTGGTAATCCATAAATATTTGTTTCTGTAATTTTTTTTGTTATCGTATCTAATATTTTTAAAATTGAACCAGAGTTACTAACTTCATTGAATAAAATTTTAGACCCACTGTTATTTGTTAAAGATGTTAAGCCTGAAACATTACTTAATATTTTACTTAATTTTTTGGTTTCTATATTATATTCAAAAATACTACCCCCATACATATAAGAAGCTTTTGTTGTTAAATATATTTTATTTTCATCAATCCATTGCGAAATCCACTCTGTAAAAGGAGAATTAAATATTTCTGTTTTGTTTGAATTATTAAAATTTTTAATTTTCCCTACTACTCCATCACCATTTTTTACTAGATAAAAATATTTACTTTTGTCTTTTGAAATAGAAACATCAAGAATGTCATTTTCAAGAAATTCTACAGATTTCTCTCCAATTTTTGCAACAAAAGTATTAATAATATCATTATCCCAAGATAAATATCTATAAATTACACTATTTGCATTATTCCCAAATAAAGATTCGTGAACTCTTGGAATAATTGTATCCGAAACTCTTTCAATTTGTCTATTTTTTGTATTTATATTATATATATTACCTTTGTTTTTATCTACATATCTTATGGATGGTATTATTTCATAATTATCATCGTTATCTAATTCTCCATAGTTACTTTTTCTTATCATTTTTCTGTCTTGAAAGAAAACAGCACCAGAAACAGGTTCATCTGTTAATCTATAAAACTTCTCTGTTTCTTTAATATTTTTTTCTATTGATTTTTCTTCTTTTGTTGAAACGCTTGTTCCAAAAGGGCTAAACTCTTTATATTCCCCTTCTTCAACTTCAAGGTTTG
>CAYUOT010000016.1:0-14873 GCA_964446475.1 uncultured Candidatus Saccharibacteria bacterium | reverse complement strand
AGAAATTCTTAAAACTTGGATTAATTTCGAAAAGAAAGTTTTAAGTAAAGAAGAAGCATTAGAATTCTTTAAAGGTAATATTTACAAAGAAGAACTAATAAATGAAATAGCGAATAAAGGCGAAGAAATTACAGTCTATCAATCAGGGAATTTTGCTGATTTATGCCGTGGAGGACATGTAGAAAATACTAAAGAAATAAAATCTGACTCTTTCAAACTTGAAAAGATAGCTGGTGCTTACTGGCGTGGAAACGAAAACAATAAAATGCTTACTCGTGTATATGGACTAGCTTTCGAAACAAAAGAAGAATTAGATAAATATATTTGGCAACAAGAAGAAGCAAAAAAAAGAGATCACCGTAAGTTAGGACAAGAACTCAAACTTTTCACCATTTCCCCTCTCGTTGGAGCCGGACTTCCTCTCATACAACCAAAAGGAATGATAATAAGAAAAGAGATTGAAGATTTTCTTTGGAAATTACATAAAAATAAAGGTTATGATAGAGTTTGGACTCCCCACTTAGCAAAACAAGATTTATATCAAACTTCAGGCCATGCAGCCAAATTTGGTGAAGAACTTTTCCGTGTTAAGGGTGGAGATGAGGAATTTTTCATGAAACCAATGAACTGCCCTCACCATATGCAAATATTTGCAGATAACCAATTCTCTTATCGTGATATGCCTGTCAGATATTTTGAACCGGCAACCGTTTATCGTTATGAAAAAGCAGGACAGCTCTCAGGACTCACAAGGGTTAGAGCTATCACCCAAGATGATGGGCATCTTTTCTGTAGAATTTCTCAGATCGGAGAAGAAGTTAGTACGATAGTATCTATTATCAAATCTTTTTATGAAACAATGGGAATGATGGATGGATATTGGGTTCGTCTTTCAACCAGAGGAGATGATAAGAGCAAATATTTAGGAAGTGATGAAGTGTGGAAAAAGGCTGAAGAATCTCTAGAAATTTCAGCAAAAGAAAATAATTTAAATTATAAAATAGGTCGAGATGAAGCAGCCTTTTATGGACCAAAACTAGACTTTATGTTTAAAGATGCAATTGGCCGCGAATGGCAACTTGCTACTATTCAATGTGACTTTAATTTACCAGAAAGATTTGAATTAAAATTCATAAATGAAAAAGGTGAAGAAGAAAGGCCTGTAGTTATTCATCGTGCCATCTCTGGTTCTCTTGAAAGATTTATGGGTGTTATGATTGAACATTTTGGTGGAGCATTTCCCCTCTGGCTTTCACCTGTCCAAGTTATAATTCTTCCAGTTTCAGAACATCAAAAAGAATATGCAGAAAGTGTATATAAAACATTAAAAAATTCTGATATAAGAGTTCTATTAGATGATTCCAATGAATCCCTAGGTAAAAGAATAAGAAATGCCAAAATGAGTAAAGTTCCTTATTTTATAGTTGTCGGTGATAAAGAAAAAGAAGCTAAAACAATTACTGTTGAAGCCCGCAATGAAAAGTTCGAAGGAATTACATTAGAATCATTCTTAGAAAAATTAAATAAAGAAATTAAAGAGAGAATTTTGAATTAAAATAGTAAATAAAAATTCCACATGTCGGACATGTGGAATTTTTATTAGATATCCAGCCTTGCCATTTTAGCATGAGATTGAATGAAAGATTTACGTGGTGGAACTTCAGAGCCCATGAGAGTATCAAATGTTCTATTAGCTTCTTCTGCATCTCTAATAGCTACTTGTTTTAATATTCTTGTTTCGGGATTCATTGTTGTTTCCCATAATTCTTCAGCATTCATTTCTCCAAGACCTTTATATCTTTGGACGTGTATCTTTGTAATTTTTTTATTCTTGTCTTCTTTTTCTTCTTCTTCTTGAGATTCTTCATTATCAAGCTCTTCTTTTAATAATTCCTCTAGGGAAGGAGCATCTTTACCTAAAATTGCATCTCTTTCACTATCTGAATAAGCATAAAATATTTCTTTACCTTTCTTTATTTTAAATAAAGGAGGCTGAGCTATATAAATATAGCCTGCATCTATTAATGGACGAAAATACCTAAACATTAAAGTTAAAATAAGTGTTGTGATATGAGCGCCATCAACATCGGCATCTGTCGCAATAATTATTTTATGATATCTTAATTTTTCTATATCAAAAGTATCACCAATAGAAGTACCCATAGCAACAACCATATTTTTAATCATTTCACTGCCAAGCATTCTATCTAAACGAGCACGCTCAACATTTAAAATCTTACCACGAAGAGGAAGTATTGCTTGTGTTTTTCTATCTCTACCCATTTTAGCTGTACCCCCAGCAGAGTCTCCCTCCACAATAAATATTTCAGCACTTTCTGAATCTCTAACTTGACAGTCTGCAAGTTTTCCAGGAAGAGTCATTCCCTCTAATGCGCCTTTTCTCAGAACTGAATCTTTGGCAGCTTTAGCTGCTTTACGAGCACGAAGAGCAAGAAGAGATTTACTTATTATTGCTTTTGCTTCATCTGGGTTTTCTTCTAAAAATGCAGAAAAAGCATCACCAAATACTGAAGCAACAGCACCTTGTGCTTCAGTAGAACCAAGCTTAGCTTTTGTCTGACCTTCGAATTGTATTTCTCTTAATTTAATAGAAATAGCGGCAGTTAACCCTTCTAGCACATCATCTCCAGTTAATCCTCCATCATTTTCTTTTATTAAATTATTTTTTTTACCATATGTATTTAAAACACGAGTTAGAGCCATCTTAAAACCCGTAACATGAGTTCCCCCTTCTAGGTTATATATATTATTTGCAAAAGGAATTATATTCCCATTTATATCATCAACATACTGAAGAGCAACCTCTACTCCCACACTATCTACTTCTTTATTTGTATAAAATACACTGGAGTGAATTGGTTTTTCAAGTTTATTATAATACTTTACCAAAGAGATAAGTCCTCCTTCAAAATAAAATGTAGTGGATGGAATCTCTAAATCTAAATCTCTAAACCAATAAATATCATCATAAGAATTTGATTTACCTTTATTTGAAGTTAAAGGGTCCCAGTTTCGAGCGTCTAAAATATCTATTCTTAACCCTTTAACCAAATAAGCCTGTTGTCTTAAATGCCCAATAATAGTATCCCAATCAAATTTAACTTGTTTAAAAATTTCTTCATCTGGTCTGAAGGTGATTATTGTTCCATTCACCTTAGATGATGAAATTTTTTTAACATTGGCTTTTTTCTTCCCTTGAGAATATTCTTGAATATACTTACCTCCATCTCTGTGAACTTCGGCTTTAGTATAAATAGAAAGTGCATTAACAACAGAAGCACCAACTCCATGTAGACCACCTGAAACTTTGTAACCACTATCATCCCCTCCAAATTTACCACCAGCATGGAGTGTTGTCATAACAGTTTCTAGAGCTGAAACTTTTGTTTTAGGGTGAATATCAACGGGTATTCCACGACCATTATCAACAACACGAACTGAATTATCTGGAAGAAGTGTCACTTCAATACGATCACAATACCCCCCCATAGCTTCATCACGAGAATTATCAAAAATTTCCCAAATAAGATGATGTAATCCATCTACGCCAGTTGAACCGATATACATTCCGGGGCGTCGACGCACAGGCTCGAGACCCTCCAAAACTGATATTTGTTCTGCCCCATAAGAACCCTCTTTTTTAACCTTTTTTTCTTCTTTTTTTGCCATCCTATTTAAAAATTAAATTATAAAAATATTCTTATATTATAACAAAAAATCACCAAAAATGCTAGTAAATTTCTGGTAATTTTATCTTTATCTGTAAGGATAAAATAAAACTTTTTGTTTATCTTATCTCCAGTCCTAAATCTTGTAATTTTTTATAAATTCTTTGTATAACTTCCTCTATCTCTTCATCTTTTAATGTTCTCACTTGTGATTGAAAAACTAACCTATATGCATAAGAAGTTCTACCTTCTTTTGTAAATTTATCAAATAAATAAGGTTCTTTAATAAGTAAAACCCCTGCATTCTCTTTTATAATTTTATAAACTTTATCAATTCCAAATTCATTTGGAACCCAAACAGCAATATCACGAAAAATAAATGGGTACATAGACCATGGAGAAAAATCTAAAGTCTGTAATTTATAATCTATAGAAACCCCCAAATTTTCAAACTCTGGAATATTTTTTATAAATTCTTCTAATTTCATTTCTATTTTATTTTTCTTATCACAATAAGCTACATGAATTTCTTCACCTTTATTTGTAAAAATAGTTCCAACTTCAAAAATCTTAATCTCATTCATATCTAAAAGTGGTGCGTTTAATCTATTTTGTTCATAAGCTCTCATAATCCCATCCAGAAGATTTGTACGCAAAAAGTTTTTATCAGAAACAGATGCCATAATCTCCACATCTCCTTTGTCGGTAAAAGAGTATGTCATAACCTCTTTATACCCATCTATAATTAATTTTGTTTTAGCTTGGCAGATTTTCCGCCAGATTTCATTATCTTTTTTATTTAAATTTAATTCTGGTATTTTAGGTTCTATATTTTCATATCCATAAACCCTGCCTATTTCTTCTGCCATATCATGACCTCCCGTGATATCCAATCTTTTATCAGATACTAATACATCCCACCAGTCGGCCTGGTGGAAAAATTCATAATTATAATTTTTAAGAATTTTTTCTATTTCTTCATCTTTTATTTCTGTTCCTAAAATTTTACAAATGTAACTGGTCTTAAATTTAACAGTTCTTTTTTCTTGTTTTGTTTTATAAATATCAACATACTCTTGTACTTCTGCATTAGGACAAAATTCTTTAACAAAAGAAGTTGTTTTATCCATAACTCTATCACAAATATTAGAAGTGAGTTCATTTTCATATCTCTTTACTGCATCAGTATGAATTCTAAAATAGGATGCTGTTTTACGGATAGAAACAGGATCGAAGTTTGCCACTTCTATTAAAATGTTTTTAGTATTGCTGTCCACTTCAGCTTTCTTACCACCTTTTACTCCTGCTATCGCAAGAATATCTTTTTCGTCAGCAATAACTAAATTATTTTCTTTTAATTCAAAATTTCTCTCTTTAATAAGGTTCCCAACTTTCTCTCCTAATAGTTCAACCTTTTCACCATCTTTAGCATTTCTAATTATTATCTTTTCACTTTCTAGCTTATCTAAATCAAAAATGTGTATTGGCTGTCCGGTATCAAAAAGGATAAAATTTGTAATATCTACAATATTGTTTATACTTCTCTGCCCGACACTTAAAAGTAAGTCAGACATCCATTTTGGTGATGGTCCGACTTCCACTCCTCTTACAATTCTCCCGATATATCTTCGGCAAAGTGGAGATTGAATATCTATTTGTAAGTTTGTTTTATTTAAAGAATTTTCTGAAAAATAATTGCCTGAAGAATTTTCTAAAAATTCTATTCCCAACATTCCTGCAATTTCTTTTGCTACTCCTTCATGTGAAAGTAAATCATGAGCTCTATCTGGCAGGATCTTCATATCAAAAATAGTATCTCCACTTGGCAACTTCTCTACTGATTCTAATTCACAAAGTTTAAAAGTAATAAAATTTGCTAAATCTTCTTCATTTGGAATTTCTTTTATATATCTTTTTAACCAGTTGTAGGAAATAAGCATAAATTAAAATTGATTAAGTCTTAAATCTCCTTGATAAGAAAGACGGGCATCTGGAATACGAAGCTTCATCATCATAAGACGGTCGAGCCCCATACCAAAAGCAAAACCTTGATACTTTTCACTATCTATCCCGCAATTCTTTAAAACATTGGGATGAACCATTCCTGCACCAAGAAGTTCTATCCATTTTTCTCCTCTTCTTAAATCCACCTCAAACCCAGGCTCAACGAATGGGAAAAATGATGGGCGAAGACGAATATCTACTTCTTCCCCGCCAAAAAATCTTTTAAAAAATTCAAGAAGAACACCTTTCATATTCGCAACTGAAATATTTTCTCCAATAACAAGCCCTTCAATTTGATGAAATTGCATTTCATGAGTTGCATCAGTTGATTCATTTCTAAAAACTTTTCCAGGCACTACTATTGCAAATGGTGGAGTTCCTCCTGATTTTACCAAATTCTCCATAAATCTTATCTGGGTATTAGAAGTATGAGTACGGAGAACTTTCCCTTCTTGTCCTTTTATAAAAAATGTATCTTGCATATCACGAGCGGGATGATCTTTTGGAAAATTTAAGGCATCAAAATTATACCACTCATCTTCAAGCTCTGGCCCAACCTCTACAACAAAATCAAGATCTTTCAATATTGAAACCGCCTCATTCATAATGAGTGTAAGTGGATGTAAACTCCCCTTTTTATATTCAAATTCATTACTTTCCATACTTACCAATATACCATTTTGAACTTAATTTTAAAAGTTTAAACCATTTTTAATTTTTTCCCTCAACTTATAACTATTACCATGACTTAACATCCCCAAATACGAAATCACACTTTCTTTCTTATAATTCGTATTTTTTAAATTCCTAAACATCCTATTTTTAGTACTAGTCCTTAATACTCTATACTTCGAAAAATTAACCCAACCTAAGAAATCTACCCCTGAGTATATAGTTTTAATAAACACCTTATCTGGATGCATAGTTAACTTTAAATTATTAATTAAATATTCTTTCATTTGCTCTAGTCTTTTCTCTAAATAATCTCTGTTTTCAGACAACACAACAAAATCATCAGCATATCGTATATAATATTTCACCCTGAGATTATGCTTAACAAATTGATCAAATTCATTCATATATATATATTCACTAATAATTGAGATGTTAGATTTCCCAAAGGAAGACCTCTTACATCGCTTTTCGCTATCGTGAAAAGCGATGTATTTTGTTCTTTGACTTTTTCTTTTGTATAAAAACTATCTACTATTTGATTAAGTAGCCAGAGAATATCTTCATCTTGTATATGTTTCTTTAAAATATCTTTTAATATGGGGTGGTCTATACTAGCGAAGAATTTCTTGATATCACATTTTAATACAAAGCAGGTTTTAGTATTATTTTTAGATACAATATTATGAAAATTCTTAAATCTATCTACTGCTCTATGTGTCCCCTTTTCGTTACGACAAGAATATGAATCATATATGAATTTCTTATCAAAATATGGATAGAGTATTCTGTATATCGCATGGTGAAGTAATCTGTCTCTAACGCTAGCTTTGTGAATATCTCTGGGTTTGGGGTCATTGATTTTGAAGGCTTGGTATTCACCGTGCTTATATGTTTTTTGTTTTAGGTCGTGGTGGAGGCTCATAATATTGGTCATTAATCTTAATTGAAATTCTATTACATCTTTCTTTTTTCTTTTATCACATAAAAATTCCTGCCAAGCAAGAAGTAAATTTTCTATTTCTATGATATCTTTATATTGTTTATTAAATTTTTTCATTTTTATATATGGATATCCAAAAAATCACCCCCCCCGAGTACCAATGGTGCTCATAAAATCAAAAGAATCTTACTCTATTTGGTTTAAATATTTAACTGATTTTCCTAAAACTTATCGTTATAGTCTTGGTTCTAAAATTGATGGATATTTTCTAGAATTACTTGAGAATATTTTTATCTCTCTTTATTTATCGGGAAATAATAAAATAAATAGTATAACTACATCTATATCAAAATTAGATGGAGTAAAATTCTTTTTACAAATCGCTTGGGAAAATAAATGTATCCCAAATGAAAAATATATCAAAATATCTACTTCATTAGATGAGATAGGTAAAATGCTCGGTGGATGGAGAAAAGGACTTCTAAGTAAAACTCCGCAAAGATAATTGCGGAGAAATATATTGTTTCGAGAAAGCACCTCATTGTCAGCATTCCAATTGTCAAGATCATTGCAATTGCAGTTCCACTTCGAATCATCGGAGTTCCAGTTCACGTTGACGACGCGAACGACGAGCACTTTTGTATTTTATATCATCTATCCCACTGCCAATCTAAATATATCTATATATAGATTGTGCTGTATATTATTTGAGACCTAAAAGTCTACCGATACAAAATACCAATAAAATATTTTTTAATTTGATTTTTTATATTACTCTCAAAAAAGATATCTCCATTTTAATTCTCAATATAAAATAACCAACATTCTGGTATCTAAGTCGTAACCAAGATACTTTACAAAATGTTACTTAACATTATATACAAAAGACCCTAAGATTCAAAGAATCAAAGGGTCTAAATATTTTAAGTTTTTAAAACTCAATTGCGAGAAAGCACCCCATCGCCAGCAAGCCAATCGTCAAGACCAAAGCAATCGCAGCACCACTCCGAACCAGCGGAGCTCCAGTACACGTCGACGACGCGAACGACGCCATCGTCACAAAGCATATAACCAATAATAGTTGCGTATCCATTGGTTTGCAATGCACCAGCTTCACCTTTTGGCTGTAAACTTATGAGAAATTCAATAGTACGAAGAATCTCTTCACGGGTCATCAATCCAGCCGATTTAGAAATTTGGAAATGTTCCATAATTTCAGAATCATAAATAGTTTCGACAAACTTATTCTTGTCAAATGACATAGCCGGTAAATTTGAAACTTTTTTAGTTGGAATAAGAACATGTTTTTTAAAATTATCTCCGAACCAGTATTTCACTTTTTTGTTTTCAGTGAAAACTTTTTGGAAATCAGCTTCTTCAACCAATTCAGGAATTTCAATCCTGGAAGCAACGAGTTTCATTTTTGGATGTTCCTGTTTTGCAGTATTTATTCCAAAAACTTCTTGGAGCCTCTTCTTTAACTCTGACTTATGTCCGAGCCAGTAAGAAACTTGTTTAAAACTTAGAATGTTTGTTAAACATTCCATAATAAAACCAGATAAAGATCCAAGCTGTTTCCAACTTGGTTTCTGGAAATCTGTTCCATTTGCCATGGTTTGTTTCTCCTTATATTTTTCAAAGAAGGATCATCAGTTCACCTTCATTTATATTATATCACAAAACATCCTTAAAAGTCAATAGCCATCGAATGTGTCCATTTTTAACTCATTTTTAAAACTATTGATTTATGTAGTATATTACTGTAGAGTTTAAATAATTTTTAATATTTTAGACCTAGTCTGAAAAGCACCTTATTAAAAGGTGAGAAATCTAGGATAATTCTGAAATATTTTTAATAAAAAACGTTCTTTGATATCTTTAGGTTTTCACATTTAAAAAAATAATTTATCATAAGCGAAGAAGGAAATAAAATCCGAATGGGGTAACCTATCTTTTGTATTGAAAAACAAAGATGCTGATATTACATACCAGAGTGAACTGGGGAACTGAAACATCTAAGTACCCGTTTCCATTCAACGATAATCGGAATGGAAATGAAATAATAATTATTTATAATAAATGTGACTTAAGACCTAAAAAGCCAAGCTCTGTACAGAGTTTGGCTTTTTTAATTTTAAATATAAATAAATTATATATTTAAATTCTCCCAAACAATAAATCCTCTTCAAATTCTGTTATACCTTTCATTGTTTTTGGATATTTATCTATATTTACAAAATCAAGATTTTTAATTTTATTAAAGATAATATTTATTAATTTTTTAGTTCTCTCCAACTCTTCTTCTGTAAAATCTATCTGCTTTTCAATAATAGAAACATTATCACTCTTAACTTCTGGCTCTACAAAAATAAATATACCATTTCTCATTTTATAATTCTTGTAGTTTTTAGAATTTTCTATCAATAGTTTATAAAAAATAATCTGATTTTTATAACTCCATTCTTTTACCTTGTCCTTCTCCTCTTTATTTTTATCAGGGATAACTTTACCTGTTTTAAAATCAAAAACATCAACCATCCCATCTTCTAATATTCTAAGCAAGTCTATCTTGCCCGTTATATGTGCATTATCTACTATCACTCCCTCCTTAGAGAAATCAACCTCTGGCTTGTCTGAAATTAATAAATCTTTTATTTTTTTATCATAAAAAACACCTAGGGCTTCTCTTCCCCTATTTAAGTATTTTTCATAATCACCCTCATTTATCCTTTTTTTAGATAAATCTCGTTCAAATAAATTTATAAATTCTTCCTTGCTTGGTAATTTTTTATTTTCTTTATACTTAAGGATGCAAAGCTCTATAGACTTATGAATAGAAGAACCAAAGATATTTGAAATACTCATAGGTTGAGGAAAACGAATCAAATTCTGCTCAAAAAATGTTTTTGGGCCTTCTCCATAATAAATATTTAAATAATTATTGAAATGCGACACACTAAGTTTATAATCTTCAACTAAAGGAGAAAGAAACTCTCTCTCACTTTCTATGTATACTTTATCTGTATAATTCGGTGTTGTAGTTTCTAATATTGAGCTTGTGTTTATATCTTCATTTTGATTCTCTTTATCTTCTGTAACCAAATCATTATTTAAAAATTTAACTTCCACTGATTCTGCTCCATCATCTTTATAGCTATAGGTAGAAAGATATAAATTTTTCTTTGCACGAGTAAGAGCTACATAAAACAATCTAAGATCATCATCTTCCCCATCACTAGCCAAATCAATTGGAAGATTTTCCGGCAATCTTATTTTATTTTTCATTCCACCCTTTGACCAATTATCATCCTGACAAGAAAGAAGAAACACTGTATCGAACTCTAATCCTTTTGATTTATGAGCAGACATTAGTTGTACAGCATTCTCAGCTCCAGTAAATGGACTTGTGTCATTCAAAAGAATATTACTACTCTCATGAATATCAACAAATTTTACAAGATCAGATACCTTGAGAAAACTATTTCCTTTATGATTTCGTAATGCACTAATAAAGAATTTGAGGCCAGATAAAAATCGTAAATATTCTGGCTTGTTATTCTCTAATTTATCTTTACTAAAATAAAAGTTTTTATATGGGCTAATAAATTTATTTTTTAATTCATCTTCTACCTCTTCATTTTCCTCATCAAAAAGTAAAGTTTGGCTCTTTCCAATCAAACCTTCTAGTATATATTCAACTGGTTCATATTTTGCACGAGCAATCATTTCAATAAAAAATTCTCCAATCTTTTTAACATTTTCATCTTCGTGTTCAAGCATTACAGAGAGCCAAGGAGTATCTCCTGATTTATCATCTCTTTTATTTTTAGCTAAAAGTGAAATCTCCCAAATAATTTTATAAGATAACCCCCAAAATGGATACGAGAGTATTTCTGGCATTAAAATATCTCCAGATGAGGGGGATTCTCTTTCTGCTAAGTCTATAAATTTACACATAGTTATAAGCTGATGAATATGCGGAGTTGCTAAAACATTCTGTTGTTTTTCATAAACAATCGGTACATTATAATAATGCATAAATGGGACTAGATTTTCTAGCTCTTTGTGTTTTCTTGATATAACAGCTATATCTTTAGGATTACAACCTTCTAGTATAAGATTTTTAATTTTAAGAGCTATGTTGTGATACTGATGCTCCTTTGTCTTAAATTTCAATTTTTTAATATCTCCATTATAAGTTTTATTTTCATCGCCCGAAGAAATTAATTTCTTATTTACACCTTCTATCAAATCCTCCAACCTTCCTTCACCTTCTACGATTATATTCCGAGCTAAATCAAGAATATTTTGGCCTGAGCGATAATTCTCTGTCATTACAATAATCTTTACATCATCATAAGAAAGATGAAAATCTTTAATATTTGAAATATCTGCACCTTGAAAACGATAGATAGCCTGATCATCATCACCTACCACCATTATATTTGGTTTTTTCTCATTCACTTGGTTATCAGACAAAAGACGAATTAGTCTAATCTGTGCATCATTTGTATCCTGGAATTCATCTACCATTATGTATAAAAATTGCTCCTGAAGTTCAGCCTTTAGACTCTCATTATTTTTGATAGCTTCTATTACTTCTAAAATCATATCGTCATAATCAAAATATCCACGTTCAAATAATTTATCTTTATATTCTTTATATATAATTCCCAGATTTTCTAATTTCTCTTGAGATTCAAAAGACTTAAGAGAAATATTTTCATTGGTACCTGTTGTGTACTTCTTTTTCCAATCCCCAATGGGACCTGTTTTATTTTCAGATATTGATTCATCTAAAGCCCTCTTCAGAGAAGATATTAAATGATCAGATATAGGTTTAAAATAATCTGAAGAGAAAGAAGATGTATCTATCTTCTCCCAATCATTTATTATTTTTTCTATCTTGGGAAAAATTTTAGAAGACAATCTGTCCTTAAAAATATCAGACAGTGAGGAATTAATTTGTTCTAAAATTTCTTTATTATTTTTAATAATAGAAAGGTATTCATCTGGTGTTAGACCAGCTTTTTTAATCTGAGAAATTCTAGATAAAATATCTTTTAAAAATACATAACCCTCTTCACTATGAAAACTAGAAAATTGGTTTTTGTGATCCAATGATTTTAAAATTTCTGTTATTATTTCTCTTTGGATAAGTTCATCTGCAGGAGAAAGACTAGCATGATTAAAAAAATATTCAGGATAACGACTAATAATATTAGTTCCAAAAGCATGAAAAGTAAAAATATTCACTTTATAAGCCTCTATTCCAATCATTGTTTTTAGACGATTGAGCATATTAATAGCTCCAGCCTCAGTAAAAGTAAGACAAAGAATCCCATGAGGAGGTATGTCAGTTTTTCTTAAAATATTTGCAACCCTAAGAGAAAGTATTTGTGTTTTACCACTTCCTGGTCCGGCAATAACCATCACGGGACCATCAATAGTATCCACCGCCTCTTTTTGCTTTTTGTTTAATTTTTTTATCGCATCTTCAAAATCCTTATTTGTCATATAATCATATTATATCATTTATCCATTAGAGATAAAATTTCCACATGTCCGACATGTGGGAACATTTCGGATATTATTTAATTAAATAAGCAATCCAATAATTACGTTTATATATACGATTATTAAAAGTTGAGTAGCCTGTCTTCTTCTCTATTTTAAGTATTTTAAAATATTTACTATACATTTTTATAAAATCTTCTCTTGAAAATACTCGTTCAGTAAGACCCATTTCTTTTATCACATAAGTATCATGTTCTTTGCCGGGACTATCCTTCAACAATCTTTTTGCATTATCATCCGCATCTTTACAAAGAGCCCGAACAAAAATATATCCACCATTTTTTAAAACTCTATTCATTTCATTTAAATAAACTTCTCTTCCTTTTTCATCCAAAGAATTAGAAGATGTCACATCTAAAATAATATCAATAAAGTTACTCTCTATATTATATTTCTCACCTATATCTCCTTTTATATAGATCAAATGCCCAGGCAAGGCCTGGACATTTGATCTCTTTTTGGCTATATCTAAAGCAGTTATAGATATATCTATACCTATAACATTGTTCCCCATTTCTGTTAAATAATTTGAATTTCTCCCAGTTCCACAACCTAAATCTAATATATTTTTATTTTCTAAAATAAAATTTCGCTCCTTTTTTAAAAACCTGAAAAACCTCAAAGTATCAGATTGAGGTTTATTATCTTTTGTTACCAACTTTGGATTTTTATATTCCCTTTCCCATGCAATTTGCTGTTTTAAGTTCATTTTCTCCTTTTTCATCAAAACATTTGATATCGTTTATAATATCTTCTAATCTTTTTTCAGCCTTAGTATAATAGTTTGAAACACCAAGCTGTATATACTTTTTAACTTTATCTGGGCTTGCTGTATTTGAAACAACAAAAATTGGAATATTTTTATATTTAGAATTTTCCCCTTTACACTTAACAACAAAATCTAATCCGCTTTCTTTTCCAAGAAGATAATGATCTAACCAAACAGCATCTATGTTTATATCTTCTATATGATTAAAAGCCTCTTCAACACTTCGTGCTGTTACTACATTAAAACCTCCAAGTTCAAGCTTGGTTCTTATCGCCTCAAGTAAAGGTCTTTCGTCCTCTACAACTAAAATATTTTTTATATTATTCATCTATATTTATTTAAAAATTACTAATTAATAATATTAACTTAATGTTTTACTTCCCTCTTTTCTTTTCATTCCACTTAACAAAATTGTAAAATAAAATGCGGTTCCTTTATTTTCTTCAGATTTAAACCATATTTGACCACCACCATTATCAACAATAATTTTAATTATATAAAGCCCCAACCCCGTACCTTCTGTACTTTTATCTTTTATATTATCGGCTCTAAATAATTTAGAAAAAATCTTATCTTGCTGATTATTTGTAATGCCATAACCATTATCTGAAACAGAAACCAATACGCTATCATCTTTTATTTCCACATCATTAATCTTATCACCTTTGTGAACAATTTTCATATCTAAATTAATACTACCCTCTTCTTGAGTATATTTGATTGAATTAGATAATAAATTTTGTATTACCATTCTCAATAATTTAGAATCTATTGATATTTCAGGAATATTATCTTGATAAGTAAATTCTATTTTTTGTTTTTTTTGATTTATTAAAGGTTGAACTTCTTTAATAGTACTTTCACCCAATGAGACAATGTTCCCCATTTCTGGTTCAATCATAAAAGTTCCAAGCTCCAAACGAGAAACATTTAATAATGCATTCACTAAGTCAACCATCCTTTGGTTGCCTGTATAAATCTCTTGTAAATAAGATTTTTGGTCATCATTTATTTCTCCAGCATCACCAGAGAGAAGCATTTCAGTATACCAATTGATTGTAGAAAGTGGAGTTCTTAGTTGATGTGATGCAAGAGAAATTAACTCTGTTTTTGCTCGATCAATTTCCTTTTCTTTTGTTATATCTTTTTCCAATCCAACAAAAAACATAATTTCACCCCTCCTATTTAAAATAGGAGAAATACTAGCCATAACATGATA
>CAYUOT010000015.1:12300-17586 GCA_964446475.1 uncultured Candidatus Saccharibacteria bacterium | reverse complement strand
ACAGAAACAGAATTTAGTGTTGTTCCATTATTTATTAAATTAAAAATATTTGTTCCATAAGATACTGAGACAGATTGTGAACCACTATTACCTGTTGCAATGGTTGAACCTGATTTAGAAACGATAGATGTATCTATTGGATTTGTTGTATTCCAAGATAATGTAGAGGAACAGGAATTGTTACCAGAAGCAATAATGCAAGAAGTAGAAGAAGCAGAAATATTTCCACTAGGATAAACACAAACACTTCCATTCCAACTCAATCCAGCATCACAAGAACCAAGAACAGAAACAGAACTAAGTGTTGTCCCATTATTTATCAGATTAAAAGTATTTGTTCCATAAGATATTGAAACAGATTGTGAACCACTATTCCCTGTTGTAATAGTTGATCCTGACTTAGAAACAATAGATGTATCGATTGGATTTGTTGTATTCCAAGATAATGAAGTAGAACAAGAATTATTGCCAGAGAATATAAGACAATTCTCTGGAGATGAAGATATTGTACCCGAAGGATAAACTCCTTCATATTGACAAGGAAGAATCCCTCCATAATTTATAGCATTTATATCCTGACAAATATTTGTTTCCCCAGAATTTTCATCATAAAAAATAACACCATAATAATTAATATGTATAGTTTTATTTTCATTCCCCCTTGAGATAACAATATCACCCTCAGAGGCTATTTTACCGGTTATTTTATTAAAAACTATTTCTGTTAATCCAGAAATAACAACTCCTCTGGGTAAATCAAAAACCTCATCAACAGAAGAGTTTCTTGATGAATAATCATCTCCAGAAAAAACAGTCACTTTGTCATTCTCTACATAAACCCCCCAGTTAGTATTCAGATTTTGATTTAAAGATTTATTTTTTGTATAACGAATAGACTGAATTATTGTATTAACAGCTCCATTAAAAATATTTTTTTCATTTATTTTTTTATATGCAGTAACAGAAATAAAAGAAAATATTGCAGTAATAGAAATAACTATCAATAATTCAATCAACGTAAAACCTTTTATTTTATTTTTATATTTGACCTGACAAATCATATATTGGACCAATTATTGCAAACACAATAAATGAAACGAGCAACCCAACTACTATTAATATTATGGGCTCTAGCATTGTAGATAAATCTCTAGACATTGCTTCTGTTTTCTCTTCATAAATTAATCCTATTTTAATTAAAGTTTCAGGTAGTCTTCCTGATTTTTCAGCAGAAATAATTAATTGCTGTATTGGAGCTGGTATATAAATATCTGAATCTTTATACTCCTTAAAAGAAGTTTCAAAGGACTTTCCTTGATTAATATTATCTTGCAAAAATTTATAAAAGTTTTTATAAAATTTATAATTTGTTCCATTAATTAAAGAATCCAAGGAATCATTAACATTAATACCTGCTTGAAGCAATGCTCCAAATATATACCCGAATCTAGCCAGTTCAACACCTTGTATTAGCTTTTTTACTCCAGGAATAGAAAATAAAATTGAATCTCCTACAAACTTTGTCTTTTTGAAAAAAAACATAAAATAAATAGAAACAGAAAAGAATGCAATAATTAAAGGAACAGCAAAATATCCATATTCAGAAAGAAATGTTCCAAACCAAATCAGTAATTTTGTAGCCCAAGGTAATTCAATATTTGACTCTGTAAAAATTAAAGTTATCTTTGGTAAAACAAACCAAGCGCTACCTAGTCCAACAATAATAGCAAGAAATGTTACAATCCCGGGATAAATCAAAGCAGATTTTAACCTACTTCCTAAAAGCTTATCTTTATGTTGCTGGATAGTTACAAGATTCAAATGCTCTGGCAATCTCCCCGACTCTTCCCCTGAACGAATAAGCGCAATAACCCTATCTGGTAATAATTTTGTTTCCTTAAAAGCTTTCCAAAGAGGGAGCCCGCTGTTAACCATCTCTTCTGTAAACTTAGTTATCTTTTTCATTTTTTGAGATTTTACAGAAACAGAGAGAGAAGCGAGAGCGCTTGAAATTCCCATACCTGAAGCAATAAGAAGACTTAAATTCTCTATAAAATAATCCTTTTCATCTCCAAAACCAATAGAAAGATACGGCCAATCAGGCCTGTATTCAAAAACAGGAGCTTTAGAACCTTCTCTATCATAAGATCTCCTTAGTTTTACTTCTGATGCCATAATTATTGAGGGTTTGCTATACGCAATAATTCTTCTAATGTTGTTAACCCACTTTTTACTTTATCGAGACCATCTTCAAAAAATGTTTTAAATCCTTGTTTCCTTACAAGTTTAAATATTTCGTTTGTTGTAGGATTTTCAGGAATTAATTCCTGAAGTTCTTGACTTGTTTTTAAAAATTCAAAAATACCAATTCTTCCAGAAAAACCTGTATTAGAACAAGCTTCGCATCCTTTACCTTTGTATAATGTTACTCCCCCATCAGTAAAATAACTTTTTACATCTTTTCCAAATTTTTCAAAATATGATTCATTCACCTCATAACTAACCTTACATGAATTACAAATTTTTCTAACGAGACGCTGAGAAATAATTAATTCTAAAGTCGAACTTAATAAATATGGTTCTATCCCCATGTCAACAAGTCTAGGAATTGCGGTAGTGGCATTATTTGCATGAAAAGTAGACAAAAGCAAGTGCCCTGTAAGAGCAGCATTAACTGCAATATCTGCTGTTTCTGTATCTCTAATTTCTCCCACTAAAATAACATTTGGGTCTTGGCGAGTAATAGCACGAAGACCTCTTGCAAAAGTTAAGTTTGATTGTGGATTTACTTGAATTTGATTAATGCCTTCAATTTTATATTCAACAGGATCTTCAATTGTTGTAATATTAACATGTCTAGTATTAACAACTTTCATAAGAGAATATAGAGTTGTACTTTTACCGCTACCTGTCGGACCAGTAACTAAAATCATTCCAAAAGGTTTTTTTGAACTCCTAACTATTTCTTTTTGAAGTTCATCTGATAGTCCTATATTACTTAGAGTTAAATTTCTAACATAATTAGAAAGAACCCTAATAACAATTTTTTCACCATCTAATGTGGGAATAATTGAGACTCTTAAATCAACAGACTCACCGGTAGATAAAACTGTATACCTAATAGCACCATCTTGTGAACCAAAATGTTCATCTATTCGAAGCTTAGCTTGAACTTTTATACGATTAACTATCATATCATAATATTCTTTTGGAACCCTACCAGCCTCTTGCAAAACTCCATCTATACGAAAACGAATAACAACTTCTTTTTCCCAAGGTTCGCAGTGAATATCAGATGCTTTTAGAGAAAGAGCATCTTGAAAAATTTGATCAACTATTTCTGGTGCAATTTGTTTTTTACTTTCTATTATTTTTTCAAAACGGGTTTCTAGCCCTTTTTGATAAAAAATAAATGCCTCATCTATTTCCTCAGAAGAGGATAAACTTATTATTATTTTTTTCCCAGGAAAAATTTTATTTAACTCTTCAGTTACTCCAGCTTCTGGTTTTTTATCTGTAACAACAATGACACTATCCTCTTTTTCTTCAACCATCACAACTCTGAATTTTAATCCTATTTCTTCTGGAATTCTCAAAACTTCATCTTTTGTTGGGATGCTTGCTTTAAGATTGAGATATGGCATGTCTATAGACTCAGCAATAGCTTGTGTAATAATTTCTTTTGTAAGCAATCCTTCTACTATAAAATATTCTGTAAAAGAAGATCCATGATCTTTGGCATAAATTTCTGCTTTTTTTACATCTTCTTCTGATGCATAACCTTCTTCTAAAAGTATTTTTTTAATTGTTTCATCATCAAATTTCATAATTTTAATTTAAAAATTCTTGAACCTTATTAATAATATTAACAATAGGAGTATTTGATTTTATAAAAAAATCTACAGCACCCAAAGATCTTGCTTTCTTTTCATCATCTTCTTGACTCAAGTTTGATAAAATAATAACTGGAGTAGCAGAGCCTGTTTCTTTAATTTTTTCTAATACTTTAAAACCATCTAACTTAGGCATTATCAAATCAAGCAAAACTAAATCAAACTTTTCTTTATTAAAATAATCTACACATTCTTCTCCGTTATAAGCGTTGACAACTTCAAAACCCGCACGACTAAGTTTCATCGCTAGCGCATTTGCCATCGGCTTCTCATCTTCTGCTACCAGAATTTTTTTACTCATAATACTCTTTTATTATACAACAGAAAAAATAATTTTCATACAACAAAACCCCTATTTTAGGGGTTTTGTTGTTAATTCATATTTCTATTTAATTAATTTTGACAACCATCCAAATAGACTAAAACCTAACTCCTCTCTATCTAAAATTTCTGCAATTTCATTTTCTACTCTTTTTAATGTATTTATATGATTTTCTATATTATCTAAATCTTCTTTATTTTTAATTTGTGTTTTAAAACTTTCTAATTCTTCTACCTTATCTTTATTTTCCTTTAAAGAATCTTTAGCTTTTTTAATATTATTGAAATCTGGACCAATGAAAAATTTAGCAAAAGAACTCCTTTTTTCTATTTTTTCAACTAAAACTTCTACTTCTTCATACTTTTCATTCTGAGCTTGGGCAATAACTCTAACCTGCTCTCCTATTCCACCATTTCTATCTACTGATTCTAATATTGAATGAACAGCATCAGAAACTTCACTTCTTCTCTCTAATGATCTATTTTTCTCAGGCTCTGGAGTTTCTGTCGCAAAATTCGTATTTTGTTGGCTTTTATCCAAAGAATCATTTTTATTTTTCTGACTTTCGACAATAGATTCTTCTTTGTTTTTAGAATCCTCACTATTATTTTCATTTTGAACCTGTACTTTCATATTCTCATTTATTTTTTGAACTTGAGGTTGACCTTTTTCTTTTACTTCATCACTTGCTTTAGCATAAACAACTCCACTCAAAGAAAAAATTGAAACTAAAACTAAAATTAAAATATTTTTCATAAATTAAATTATAAATTAAATTCTTATAAAAGACCCTTTATCAATTATAGAACAAAATACATTTTATTGTTACTATTTTTACACATTTGTTAAATTGTTTAATTTTTAGTATTATTACCTTGGATGTTCTTTAAAACATCTGCGGGTTTTTATTACTAAATCCGCTAGATATAGGCTAGTAAAGTTTTTAACTTATAGCCTAGAAACCCGAGCTCTGCTTGGGTTTCGGAGAGGTGCGTGAGCGGTTGAAACGGCAGTCCTGGAAAGACTGTGTGCTAGAAATGGTACCGGGGGTTCGAATCCCCCCCTCTCCGC
>CAYUOT010000015.1:0-12200 GCA_964446475.1 uncultured Candidatus Saccharibacteria bacterium | reverse complement strand
AAAATAAAGAAATACGGGAAAAAATAATTGATATGTTTTGTGAATATCAAGACTCTATAGAACCACCAGAAAGGCTTTTTAAAAATGGTAAAGAAATTTCCGTTAGTGAATGGAAAAAAGAATTAAAAAGCAGAGAAGAAATTGGAAAAGAATTAGATGAAAAAATAAATAGAGTATTTTTATCTACTGATATTGACTATTCCTTAGGGATTAAATCACACACTGACGGAGATAATGAGGTAGGTTTAATTTTCAATAATGGAATTAATCCTGATACAAACAGAAAATGGAGCCAAAAACAACTTAGCATATCAGAATCTCATGAAAAAGGTCATTGTATTAGAAATTTTTATACCCCAGGAAAATCTTTTAAGGAAAAAATTTTAAGCGGGTTTGATTTTTCAAATATTGAAATCCCCAATAAAATAATAGAACAAGCTAAATTAAAAAATAAAGATATACCAGAAGAATTAATAAAAGAAAATTTTATATTTTATTGGTCTAGGCCAACAGAAATAATAGAAAGAATGTCACAACTAAAAAATTATTTTGGAATGAAAGGGACAGAAAAATTTACAAAAGAACATCTGGATTACGCGAAATTACATTATTCTAAAGATACAGGACTTGGTGAATATTCAATGAAAACTTTTTTTGACGCGATCACACCAGAGAAAGAGAAAAATTTTTTAGATTTAATGAATAGTTTAGGTGTATAAAAAACCAAGCAATGCTTGGTTTTTTATATATTAATTTAACATTTTCTTTATTTTTTCAAATTCCTTATTGGCAATTAAATTTGGATTAGAAATTCTTGAACTTGAAAAATGACGATAGACAAGATTAAACAATCCATAAAATAGAACACCAACAACAACGGCAGGCACTCCTAACTTAATTAAATCTGTTACAGAAAAACTAATAGCTTTATTTGTTAATATTTGTTCTCCTGATGGACCCAAAGCATAATAATCAAATCCATAAATAGATCCAAGAGCAATAATAGAAGCAACAGCACTTATTATAAATATAAACTGAAGAATATTTATTTGCTTAGCAGAACTTTCTTGATAAACAAGAGAAACAAGGTCAAGAGAACCTTTTAAATAATCATCAGTCATTGTCCACAAACTTTTTATGTATTCACCAGAATCTGTCAAAGAATTAAACCTATCTAATATATAATCCCAAACTTGATCATTTTCTTCATCAAATAAATTCTTTACTCTAGAAGATTGAATTTTTAATATATTATCTAATTGTTCTATTCTGGATTTAAAGAAAACAACCTCTGAATTTATTTCCATTATTAAATCTCTGGTTTCTGGTAAGTTTTTGTATTTTATTTTTTGTGAAGATTTTATATCATCAACTTCACTCCAAATAAAACGATGTAAATCTAAAATTCTTTGAAATTGATTTTCTGCATCATTTATATAATAAAGACCTTCTCTAATAAGATTTTCTGCTATTTTTTCATCGCCTTTTATTACAACAAAAGATTTACTATAAAAAACTTCTATTTTGTTATTTTTAACCTCTTTTAATACACTATATCCATTATCTTCAAAAAAAGAAAAAATTTCATCCCTACTTGCATCTTCTATAAAAAATACATATGGCATAACAGATTTCATTGCTGAAAAAACTTTTGGTATTGGAGCCCCCAAGCTATATAAATAACTAAAAGATGAAAAAACTTTTTTAAAAGCAAAATCACTTAAATCAAGCATTTCTTTTTTAGAATCCGCAATATTAACACAATCACACGAAAGCAACATCAAACCACTTTCATGATTTTCAAAATTATATTTATCAAACTTAGCTGTTAACATTTTTCTACCCAAAAAATCATTTAAAAGAATATTATCTGGATTGAGTGAATCCCTTAAAGATTTTATTTTATCTTTATCTAGAGAAAGATGACTTTCTCCATGTAAAAGAAACTCATGTAATTCATTAAAATGGAATACTGTTCTTGGATACCAACTCCCCACATAAATTTTATTTATTTTCATAACTTTAATTAAATAACTTATATCCCCTAATTATATCAAACAAAATAGAAAAATTAAAAATTTCTTAATATTTTTATTCTATCTTCTATTTTGGGATGTGTTGAAAATAAAGTAGAAACTTTTTTAGTGAAACCATCAGAACCAAGAGGATTAGATATATATAAATGAGCAATAGCACTTGATTGGACTTTCATTGGTTTACCATAATTACCAAGTTTTTCAAGAGCTGAGGCCAGACCCTCTGGATAACGAGTAAGCAAAACTCCAGTAGAATCAGCTAAATATTCTCTTTTTCTTGAAATAGCAAACTGCATAAGTGATGCAAATATCGGAGCCAAAATTGCAAGCAAAATACCAATTATTGCAAAAATCCCACCACCACGATCATTATCTCTCCCCCCAAATAAAACGCCTCTTATCATCATGTCAGAAACAATAGATACAAAACCCGCCAAAACAACAGCAACTGTTGAAACAAGCATATCTTTATTTCCAATATGTGCAAGCTCATGAGCAATAACACCTTCAAGTTCAACCTTATTCATTATACTTAAAAGTCCAGTAGTAACTGCAACAACTGCATGTTTTTTATCTCTACCTGTGGCAAAAGCGTTTGGTGATGAATCATTGATAACATAGACTTTCGGAGTAGGAAGCCCGGCTGTAATAGAAAGATTTTCTACAATATTATATAAATCAAAATATTCTTCTTTTGTTACTTTATGTGCACCAGATATAGACAAAGCTATTTTGTCAGAATACCAATAACTTAAAATATTCATCAAAATAGAAAAAATCACAAAAAAATAAAGAATATTTACATTATCATAAATTCTAGCAAAAATAAAACCAATACCAATAACCAAAATCAAAAAACTGGTCATCAAAAACCATGTCCTTCTAACATTTTTACCCTGCTCTGTATAAATAGTCATTTTACTAAAAAATTAATTATTAATTATAATCGGAATTAAAATTTTCTTTACTGGACCACCTTCTCCACCCGAAGGATCATCTTTTACTAATTCTATATATCCCAAACCCTTAGGTAAATATTCAAAATTTAAAAAAGTATCAAAACCTACAGGACCAGAAGTCATCCAATCTGTTTTTGCTGTCCCATAGCTACTTTTTAGTATTTCTTTGTCTTTATTTAAAATATTTACCAAAATATTACCTTCAAAAAAATATCCACCAGAAACAGCGCCTGTTGCTATAATTTCCCCTTTCATATTGTCTAGGGGTTTAATAGAAAAATCAATTAAGTCATCTTTATTCCCCAATATTTCAATACTTGCATTATCTATTTCCTTCTGTAATTCACTCTCTTTATTACTAAAAACAATAAACACCAATAATAATAAAAATAGAACTGCACTTATAACTAAAAACAGGGGTAAATCTTTGATTTTATTTTTTAATTCCATATAGTATATTTTAGATAAAATTAATAAAAATTACCAGCTCCCGCCACCTCCACCGCCCCCACCGCCACCTGAAAACCCTCCGCCACCTGAACCAATACCACCAGACATTATATTTGCATTAAAAGATTCTGAAAAATTCGAGATATGAGAAACAAAATCAGTGATAACTAAAGGACCAACCATCCCGCCATTATACCAAAATGGTTGTTTTATATATATCCCTTCAAATTGTTTTGCCCATTTTTTCTCAACTCCTAAAGCTACAGCATATGGAAGAAATTGCATAAATTTTTCTGGTTTTTTTTCTGGAGCATTGTGAAAATCCAATCTATCTTTTTCTGTCAATTCTAAAAATAATTTAAATCCTAAAATATAATCTTTTGTTTCTGCTCCAAGTTTTGTTCTCTTACTCATAAAAAGCCCAAAAATAAAAATTATAATTGCGGAGACAATAACAGAAACTACTACTATAAATTTTGATCTACCCAATATAAATAAGAATAAAATAGTAAAAATAAAAGGAACTATCAGATATGGAAGTTTTGCATTATTAGGATTCCTTTCGTAGAATCCTTTATCTGTCATTTCTTGATGTATATCACTAATAATTAAATTAATCTTAGTTTTAAATAAAATATCATTTTTAAAATCTGAAATTTTTACAATTTTATCTACCACTAATTCAGTAAATAATAATTCAAGAATATTGTTCTCTGTTTTTTCTAAACTAGAAATATCATTTTTAATCAATTTAAATTCATAATCAGCATTACCAAATATCCAATCTTTTTCTATTTTGGTTATTTTTATAAAACCTTGTTCTGCTAAATATATAATTCCCGCTGTTATATCTCTAAAATCTGCTTTTTCATCAACCAATGACCCAACCAATGTTGGCTTCATTTCAATTGGTGGTTCATATTGAGCTATGATGGTGCTATATCCTTTTGGATCTTTACCTTTTTTCCTCCAAATTAAAAACATAATAACAAAAACTAATATTGGTAAAATCAAAATAATATTATCTAAAATAATTGATATTATATTTTCAAATTTAGTCGGCTCTTTTACTACCCCTTTTGGAAAACTTAGAGCAATTGTTAAACCATCTCCTATCTCAAGAAGTGATTTTACGGTAAAAATATTTGATTCCGATATTTCACATTTATTATTCTCACCTTTTTGACCATAGTAACAAGATTTATTTATTAAACTTACTCCATTAGGAAGCACAACTGAAGCACTAGCATTTTCAATTTGAACTTGCCATTCATTTCCAGTAACATTCCAATATATTTCATCAAACTTATCAAAATATCCAACAGCGTTAGATACTTGATATGAAATATCATACTCCTTTACTCCAGAAACTAATTTATCAACATCCCCTATTTTAATAGTTAATTCATTATTAGAAATATTTTCTGTAAAATTATATGAATTATTATTTTCATCTGTAACAGAAACAACCTTTATTTCAGTGCTTTTATTTTTATAATTTTTTAATGGAATAGTTCTATATATCCCATGTCGTTCTACCCCCTCAAAATCATAAATGATATTATCTTTAACTAAAATAGTGGAATCTGTATTAACAGTAATTGTAGAGCTAAAATTTTTAATAACTTCAGCATTGACAATATGAGTAGAAACAAAAAATAACCCCAAAAAAAATAAACTAATTAATGGAATTATTTTTTGTTTTTTCATATATAAAATATTTTAAAATTTAACTTCTACTGGATTTCTCTCTGTACTATCTTCTGCGAGTTCAAAAAATTCTTTCTTAGTAAAATTAAATATTTTAGCAATTACATTTGAAGGAAATAATTCTATTTGTATGTTCATTTCTTTCACATTGCCATTGTAGAATCTGCGAGCAGCTTGTATTTTGTTTTCTGTATCTGAAAGTTCTCTTTGCAATTCTAAAAAATTTGTATTAGCTTTAAGTTCTGGATAAGATTCCGCAATTGCAAATAAAGATTTAAGTGTGCCATTAAGAACATTGTCCGCCTCACCTTTTTCTGCAACACTAGAAGCTGAGATTGCTTTTGCTCTAGCTTCTGTAACTTTTTCAAAAGCAGTACTCTCATGAGTTGCATATCCTTTAACAGTATTTACAAGATTCGGAATCAAATCATAACGACGCTTAAGTTGAACATCAATATCAGCCCAAGCTTCCTCGACATGATTTTTAAGAGCAATAAAACCATTATACTTAACAACAACAAACAAAATAAACGCAAATACTATAGCTAAAATTATATATAAAATAGACATAAAAATTTAATTAAATTATTAAAACGATTTCATCGTTAAATATATTATAACAAAAAATCTCTCTTTATACAAAAGAGAGATTTTTTATCTTATTTATTCTGTAAATCCTTAATTGTGAGCAAGAGTGGACTTGCAAGAAATATAGATGAATATGTTCCAAAAAACATTCCTGCAGTAAGAGTTATAGCAAACAATTTGGTACTTTCTGGACCAAAAAACACAAGAGAAAGTAAAGCTAACATAACAGTAAGAGAAGTTGCTATTGAACGAGGATATATCTGTTTAATACTCTTCCCAACTATTTCGCTAAAATCTTTTCCTTGATTTATTCTAATATTTTCACGAATACGATCAAAGATGACAATAGTATCAGAAACAGAAAGACCAAGTACTGTAAGAATAGCTACAACAAATAAAGTATCTACCGATGCTCCCATAAAATGACTAATTAGAGAGAATATCCCAGCTGATATAATCACATCATGAATAAGAGCAATAACAGCAACAATCCCATATTTCCAAGAAGAAACAGGCTTTGAAACTTTTCGAAAAGAATAAGCTATCCAGAAAATAATACCTAAGGAAACTAAAATAAAACATATTATTGATTTTCTAACTAATTCTTTTCCAACAGATGGTCCTATAGATGTAAAACTTGTTTCTTTTGCATCAGAACCTAGAGCCTCAAGAACAGCTTTCTTTTCAGAATCTGTAATATCTCTCGCTTTAATACTATAACCCATCTCCCCCATTGGTTGAATTAAAACAGAACCAATACCTGTGTCTTTTATGGAATCTTCTATTGTTGATGATTCTGGTCTATTTAGAGAATATTCAACTTCAAGTAATGAACCTCCTTTAAAATCAATACCGAAGTTCAAACCAAAATAAAACATTGAAAATATTGACAAAGATACCAAGATAGCTGAGATTGTAATAAATATTTTTTTATTTTTAACTATAAACATAAATTTAATATAAAGTTATAAAGATTGGAGTTAAAAGTAATTTTACTTTACAACTACATGCTTTGCGCTGCTAAAACCCGACCCAAACATAAAATCAGTAAATTTATTTTTCTTTTTGAAATTGAAAGAATAAAGGAAAATTCTAGTAACAGAGATTGCGGAAACAAGAGAAACAATAACACCAATAAGGAAAATAAGCGCAAAACCTTTAATCAAGGTTGTTCCAAAAGAATACAAAATAATAGCAGAAATAATACTTGATATGTTTGAATCACGGACAGAGAGCCATGCTCTTTTAAATCCATTATGAATCGATTCACCAACACTATCATCAGCTCCTTTTAATTCTTCTTTTATTCTTTCAAATATTAGAACATTGGCATCAACAGCTATCCCTATAGAAATTATAAAACCAGCAATACCTGCCGCTGTAAGAGTTACAGGGACTAATTTGAAAATAGAAAGCATTGCAATAACATAAATAGATAAAGCAACAACGGCGATTAAACCTGGGAATCTATACCAAAAAATCAAGAAAATAGCGATAGCAAGGAACCCAATAATCACAGCCTTAACACCAGCAGTTGTTGCTTCTACTCCGAGAGATGGACCGATTGTTTCAGTGGATATTAATTCAATTGGAACAGGAAGAGCTCCGGAATTTAACCTTCCAACTAATTCTTTTGCTTCCACAGGAGTAAAACTTCCAGAAATTTGAGCTTGACCCCCTTTTATAGCTTCATTTACAACAGGGACAGAGATAGGTTCATTATCTAAATATATAGCAACAGTTTTCCCAACATTTTCTTCTGTAATTTTTTCAAACAAAGTAGCACCATCTTCATCAAATCTAATAGAAACCATAGGTTCCCCTGTTGTTGGATTAAATTCAAGCAAAGCTTTATCTAAATATTTACCAGTCAATTCTGTTTTTAGATATGGATTCATACTCGAAGATAAATCAATAGTTCCATCTGGACCAACTGACACCTCTTGAATTCCATCTTCGCTATATTTATAATCAGGATTTTCTGTTCTAAATTCAAGCATTGGTGTTTGTCCAATCATTTCTATCGCTTTTGATACATCTGTAACTCCAGGTAAATCAACTATTAATCTTTCTTCTCCATTATTTGAAAAACCTCCTCCTTGTACTTGTATAGAAGGTTCAGCCACTCCAAAAATATTAACTCTTCTTTCTATCACATCTCTTAGAGAGTTCATAGAATCACCAATTTCAGTTTCATCTACCGCAGACAAATCTGCTTTATATACTAAGTGAGTCCCCCCAGAAAGATCTAACCCCAATTTAAATGGAAACTTAGCTATCCATTTAGGAGTTTCTCCTTCAACCAAATTTCTATTACTAATTTCTGACTTATATACAAAAAAACCAATTCCTACGCCCAATAATAGTATTATTAATGCTGTAATTCTTGTTTTCCACATCCTATTATAAAGAAATTAGGGTTTAACCTAATTTGTTAATTAAATAAATAATTTTCAAAACATCCCAATATAATCCGTGACCGCGGGTTAGAGGGACAGTCAATATACTTATATTAGACCTTTTTATCCCAAAAATCAACCTGAAAACCAAACCCAATGTTTCCACCCGTCCGACTGGTAAAAGCTATTAAAAACAAAATTCTCCACATGTCGGACATGTGGAGAATTGGAGAGATTATTATTTAATGTTTTTTGCCAATCTGTTGAAAATAATTGAAATAAGTGCCCCTATTATATAACCACATATTATATCTATTGGATAATGAACACCTGAAATTATTCTTGAAAAACCAATTATAACAGCACAAAAGAAAAGAAAATATCCCAATTTTTTATTCACAAAATAAGAAGATACAGCCAGAGACATAAAAAATATTGAGTGCCCAGAAGGAAAAGAATCCATCCCCCCATGAATAAATAGAGGCTTTACAATTTCTTTAAACTCAATAAAAGGCCTAGGAGAAGAAAAAATATTTTTTAAAATATCACCAACAATAAAGCTTATAAAAACTGGGGCAAATATTTTAAATAAATTATTAAACCTTTTTTTTATAATTCCAAATGGATTACGATAATCAAAACCTCCAATCTCTTCTCTAAAAATAAAAACAATCACCCCTAAAATTAAAATATATGGCAAATACTCTGCACAAAAAATAATTATTTTATCTAAAAAATAATTATTATTAGAAATACTATGTAAATTAAAAAATATTTGATTATTCATTTATATTTATTTTTTGTTTTGCTACATTAATAACATTTTTAAGAAGCATCGCTACTGTCACAGGGCCAACACCACCTGGGCAAGGAGTAATTATAGCATCTTTATTTTTAAAACTATCAATATCAATATCCCCAACAATACTACCCGCGTCTTCTGAGGTTCCTGCATCTATAATAACAACCCCATCTTTTACCATATCGCTTGAAATAAAATTCCCTCTACCTATTGCTGAAATTATAACATCCGCATTTTTTATCAACTCTTCACTATTTTCTGTTTTACTATTTAAAAAACTAACCCTATAACCTCTATTTTCTAAAATATGATAAACTGGGCGACCAACTAATTTCCCCTGTCCTAATACTAAAATATCTTTATTTTCCAAGTCTAATTTTAGACTATCTAATATGTGCACAACAGCCAAGGCGGTAGGATAAACAAACACTGGCTTATTGTTATAAAAATCTAAACTATTACTCTTGCCCAAACAATCAACATCAAGACTAGTGTCTATTCGATCTAAAATTTTATCTTTTTCTAAATAATCAGGAATTGGGAGTTGTACAATAATACCACACATATAAGGGACTTTATTTAGATTTTCTATCTCATCAACAACAATCTCTGTTGTAACTCCAAAATCAAAATTAACTTCTTTAAATTTAATACCAATACTTTCTGCTGTTTTAGATTTAATACGAATATATGAAGCAGAAACTGAGTCATCTCCAATTAAAATATCACAAAATATAGGAGAATAAGGAAGACAAAAAACTTCTTCTTTTAAGCCAGCTAAAATATCATCTCTAATTTTTCTACCATCTATAATTTTCATAAAATTATTTTATTTTTGTAAAAATGCGTCGGCGTCGCCGACGCATTTTTTTGCCAATCACTAATTACTAGAAACTAATCGCTAGTTTATTATATACCCAAAAATTCATTTTTCATATCATCTCTATGAGCTACTCTTCTATATCTATTCATCCCCATTAAAATACCTAACCCAGAAAACTCAGCAAGCAGATGAGACCCCCCATAACTCATAAAAGGAAGAGTAATACCCGTAACAGGCATAACCCCAATATTCATCCCAACATTTACAATAAAATGACTCATTATATAAACAGCTAAACCAACCCCAAATAATGTTTCAAAATTAGAAGACCCAACGATAGACATCAACAGAATCCTCCAAACAATTAATAAATATAAAATAAATAAAATAATAGTACCTAAAAACCCCCATTCTTCTCCAAATGCAGCAAAAATAAAATCTGTTTCATATTCTGGCAAAAATTGAAGTCTTGATTGAGTCCCAAAACCAACACCTTTCCCAAAAATCTGCCCAGAACCAACAGCAATAGTCGATTGATAAACATTATAACCTGAACCATGTATATCTGATAATGGATCAAAAAAAGTCATAATTCTTGCTTTTTGATATGGCATAAAAACAAAACTCCATAAAATAGCGAAGGCAACAGCTCCTGCCCCCACAACAATTAAAATATGTTTTTTAGAAACACCAGAAACAAGAATCATCCCAAACCATATCATAAAAATAATTATAGCTGAACCAAAATCAGGCTGAAGAAAAACTAACAAAAATGGAATTACAGCATAGATCCCCGAAATAAAAATGTGCTTAAAATTTCCTATTTCAATATGTCTTCGAGAAAAATATTTTGAAAGAATTAAAACAAGAATTATTTTCATAAAATCTGTAGGCTGAAAAGAAAAACCCCCAAAAGAAAACCATGATTGAGCACCATGACTGACCTTACCTAAAATTAAAAGAGATAGAAGTATTAAAGAAAAAAACAAATATAGAACAACTAAAATATCTGTTCTTTTTAAAAATCTAAAATCAATATGAGAAAAAATAAAAAAAACTGCAAAAGACAAAAGAACCCAAATTAATTGATTATTAAAAAATGAAGTATCTCCTGTAAAAGATCTCATTGTTATTAACCCTGCTCCTAAAATAGGTAAAATAAAAATAAACAATAGCCAGTCTACCCCACTAGGGTTTTTATTTTTACTAACACTAAAAAAATTCATATTAAAATTCGGTTTCAAAAGGATTAACTAAAAATGTAATTTCTTTTTTGATAACAGCAGATTCTTCAATCCCTTTTGGCCATGTAAAAACGAGCTCTGATTTATTCCCCTTCAAAACTTTATCTTTAAATGTTTTTGAGGCATTTATTGCGTTACCATCAATGTCATACAAAACAGCAATAATATCAAAATTAAAAATATTATAAATTGAATCATTGTTTATAGTTGCCTTAAGGACAGAAGAATTAATATCTGATTCAAAAGAAACATTATTAAAATAAATAGGAAGCTTGTTTATGGTTGGATAACTTTTATACCAAACAATCTCTGAAGTAAAATCAAAAACAACACTTTTAACTTTTGAACCTCCTGAATCAAATCTTGGCCCAAAGATAAAAAATTTACCATTTGAAGGCAAAAAAGTTGAACCCGTTTTTGTTCCAATTATATTATTATTTTCATCATAAACTCTAAACTCATAAGAAATTGATTTAATTGCTGAATCAACATTAGAATTTTCTACATAAGCAACTAAATTATAAGCAGAGCTTGTAATATTGAACGCTCTACTCCATAGTACAATTGGGTTATATGCTTCATGATTACAAACAAGAGAGCAAGAACCTCCGCAATCCACACCTGTTTCTTTACCATTTTTTTTACCATCACTACAAGTAGGTTTAACAAAAATAATTGGATAAAAAATCCAAAATAATATTAAAAAAATAAACCCGAAAAAGCCACTCAAATATTGCAATCTTCTTTTTGCTGCCCATGTCATTTTTTTATTATAACATAATATAACAAAAAATCCGTCATAAAGACGGATTTTTTGTTATAAAAAAAATTTCATTACTCTGTCCTGGCGACTGCTTACTTTCCCCACAAGGAGTATCATCAGCTCTACAATGCTTAACTTCTCTGTTCGGAATGGAAAGAGGTGTGGCCATTGCGACGAATCACCAAGACACAATAATGAAATTTCAAATTCAGGATCTTTACGGAATTTTTGTAAACAAAAATTCCGTACATGATACCTGAAAACTGAATGCTGTTGAATACAAAATAAATGATTTCCAGATTTCCTAATAGGAATCGAACGATTAGTACACCTCGGCTGAACACATTGCTGTGCGTACACCTAGTGCCTATCAACCTAATCATCTCTTAGGTTTCTCAAACGATTCCTAATCTTGAAGCTGGCTTC
>CAYUOT010000014.1:0-18078 GCA_964446475.1 uncultured Candidatus Saccharibacteria bacterium | reverse complement strand
CAAACTTTATTTGGTTTTATAATAAAACACTACTCACGATTCTTGGCTTTTCAAAAAGCCGATGTCCGCTATATTCTAACTTGGTTAGACGATAGGGCCAAACTTTTTATTTAAATTAAACAAAAAACAACTCTAGTATTATAGCATCTTTTTATAAAAACACAAATAAAAACACCTCGATATTATCAAGGTGTTTTTATTTTTAATCTAACATATTTCCTATTTTATAATCCCCCGTTTCTTCTATTTGAATATCTTCTTTAGAAACCTGAAGAGTATTTAATATTAGATTCATTATTCCAAAAGTTGCTATCATTATAAACATTCCGATAACACCCCAGAGCATATGTTGCCTGCTATCTTTTTTTACTTGTTCATTGTCTGGAGATAAAAGATATTTAACCAAACCATAAACAAAATAAAGTACCGCAAGGGCAAAAATAAATATTATCAAAGGGTTAATAATAACCCTATTTATACTCTTAACAAGAGTTTGAATACTAGCTTCTGCTGTTGGAATAAATTGAAAAATCATAAAATATTATTATAAAATTTATGGCTTTATATCAACATTACTTGTTCTTGGAATAATATCTAAATTTTCACCAGTACCTACACCAAAAGTATTCATAACCAAAGCAATAATACCCCAGAAAGCAACTATAACAAGAAGACCAATGAGACCTGTGATTATACCATTCTTTGCTGATTCTTTCTTTTTATCATCTCCAGCAATAGTATAAGAAATAACATTCCAGACAAACCACACAGCTGCCGCTGTTATTAATATTGGCATTAACATATTAATAAACCCTCCAATTGTCCCAATTATGCCACCAATACTACCAGCTGTTTCTGGAATATCATCAACAGCCAAAACCAAACCAGGAACAAAACCTAAAGATAAAACACTTAACCCTCCTAAAAATTTTTTCATATAAAAAAATAATTTTATAAATAATAATAATAATAATAATTTAATTTATATCACTCCGACAGTTAAGATATAAATTTTTATACAAGTATATTATAACAAAATAAACAACATAAACGCAATACTATTTTGTTGGTAATTGCGGAATAACATTTTTAACACCAAAGGTATTAGTTAAAATTTCTACAATCCCCCAAAAAGCAACAATAACAAATAATGCAATTAAACCCCAGAGCATGAAATCTCTACCCTTTCCTCTTTCTTTTTCATTTTCAGGATTTAAAAAATATTTAATAATTCCCCAGACAAAACCTAAAACAGCGAGAGAAATAAGAAGAGGCATTATTGATTCTGATATTATACAAGTAAAATAACCAGCAATATCTCCAATACTTGCTTTCGCTAAGGTAATATTTTTACAGTCCATATTTTAATTAAGTTGTACTTTTAATATCTTCGACCGTATTTATAATCGCTTCTGAAATTACAAAGGCTCCTAAAAGCAAAAGACCCCCAATAAGAACAGCCAATAAATTTTTTTTTGCTTTTTCTAATTTTTTTTCATTTCCCTGTGCTTCAATAAACATAAAACCAGAAAAAATAAGAGCAATAGTAAGTATTGGTATTCCTATATACAAAACTATTTCTATAACTTTCTCAATAAAGGTTGGAATATCTTGTAAATTTTTACCAAGGGGGTTTTCTATTCCTGTTTCTATTTTTATAACATTATCATCTGCACTTATAGGTAAAATAGCATAAGAAAAAATAAAAGAAAAAGCTATGATAAAGATAAAGGAAAACTTGGAAATTTTTGAAATAAACATATATAAACTATTTTTAGAAAATTTCATAAATTAAATAAATAAATTACTATTAATAAAAGTTAAAAACATTGTACCGTTAAAACCAAGACTAACAAGAATAGTTTTTACAACAAGCCAAGCAACAAGTGCTATTCCGTATCCAAACATAGCATTCTTAAAAATACTTTTTGCTTGAGAAATATTTTTTTCATTTCCACCATCAAACATATAAAGAAAGCCTGCATACATTATAAGAATAGCAAAAAGAGGTGTTGCCAAAACAAATAAAACAAAGTTTATCAATCTATTGATAATTTCCATAAAATCATCAAAATCGCAACTGTTTTCATAATCCGTCCCCACTATATTTCCTATGTTACACCTAGGAACTAAACCTTGGCCTGTTTTATAAAGATCTGCCGCACCAACAAAAGACGGAAAAATTACTAAGTTTAACAAAAAAATAAAATTTAAAATAAATTTAAACATAAAAAATTAATTATTTAATAAAATTGATATTTGATTACTGGCTTTTGCAACAGAATCATTTATATTAAGACCACTTAAAACAACATTATTAACCAATTCATTAAATATTTTTCCTGTTTCTTCTGGGTTGGGGTCTAGCCATGCCTTAGATATTATAGCAGAATTAAAAAACATATTTAAATAAGGTTCTTCTGGTTTAGTAGCTAAGAGAGTTCTAGTAGAAGGAGGAACAGAGCTGCTCTTTGAAAGCTGATTGATAGCAACATTACTAGACAAAGCATAAGCAACAGAAAATGCACCTGATATATTTTTGGAATTTTTACTTATAGAAATTGCGTAAATATTTCCAAAAGTTCTTTTATTTTTGGATTCTCTCGTTTGTGGAATTTGTGTAACATTAAAACTCAAATTAGGATTTATCTTTTCAATTTCAAATATTTCACTAGAAAAACCTAAATACATAGCCAAACGATCTCCAGTAAAAAGATCTCGAGAGTTAGGTAATGATTCACTCCATGAATACGCAGATAATTTTTTATTTGAAAATTCACTAAAGAAATTTAAAGGGCTTACAATACTAGGGCCAGAAAAAATAGAAACGAATTCTCCATCTCTTCCTAATCCTAAAACAGAATTACCTGCCTGTAAAAATAAAGCGGACAATATTTCTTTTGAATTATTTATGTTATCAAACAAACCTAGAGCAATCATGCTGTCTTTGATCGAACCGTCATCATTTTTCTTTGTCAGGGAGTTATTTAAATTAAATAATTCATCCCAATAAAGAGGTGGATTAACAATACCCTCATTAGCAAGCTTATTGTTATTGTAATACATAACAAGAGGATCAATCAATAAAGGAAGAGCAATAACCCCATTATCATTTAGATATATATCCGCTCCATCTATATACTTATTTCTAAAATCAATTTCTGGATAGCTTTCATATGGTATCTGATATAAAAAATCTTTATTTTGAATTATCATGTCTTGTGTTATTAAAAAAAGATCTGGACCCTTACCTCTAGCAAAAGCATCTATTAATTCAGATTGATAATTATCTTTATTTTTTGATACATAAAATACAGATAAATTCTTACTTATACTAGGCAAAATAGAACTTATTGCTTTATTAAAATCACTACTTTCTAGTGTTCCCCAAACAACAATATTTCCACTTAATTCATTTTTGCTATCTTTACCAACCTTAATCATTCCAGAAAAAACAAAAACACCTATAATTCCTCCTACTCCAAAGATGACCATTAAAATTGTTTGAAAATTTTTCATTAAAAATTAAAATTAAAAAAATTATGACTTAAATATTATACCATAATGATTTTGAGAAACTTCAATATCTTTCACATGGGAAAAACCTTTTTTTAAAAAAATCCCCAAGACATAATCCTTATCTACTGAATAATCTTTATTATGATTTAAATCTATTAATAAAACTCTACCACCTTCTTTCAAGACTCTTTTAGTCTCATCTACTAAACCGAAAATATCTTCTATTTGAAATAAAACATTGGATATTAAAACTGCATCCAAAGAATTATCTGCAATCTTTGTCCCATCGATTCTTTCTATATCACCCCAAATAACAGAGATATTGGAAATATTTAACTCTTTAATTTCTGATTCAAGTTTTTTAGCTAAATCTTTTTGAACTTCAACAGCATAAACCTTGCCAGAATTTCCAACTTTTTCTGATAAAATTTTAGTATAAAAACCAACCCCTGCCCCAAAATCGGCAACTCTCATGCCTTCACTTATACCAAATTGATTTATGTTTTTTTCTGGATTAGAAAACATATAAATATTATACCACTTAAAACAAAATATAAAAATAGACACAATCATTTCTATTGATTGTGTCTATTTTTTATAAACAAGTTATTGAAGCAATACTATCACCTTGATGTAATTTCATTATTGTCACACCTTGAGTCTGACGACCAGATGTAGGAATATATTTTAGTTCAACTCTTATTACTTGCCCTTTTTGAGAAACAGCAATAATTTCATTTTCTTCTCCAACAATTTTCCCAACAATAATATTACCTGTCTTTGCTGTAACCTTTGCTGTCTTAATTCCACTTCCTCCTCTTTTTTGAGCTTTATATTCTTTAACACCAGTCTTTTTACCCAAACCATTTGCTCCAAGAGTTAGAAGAGACAGAGAACTATCTCCTTTAGGAATTCTATCAACACCAATAATATAATCATTCTTGTTTAACTTCATTGCCCTAACACCGCCTGCTCCACGTCCCATAACACGAATATCATTTTCTTTAAATCTAATAGATTGGCCTAGCGTTGTAACCAACATAATATCATCACCTTTTGTTATAGGGAGAACTACCTGTAATTCATCGTCCTTATCTAACTTTATGGCGATAAGCCCACTCCTGCGAACATCCTTAAAACTCTCAGCATCAACCTTTTTAGCCACTCCCATTTTAGTAACAAGCATCAATGTTTCTACTGACTTCTTAGTTTCTTTATCAATAGGTAATATAGATGTTACTTTTTCACTTCCATCAAGAGAAATGAAATTCATAATGGACTTACCTTTTGTAGCTCTTCTTCCTTCTGGAATATCATACATTTTTATTTGATATGCCTTACCAAGATTTGTAAAGAATAATAAATCAGAATGAGTATTAGCCCCTACCAACATCGTTACAAAATCTTCATCTTTTGTCTCTATATCTATAACACCAACACCTCCTCTTTTTTGAGTTCGATATTCAGAAGGATCTGTTCTTTTTACATAACCACCCTTCGTAAAGACCAAAACTGATTCTTTTTCAGGAATCAAATCTTCTTCATTTATAGCCTTAACCCCACCTTTAATAACTCTAGTTTTTCTTTCATCTTGATATTTTTCTTTTATAGCCAAAAGTTCATCAGAAATAACTTTTAACATTTTTTTAGGATTAGCAAGAAGTGCTTCTAACTCTTTTATTAACTCTTGTTTTTCTTTAAGTTCAAGCTCAATATTTTTTCTTTCAAGACCAGCAAGTTTTTGCAATTTCATTTCTAAAATAGCAATTGCTTGTAACTCTGAAAATTTAAATTCTTTTATCAAATTTAATTTAGCTGTTTGAGTATCTTTTGAACCACGAATAATAGAAATAACTCTATCTATATGATCAAGGGCCTTTTTAAGACCAAGAAGTATATGCTCTCTATCTTTTGCTTTTCTCAAATCAAACTCTGTTCTTCTGCGAACAACAACAACCCTATGTCCAATAAACTCATCTAGTAACCCTTTTAATGAAAGAGTTTGAGGAACGCCATCTACTAGTGCAACTATATTAAAATTGAATGATTGTTCAAGCTGAGTATGTTTATAAATATAATTTAAAATCTTTTGAGGAAATACTCCTGATTTTAAATCAATTACAATACGAATATCTTTTGTAGATTCATCTCTTAATCCTTTTATTCCCTCTATCTTTTTTTCTTGAACAAGAGCAGCAATAGACTCTATCAATACAGATTTATTTACACGATAAGGAATTGAAGTAATTATTATTTGAAATGTCCCAGATTTTTGCTCAATAATTTCAGCTTCTCCACGAGTTACAACTCCACCTCTACCAGTAGAATAAGCTTTTAATAAATCAGCTTGTCCATAAATAACACCTCCGGTTGGAAAATCTGGACCCTTAACGAAATGAACTAAATCTTCTGTTGTTGCATCTTTGTTTTCTATTAAATGAATAGTTGCATCTATAACTTCACCTAAATTATGTGGGGGTATATTTGTTGCCATACCAACAGCAATACCAAGAGTCCCATTTAGTAATAAACTTGGAACAGCTGTAGGTAAAACTGAGGGTTCTTTTCTAGTTTGATCATAGTTTGAATTAAAATCAACAGTTTCTTTTTCAAGATCAAGTAAAAGAAGAGATGATATCTTTGACATTTTTGCCTCAGTATAACGCATAGCAGCAGCGCCATCTCCGTCAATAGAACCGAAGTTTCCCTGCCCATGTATTAATGGATATCTATAAGAAAAATCCTGAGCCATACCAACCATAGAATCATAAACCGCAACATCTCCATGAGGATGATACTTCCCGAGAACATCTCCAACTACTGCAGCTGATTTACGAAAACGCCCTTGATGAGTAAGCCCCATTTCATGCATAGCATAAAGTATTCTTCGATGGACTGGTTTTAAACCATCTCTAACATCAGGAAGAGCACGGTCTGTAATAACAGACATGGCATAGTCAATAAAAGAGTCCCTCATCTCTTTATTTATATCAACAGAAATTACGCCAGTTCTTTCATTTTCATTTGATTCTATTTTTGATTCTATTTTTTTTACCATAATTTATTTAATTACCTGAAGATATTTTGCTCAACTGACTTTCAACATCTTTTATTGTACCTGATAATGAATTACTCAACATCTTAAACGGCTTCACATCTTCTCTGACTTTTTCAGTAACCTTTTCATTAAAACGATGACCTAAGCTATAAAACCAAACTAAAACAACCAAAGACATCGAGATTGCCATCCAAACAAACAATAATCTTTTTCTCTCATTTTCTGATTTTTCTCGAACATTTTTTATATATTTTTTCATATTTAATTAAGAAAAAACAATAACCTCGGCCTGTTTATCTAAAATATCTTTAGGCTTAATGGTTAGCTTTTCTATCTTTTTAATATTATCTTGACCTCCTTCTTTTATAAAAGATTTTAGAGATTTATCATCGTAATCCATAGGGATTATTATTTTAGGTTCCAAAGAAACAGCAAGTTTGTAGGCGTCAGAAGGTGAAAGAAATTCATCGTTTACTGGGACAAAAAGTATATCTGGTGAGCCTATTTCTCCCTTAATAGATGTATCTAATTTAGATTGATTTAATGCACCCAAAAAACAAATAGAAATATTTTCTACAGACAAAGTATATATGGTGTTAATAAATTTATTTTTATTTATTTCTGTTTCAGTTAGTATACCTTTTATAAAAATATCTTTTATTTCATAATCTCCAGGACCTTTTATTTCAAAAGGAAATGCTTCTCCATGAGAAGTCATTTCAAAACCATTATAGTCAGGATGATTAGTTGTAGAAAAAGCAATATCAGATCCAAAACGAGAGCCTTTATATTCTTTAGAATTTTTAGCAATAGGATTAAAAGCTAAAGTCAAATCACCTTTCTGAATCTTAAAAAATTGCTTACCAAAATATGTAATAATCATATATTTTATTATATCAAGAATAAAACAAAAAACCAAATCTAAATCAATTCTAATCACTCAAAACCCCTCAATCCCCCAGATAGCGGTTCAACCCCTATCTACCCCTATCTAGATAGGGGTTGAACCGCTATCTGGTAAACTTTCAATAACAACATTAAAATCCTCATCTTCTAGTAAAGACTTTTTTCCTCTTTCTCCCCTTATTATAGAAACAACTAAATCACAATGATTTTTAAATTTCTTAACTCCTCCAAATATTTCCAATATTTTATCCCCCTCTTTTTTTGAAATAATATCAAATTTATTATTCTCATAATCAAAGTCACCCGAAAACACTAAATGCTTTTTGTTTTCTGGAATATCATGAACTAAATAATTTTTATTAACATATCCAATTGCTCTATTAAAATAATCTTCAGTTGCTATATGATGAGATTTAAATCTTCCTTGAAAGAGAGCTCCTGATCTAGAATTTCTGATATTGAAATAACAAGTATAGCCACCAGATAATTTATGCATAAATTTTGAAATACCATTTTCCGAAACTTGTTTTAATATAAAATGAAAATGGTTCGGATTTAAGCAATAACCTAAAATCTCTACTAAATTATTTTTATTTTTTAACTCAGATAGCGGTTCAACCCCTGTCTGAGAGAAAGAGTTTAACTTGTGCGATTTATGTAAACTGACGAGGCTTTGGATTTTATCTTCACGATTAAATTCTTTGATACTTTCGAGAAAACGATAGATATCATGCTTGTCTACAAAAATATCACGCTTATCTACTCCGCGATTATAGATGTGATACATTTCCCCTTCTACTAGAGGCTGCCTTCTTATTCCCATTTATTTATTATAACATAATAATAAAAAGAGCCATTATTCAAAATGACTCTTTAGCAACTTTACTGCTTTAATGAAATAAATTTTTTCTTAAATAAGGCAAAACCCATGGAATAGACCCAAAAGTTATTGCTGATAAAAAAATTATGAAAGAAATGTAAATCTTAGTTTCATCCCAAGACATTTCACAAAAAGAAATAGTTGAGTCCAGTGGTGCTGTTGTAATGCCTACTAAATACACAATAATAGACAGCACTATTAAAATCGAAACGATTATTCTTTTTTTCATATATATTATATTTTAATGATTTTACAGAACTTTATCTGTATATATAATAAAATATTTAAAATAATTTGTCAATATGTATATAATGCTCCATATGTGCTATAAATATGTAATTAATAGCCCAGATTGGAAATTAACCCTTTTGAAATCGAAAGATTCAAAAAGAAATCCAAACTGTGCCGCAATAGTGCGGTTTTTTTAATACAAAAAATATGAAAAAAGACGAAAAAGAATTATCAAAAGATTATTCAAAAAATGAATTATCTGCAATAGGAAAAGCTTTAGATAAAACAGAATTACCACCACAAATTGATGCACTTGTTGAAGGTCCTGTAATATCTATCCAAAAATCATCAGTTTATGTTGACCTTGCCCCATTTGGAACAGGTATCATATTTGGTAAAGAATTCATTAACGCCAAAGACATAATAAAAAAGATAAACATTGGAGATGTAATAAAAGCTAAAATTGTTGATACCAATAACGAAGAAGGATATATAGAACTTTCTCTAAAAGAAGCAAAACAAGCATTAATCTGGAGTGAAGCTGAAAAAGCTATAAAATCAAAAACAGTTCTTGATCTTATAGTAAAAGAAGCAAACAAGGGTGGACTTATTCTTGAATGGCAAGGTATTGCTGGTTTTCTACCAGCATCACAACTAAAAAGTGAAAATTACCCTAGAGTAGAAGATTCAGATAAAGATAAGATATTAAAAGCACTCAAAACTCTTGTTGGAAAACATATAAGTGTAGTTATGATTTCAGCTATTCCTAAAGAAGGAAAATTAATCTTCTCTGAAAAAGATAACAACCCAGAAGAAAGACAAGAAATGGTTGGAAAATATACTGTAGGAGATGAAATTGAATGTATTGTTGCTGGAATAGTAGACTTTGGAATATTCCTAAAAATAGAAGATGAATTAGAAGGACTTGTCCACATATCTGAAATAGATTGGGGTCTAGTAGAAGACCCTCGTTCTATGTTTAATGTAGGAGACAAAATCAAAGCTAAAATTATTGAAATAAAAGATGGAAAAATTTCTCTATCAATAAAAGCGTTAAAAGAAAATCCTTGGAAAGAATTTGAAAATACTTTAAAGAAAGGAGATATTGTCTCAGGAGTAGTTATCAAATTCAATAAACATGGAGCTCTTGTTTCTATCAAACAAGGAGTTGCTGGACTGGTTCATAATTCTTCATTTGGATCAGAAGATAAGCTAAAGAAAACATTAGAGCTTGGTAAGACTTATGATTTCCAAATAACCCTCTTTGAACCAAAAGACCAAAGAATGACTCTTGTTCATCTAGATAGTGAAAAGAAAGCTAGCGAATAATTAAAAAATATTAACTAACTAACATAAAAATGCGTCAGCCTTCGGCTGACGCATTTTTATAAATAATTAATTATATATACTCATCGCTTTATCTTTCCCATCGGAAGATATGGTGGCGAGGATTTCTGAGACTTTTTTTGAGAGTTTTTTGATTTCTTTTAGTTCGTCTTCTTTAAATTTCCCGAGAAGAAACTTAAGAACAGCCTGTTCTCCTTTTGGCTTTTTTATCTTGCCTATAGGTGTGTGTGGAGATACCCCAACACGAATACGCACAAACTCTTGAGATTTAACTTTTTTGATTATTGACTCCAATCCATTATGACCACCTGATGAACGATTAAAGGAAATTTTTAGACAACCAAAAGGTAAATCTATGTCATCATAAATAACTACCAAATTTTTTAATTTCTTTTTATCATCTATTATCTGACAAACAGCTACCCCAGAATTATTCATAAAAGTATTAGGCGTCAAGAAATCAAATTTCTCCCCTTCAATCTCTCCTTTGGATCTTAAAGATTTTAATTTAATATCATTTTTCCATTCAGAAAAGTTATTATTTTTTGAAATAAAATTTAAAATGATTCTCCCTGTATTATGGCGAGTCTCTTCGTATTCTTTTCCTGGATTTCCTAACCCTACAATTAATAACATAAATAAATTATATCAAAAGAAAATATAAAATTTTAATGAAATTAAATAAATATAAAACACAACACATATAGCAATATTATGTCAATAATAAATATGTGGTAAAATGTTTTTTATATGGAAAATAATAACTTCGAACAAAATGAAGAAAAAAACAAAGAAACAATCGATTCAAAACTAACAAAAAGAGAAAAAATTAAAAAACAACTCAAAAACTTTTGGGATTTGATTGGTTTTGCTATTATTGCACTAATCGTAGTAATTCCAATAAGAATGTGGGTAATTCAACCCTTTGTAGTATCTGGAGAATCTATGTATCCCACATTTCATAATGGAGAATATTTGATAATAGATGAAATTTCATATATTTTAGGAGAACCTAAAAGAGGTGATGTTGTTGTATTTAGATATCCCAAAGACCCATCTAGATTTTTTATAAAAAGAATAATAGGTATGCCAAATGAAAGAATAGTTATAAAAAATGGAGAAGTGACAGTTTTTAATAAAGAAAATCCTGATGGATTAAAAATAAATGAACCATATATAAAAGAAGAATTTTCTACCACCTCAATAGACATAACCGAAGAAAATGAATATTTTGTTATGGGAGATAATAGAAATAGAAGTTCTGATTCTAGGTCTTGGGGAATTTTAAATGAAAAATTAATGATTGGAAGAGCTTTAGTAAGGCTTGTTCCTGTTAAAAGTTTTGATTATTTACCTGGGTCAATAGAAAGTTTTAATAAATAGAAAAATAAAATGAAAGAAAATAAAAAAAATAACAAAGAAGTTCCAGTTACAGTAAAAGGAATGCGTGATATTATAGGAGATCAATATTACCAATATCAAGGGTTTTTTGAGAAAGCTCAGGAAGTTTCTATGTATTACGGTTTCAAACCAATAGAAACACCTATTGTGGAACAAGAATCAGTATTTACTTCTTCTATTGGAATAGGAACAGATATTATAGATAAAGAAATGTATGTTTTAAAAACAAAAGGTGGAGATCATCTTGCACTAAGACCAGAACATACTTCCCCTTTAATGCGAAGTTATATTCAAAACGGAATGCAAGCATTACCTCAACCATTAATGTTTTACAGCTATGGCCCAAGTTTTAGACATGATAACCCTCAAAAAGGTAGATATCGACAATTCTATCAATTCGACATGGACATATTAGGAGGTGAAAAAAGTATTTTAGATGCATTGGCAATAAAAACTGCGTGGACAATCCTAACAGAAGCTGGAGCTAAAAATTTAACAATAGATATTAATTCTATTGGAGATAAAGAATGTCGTGCTTCATACATAAAAGAACTAGTTTCTTATTACAAAAAAAACATAAACAACCTCCCTTCTATAGATAAAGAAAGATTAAAAACAAACCCATTAAGAATACTAGACTCAAAAGAATCAAAAACTATAGAAATAAACCGAGGGGCTCCTGATTCAATAAGTCACCTATGTCCATCTTGTAAAAAACATTTTAAAGAAGTATTGGAATATTTAGAACAAATGGAAATACCATATAACATAAACAAATTTTTAGTTAGAGGTCTTTCCTATTATACAAGAACTGTTGTTGAGATAATACAAGAAGACGAAGAAACAGGAAATAAAATAACAATAGCTGGAGGTGGTAGATATGATTATTTAGGGAAACAACTAGGAAGTAAAAAAGATATCCCAGCTGTTGGTATTTCAATAGGAGTAGATAGAGTTATTGAATCACCTTGGTACACAAAACTTTGTCCAAGAATAATCAAAAAGCCTAAAATATATTTTATACAAATAGGGACAGAAGCAAAACTAAAGTCATTAAATGTGATAGAAATATTGCGTAAAGGTAAAATCCCAATATCTCAATCTATTTCAAAAGACAACTTAAGTGCACAACTAGCCATCGCTGAAAAATTAAATATGCCATACGCTATTATCTTTGGACAAAAAGAGGCCTTAGAAAATTCTGTAATCTTTAGAGATATGAACAATCGTTCTCAAGATACAGTTAAATTAGAAAAATTACTAGAATATATAAAAAATTTAAAATAATTATTTAAAAATGCACAATCTTAATTTTGTATTTTTTGGAACTCCAGATGTAGCAAGTGAAACACTCGAGATTTTAAAAGCAAATGGGTATTTGCCGTCTTTGATAGTAACAACACCCGACAAACCACAAGGAAGAAAAATGGTTGTTACTCCCCCGCCTGTAAAAGCTTGGGCTCAAAAAAATAATATTCCATATCTACAACCAGAAAAAATTAATCAAGATTTCATAAACTCTCTCAGAAATTCTCCACATGTCGGACATGTGGAGAAAAAATATGATATATTTATTGTTGTTGCGTATGGAAAAATCCTTCCAGAAGTTTTAATAAATACTCCCAAGCTCGGAACTATTAATATTCATTATTCTATACTTCCTAAATATCGTGGAGCCTCTCCTGTCGAAGCTTGTCTTTTGAACGGAGATAAAGAAACGGGGGTTTCTATCCAACAAATGATCTTCCAATTAGACAGCGGAGCTATTATAGCCGAAGAAAAATTAAATATAGATATAAATGATACAAAAACAGAACTCCGAGAAAAACTTATTAAAATCGGTGGAGAATTACTCTGTAAAACAATTCCAAGTATTATCAATAAAAACATAAATCCAAAAATTCAAGACGAATCACAAGCAACATTTTGTAAAAAAATAAAAAAAGAAGACGGCGAAATAAATCCAAATGGAAATGCAAAAGAAAACTGGAATAAATATCGAGCTTATTTCGGCTGGCCTGGAGTCTTTTTCTTTAAAGATGACAAAAGAATTAAAATAACAAAGGCTAAATATGAAAATAACTCGTTCATAATAGAACGAATTATACCTGAAGGTAAAAAAGAGATAGACTTCAAAGAATTAAAATAAAAAATTATATTATTTATTAATAATTACAAAAACCAAGCAATTATGCTTGGTTTTTATTTTGTTTTATTTAGATGTAAATGGATTCCTTTTAGAAAAACCTTTTAACATTTTTTTAACACTCATTGCTCCTCTTTTAAATAATGTATTTTTCTTATCTTTCTTATAAGTTATTTTTCTTATTATATCATTTTCAGCTTCATCAATTGCACTATATAAATCTTCTTTTTCAGAATCTGTAAAAAATTTCTTTCCATCTAAGCTTAAATTAATTTCTGCTTTATATAATTCACCCTGCTTATGATGATTCGTAGTTTTCCCAACCTCTACATAAGCACTGATTTCTTCTCTATCTTTTGCAAATCTTTTTAATCCACCAACCTTTCTATTCACATATTTTTCTATTGCAGGGGTTAACTCTAAGTTTGTTGCCTTAATATTTATTATCATATATTTAATTCAAAATTACTAATAATAATCACATTATACCCTATAAAAAACTTTTACAAAAATAACAAAATAAACCTAATCTACAATAGAAATTATTTTACTTGGAGACTGATGTCCATTTATTATGCGAACCTTTTTTATAGGAACAGAAATTTCATTGGCTATAATTTCACATACTCTCTTATTCGCCATATTTCTTTCAGCTTTTTCTTTTACGGTTAAAATAAAAGAATTTTCAGTCTTTTTTTGAATTATCTCCTTTTTAGCCCCAGCTATAACTCTAACTTTAATAAACATATTTTATATTATAAACCTAATAAAGTGTTTATAAAAGGATTGGCAATATAAAATAAAAAGTATAGAATACTAATATGAATATATCTACAATTCAGATTTTTGTTTTAGGGATAATTACTATTATAGTTTTTTATAAATTAATAAAGTTTTATTTAAATGATCGCAAGGTTGAAAGTGATTTTATCTCTGTAGTTAACCATGCATTTAGAACTCCTCTCACAAGAATATCTTGGATCACAAAAGAACTAGAAAAAGATGATATTTCTAAAAATCAAAAACTTTTATACTTACAAGGTATTGAAAATAGCACAAAAAAAATATTACGAATGATTGACTCTATTGTTGGGATTAGAGATGTAAACAAAAAATCTGGTTATAACTTCAAAATGACTTCAATGAGAGAGATTGTCGAGGGAGCAATTTTAAAATACAGAGAAAAAATAAATGAAAAAAAAATAAATTTCAAAATTTCTACATTCAAAGATATACCACTTATAACATTAGATTTAAATAAAATATCTTTTGTAATAGAAGAAATAATAGAAAATTCTATATTTTATAGTCCAAACAATGGCAATATAGAGATAGAACCAAAAGCAACAAATAGTAAAATAACCCTATCAATAAAAGATAACGGAATGGGGATGAACTCAAAAGATAAAAGAAAAATATTTTCAAAATTTTACCGAAGTAAAAAAGCTAAACTTCTAAATACTGACGGTATAGGATTAAGTTTATATTTATCAAAACAAATCATCAAAAAACACCAAGGAGAAATTACTTTTTCATCTATGGGAGAAGAAAAAGGCTCTACTTTTATAATAGAGTTACCTATTAAATAAAATATTTAAAAATCAAAATTCCAATTATCCCTACAAGAGAAAGATATACAATACAAGGCAATAAAACCCCTTTTAATATTGTTTTTTCGGAATTTTTAACCCCAACAACAGCTTCGGCTGTTAATATGTCTGCCAAAGCAATCATGCTCGCAGCAGCTCCTCCAGCAACCCCTAAAGACAATACTATTTCAGAATTCAAACCAAGACCATTTGATGCCATAGATAAAAGATTTCCAAACATTATATTTGAGACAGTGATACTTCCTGTGAGAAAATTACCAAAAGCACTTAAAAATGGAGCAAAGAATGGGAGCATATTTGTTTCAAAAAATTTAGCAATTATTGTTATAACCGATGGATAACCAGAAAAATTGTTCCCAGAAAAAATCATTATCTGGACTACAATAAGCATTGAAACGATGACAAGAAATGGAGCAAAAGATCCTTTTATACTCTTAACAAAAGACTCTCTGATAAAACCAATCTTATTTTTAAATATAAGAGTAGTAATAAAAGCAGTAAGAATAAAAATAAAACCCGGATTAAATATATTAAAATTATGAATGACTCCTATAAAAATCGGAACACTTAATCCTTTTAACAAAATTTTTCCAATTATTAATAATAAGACTAATATTATATAAGGCATAAAGGTCTTTAACGGAGAGATTGTTTTAGTTAAATTGTTGTTATTACTAAATTCAATTATATTTTTAGGAACAAAAATATTGAACCTTGTTGTTATAAAAACCAAAATGAGACCAATTATTGAACCTAAAATAGATGGAAATTCTGGACCAAGCCAAGAAAACATAATAGAAGGAATAATAAAAGCTAGTCCTGACCAAATAGCAAAAGGCAACGCTTCTATAAATTCTTTTTTTCTGTTTTCTCTACCTTCTGTAATAATCCATAACATGAAAATAGGAACAATCACTCCAACTAAACCGAACAAAGAAACCATAGTAGGTATAGAACTAGAAGATAAACCAGCAAGGCCCACTATAATAGGCGCCCCTGCAGCTCCAAATGCACCAGCAGTACTATTACCCAAAAGTCCAACCACTAAAGACTTTATAGGAGTTAAACCCAACCCAACAAGTAAGGGCACTGTAACCGCAGCCGGAACACCAAAACCAGCTGTTCCCTCAAGAAAAGCCTCAAAGAGCCATGCGATAACTATTATTTGTATACGATAATCTTTAGAAAAATTAGATAAATAATAAGATACATTATTAATAACATTAAATCTTTTAAGAATTTCTAAAAAGAAAATTGCCCCGAAAATTATAAAGAGTATATCAAGTGCAACAAAAAAACCTTTACTGTAAGATATTGTTAAAAAATTAAAATCTATTCTCCAGAAAAATAAAGAAATTAAAGTATATAGAGATAAAGTTATCAAAGAAACATTTAATAACGTGGTCTTGTTTCTAATCAATAAAACAACAAAAATTATAAAAGGAAGTATTGCTAAAATTATAGGTAAATTATTCATGAAAATTATTTTTAATTAATAAATCTTTTATTTCAGCAACCTCTCTTTCTATTTTATTTATCTTGTTGCTTTGTTTGTGTATTTGTTCTATCTCATTTTCTATTTTAGAAATCTCTTCTTTTTCTTCTCTTATATCTTTTTCTGTTTTTTCATCTACCCTTTTTTCTTTTTTAAGACCAGAAAGTACAATACTATCCCCCACAAAAAAAGAAACAAAAAGGCCTGTAGATATTGTGAGCAAAATACCAATAATTAGAGAAACGAAATAAGGTATATATAATTCATCAGCTATTCCCCATAACCCTCTCCATATCATAACAACACCTAAACTCCCAATAAAAGCATATATGATTGGGCTTTTTGTTAATTTTCTTCTTATTTTATCTTCAATTTTGTCAAAATATTTATATATTTTGTAAAAATTTTTTTTCATCTTAGCCTTGTTTTTTTAGCCAATCTATCATTTTCTTAAAAGTACCAGGACCTGCTTGACCATCAACACCTAGACCTTCAGTTTTTTGAAAATTTTTAATTGCTATTTCAGTACTAGCTCCATAGTCATTGTCTACTCTATTAGATGTATTATTGTAAATATTCAAAAATTTCTGAACTGTTCCAACCCTAGAGCCCTGCGAGCCTTTTTTCATGTATATATTATCAGTTATCAATTTTTGAAGTTCATTGATAAGTGTTTGATATTTTAAAGATTGTGTTTCTTTTGGTGGATTTATTATATTATCTACAGATTTTTCTTCTTCTTTTATATCACTAATAGTAGGTTCATCTTTTAGACCTGAAGAAAAATCACTAATTTCACTTTTTAGTAAAGAAGCTTCTTCTTTTAATCTTTTATTTTCTTCTTCTAATTCTTTCACTTTTTGACTATCTATGTGAGAGCTTCCAGATTCCATTGTTGAAAAAGCCCAATAACCACCAAAACCTAATAAACCTAAAACAAAAATAGTAAATAATGTTGATTTTATATCTTCAAAGTCCATGGCTAGATTATACCAAAAGAAATAAAATTACCAAATATTAAATATACACTTTGCATTTTAAATAAGTTTTTGCTATTATATATAAACTAGTTATTTGGTTTTTAAATTAAATAACTAGTTATTCCGTGGTAGCTCAGCGGTAGAGCGGTCGCCTGTTAAGCGATTGGTCGTAGGTTCGATCCCTACCCACGGAGCAGAGTAGGATGAGAGGGCACGAAAGTGCTCTTTTGTCTTTTAGTGTCAATGTTTTCTTCTTGTTCGAAAGTGTTATTTAGCACTGGCACCCATTTTTTAAGGAATTCGAAGGCTAATGTATAGTTTGGCTTTATTTCATCAGCATTTAATGATAGGTTCGAAAATATTTTACTCAAAAGCAATCTTTTGTCTTCAATTGTGGCTTTTGGACTCTTATAAATCTCTGATGCCTTCGATGCAAGTTCGTGAATAGCGAATCCGGCCTCATAATATTTAGTGTTTCCTTCATTCAATTTTTTAAGAGATTCCA
>CAYUOT010000013.1:4523-18785 GCA_964446475.1 uncultured Candidatus Saccharibacteria bacterium | reverse complement strand
CCTACCGGGAATCGAACCCGGATTACCGCCTTGAGAAGGCGATGTCCTAACCGTTAGACGATAGGGCCAAATGTAAACTATTTAATTATATATGGGTTCGATTCAAATCATCCCCGGAATTTACCTTCTTACAGAAGCAGTACACTTGTTCTGTATTATATTTTGTTGCACTCATATAATACTATCACAAGTCTTTCGTTTTGATTCCCATCAAAACTTCAACCTCTCGAAGGCGATGTCCTAACCGTTAGACGATAGGGCTAAATGTTTTATCTTTTACTTAATTTACTTTTTAACCCCTCATCAAACGCCTTCTTTAAGGCGATGTCCGCTGATTCTAACTTGGTTAGACGATAGGGTCAAATGTTTCTCTCTTTTGTTTTTTATAAAAGATATAAATATAAAATACCAAAATATTGATTTATTTACAAGGGGAATGTATTATTATTTAGAAAATAGTTTTTTGAAATGGGTAATTATTTGTATTGACAAATACTGTCTAACATGATACAATATAAGAGAAGGTGAAATAAGTTTTTGGTGAATTTAAGGAGGGAAGTTTTGTCTCTTTAAATTCACTAAAAACTTGTTATCATGAAAAATATAATTGTATTTTACAAAGAAAAAGAAGAATTAATCGGTTTGATTTTTCTCACCATTGGAATTTTGTTAGTTTTCAGTTGGTGTATATTTGTCTTTTCATTTGTTTTAGCTTTTGGCTCTAATGGAGATGAGGGTGATATTGTTAGATACGGAATTCTTTTTATTAAGAATTATCCGATAATGGCAATTATCAGCTTGTTATATGCTGGGTTTACAGTGTACAAGCTGAAAAATATATTTTAATTTTTGTTTTTTCATAAGGTTTATGTTTATTTAATTTTAGTCCCCGAGTTGCTTTGGCAACGAGGGGATTTTTTCTTGCATGATTTTTGCAAAGCAAAAATCATGCTTTTGTGTTATTATATCTATATGGACGAAATAGGTACACTTTATATAGTTGCAACACCAATTGGAAATATGGAAGACATGACCTTTAGGGCTGTTAGAATTCTTGGTGAAGTTGATTATGTTTTATGTGAAGATACTCGCACAACTCAGAATCTTTTAGATAGGTATGACATAAAAGCCAAAACTATGAGCTATCATGCTCATAGTACTGAAGGCAAAGAGTCAACTATAATCAATCTTATTAAAAGTGGTAAAAATTTTGCTATCGTTTCTGACGCAGGAACTCCTTGTATTTCTGATCCTGGAGTACTGCTTGTTTCTAATGTTTATAAAGAGTTTGGGCAAAATGCAAAAGTTGTTCCTATACCAGGACCTTCTGCTTTAATTTCCGCATTGTCTGCCTCAGGGGTTTCTTCAGCTTCTTTTACATTTTTAGGATTTTTGCCTCACAAAAAAGGAAGGGAGACAATATTCAAAGAAATAGCAAACTCCGATAAGGTTGTTGTTTTCTATGAATCTGTACATCGTATAATTAAAACTCTAATATCACTAGAAAAGCACACTCCTGGCTTTAATATTACTCTTGCCAGAGAGCTAACTAAAACATTTGAAGAGTTTATAAAAGGAAAACCAAAAGAAATTTTAGAATATTTTGAAAAAAATAAAGAAAAAGTACGAGGAGAATTTGTTGTTATTATCGAGCCAAAATAATTATTAAATATAATTTTGAAAAATTATAACTAAAGGTTATAATTGAAATTATGAGAAAAGAAAGATCATTATTTATAATAGGTTTTTGGATTATGGCTTTACCATTTTTAGGCTTTCCTGATTCATGGAGAAAAATATTTTTTATTTTGACAGGATTGATTCTTATTTATATAGGATATTTATTTAGTTTTGAGACTAGAGCTAGAATTTCAAAAAAAGAAACTAGCACAAAAACTTTTGTTGATAATATGAGTCAAAATTTAGAATAATATTTTATATGAATACAAATAAAAATTTAAAAACATTTGTATTGTTAATTATTTTACTATTATCTTTTGGAGTGATTGCTTTTTATTTATTTTCTAAAAGTGAGATAAAATATTCTTCAGATTTAAAAATTTCTGATTATAATATTCTTTCAAAAGAAGAAGAGAAAAAGGAAGTTATTGAAGAAAAAATTATAGAAGAAATAAATACTATTCCTGTTTCTCACATAGAAACTCCTGAGCCGTTAAAAGCTTTATATATATCTTCGTGGGTAGCTGGCTCTCCAAAATTTAGAGACTCTATTATAAAAATAATAGATGAAACAGAAATAAATGCGATTGTAATTGATATAAAGGATTCAACAGGTAAAATTTCTTTTAAAATAGATGATCCTTTTATAAAAGAAATCAATAGTGCGGAGAATCGTATTGGTAATATCTTGGCATTAACAGAATTACTTCATAAAAAAAATATTTATATAATAGGTAGAATATCAGTATTTCAAGATCCATATTTAGCAAATAAAAAACCAGAATGGGCAATAACTAGACTTTCTGATGGTGGGGTTTGGAAAGATAAAAAAGGTTTATCTTTTCTTGATCCTACTAAAAAAGAAGTTTTGGATTACACTATTTCTATAGCAAAAGCTTCTTATGATTTAGGTTTTGATGAAATGAATTTTGATTATATTAGATATCCTTCTGATGGAAACATGAAGGATATAAATTATAAATTAAAAGAAGGAGAGACAAGAGCTGATAATATGGAGAAATTTTTTAAAAATTTAAATACAGAAATGAAAAAAGATGTAAACATTCCAATTTCTGCAGACTTGTTTGGTCTTACAACAGAAGCAAAAGATGATATGGGGATTGGACAGTTGTGGGAAAAGACTATAAAATATTTTGATTATGTTTGTCCTATGGTATATCCTTCTCATTATCCAAAAGGTCATATGGGCTACACCAATCCAGCATTGTCTCCATATGAAGTTATTAATCAAGCATTAAAGGGTGCCATAGCTAAAACAAAAGCAATAGGAGAAGATCCTAACAAAATTCGTCCGTGGTTGCAAGATTTTGATTTAGGGGCTATATACACAAAAGAATTAGTTAGGGCTCAAATAAAAGCAACTAACGATAATAGTCTGTCTTCTTGGATGCTTTGGGACCCAAGTAATAAATACACCCCTAGTGCTTTAATTAAAGAAAATTAAAATATAACAAATGAAAAAAATAAGTAAAAAAAATTTAAATATTATTATCAACGCCTCGATGTCTCTGGTTTTGCTATTGGGGGTTTTGGCTATAGGTTATTATGTTGGATACAATCATAAACCTGAAATTGATAAAATACAAAATCTTTCAAATAAAAATACTGCTGTTTCTACGGATGCAGATTTTGCTCCATTTTGGAAAGCTTGGAATATTTTAAAAACAAAATCTATTTATAAGAATGAGATAAATGACCAAGAAAAAGTATGGGGTGCGATAGAGGGGCTAGCGTCTTCTTTTGGAGATCCGTATACAGTATTTTTTAATCCAGAAAATAATAAACTTTTTACAGAAGAAATAAAGGGTTCATTTAGTGGTATAGGTGCAGAGTTGGATATAAAAGATGGTATGCTTACAATTGTAGCTCCATTAAAAAATACACCTGCATGGAATGCTGGGATAAAAGCAGGAGACAAGATACTTAAAATAGATGATAAAGATACAGCCAATATGACCGCCGATGAGGCTGTTTCTCTTATTCGCGGAGAAATAGGAACTTCTGTGAATTTAGTAATAGGAAGAGAAGGTGAAAAGAGTACTAAAGACTTAAAAATTACAAGAGATGTAGTAGATTATCCTATAATAGAAACAGAATATTTAGAAGATAAAAATATTTTTATAATTAGATTTTATAGTTTTTCAGAAAATTCAACAGAATTGTTCAAGGAAGCTTTAAATGAGTTTTATAATACTGGTTCGAATAGGCTGATTATTGATCTTAGAAATAATCCAGGAGGGTATTTGGACTCTGCTGTTAATATTGGATCTTGGTTTATTGAAAAAGGGAAAGTTATTGTTAGTGAAGACTATGGTAATGGGGAGAAGGGTGATTCTTTTAGAAGTCGTGGTCCTAAATTATTTAATGATGATTTGAATCTTGTAGTCTTGGTTAATGAAGGTTCTGCTTCTGCTTCTGAAATTTTGGCTGGGGCTCTTAGAGAATACAACATAGCTACACTTGTGGGTGCGCAGACTTTTGGTAAAGGTTCTGTTCAAGAGTTGGTAAAAATAACAGACGATACTTCTATTAAAATAACAGTTGCTCACTGGCTAACTCCCAATGGTGTTTCTATTTCAGAAGAAGGATTAAAACCTGATTTCGAAGTTCCTATGACAGTAGAAGATATTAAAAATAATAAAGATCCTCAGTTAGACAAAGCGATAGAAATAATTCTTAAATAAATAATTAAAATAAAAACAGGCGAATGGTTCGCCTGTTTTATTATAATTTTCTTAAAATTTCATGCAGTATTTCTTCTTTGTTTTTTTGAATCCCTTTTTCATTTATACAATTAATTTTTGTCCATCCGTATTTTTCAACACACCAAAGTCCAGATTTATTGCTATTCTCTAGATAATTGATATCATATTCTCCTGCATCCATTTTCACATTTCATATTTTATTTATTTTAAATAACTATTTATATTACTAAGAATATATTATTATTCTGAGTAAATCAATATCATTTGCAAAAAATAGGGGAGTAGTGATATATTTAAATACATGAAGGTAATTTTAACACAAGATGTGCCTAAAATAGGCAATAAGGACGATGTAAAGGATTTCCCTGATGGATTTGCTCAAAATGTGCTTTTATCTAAGGGAAAAGCGGTTTTAGCTACCCCAAGGGCGTTATCTGAGAGAGAAACTAGAATATCTAATAGAAAAAGAAAAAAGGAAGAAGAAATGAAAATATTTTCTGAAATGATAAAATCTTTAAACGATCAAAAAATCATTATAAAAGTAAAAACAAATGAAAAAGGTAAGCTGTTTAAATCAGTAAACGAAAAAGATGTTTCTGTTTCAATTAAAGATTCTACTGGGCTTGATTTTAATTCTGAAAATATAATAATGGACCATATAAAAGAAATAGGTGTTCATAAAATTATTTTAAAAAATGGAGAATTAGAAGGGAAGTGTGAAGTTAATATTGAATCTATATAAAATAAAACCGTGAAATTATTTCACGGTTTTATTTTATATAATATTTATATTACATGTACTACTTTCTTTACAGATTTTGTATTGTTAAAATTTGATTTTCTTTTTGTTCCAAATTTAACTTTTCCTTCTTTTAATGCAAATAAAGTATGGTCTCTACCAACTTTTACATTTTCTCCTGCTAGTATTTTTGTACCCCTTTGTCTGACGATTATTGATCCTGGTTTAGCAATTTCTCCAGCATAGAGTTTGGTACCTAAGTACTTTGGATTTGAATCTCTTAAGTTTTTCGCCGTTCCTCCGGCTTTCCTATGTGCCATATAATGTGTTTAAATGAAATATTTTGCTAAAACTATATACAAAATACTCTTAAATGATTTATAATTAGACTAGTTATGAGTATAAATCATTTTTTTAATAAAATCAAGAGGAGTTTTGGTTTTGAAACAAAAACAATAGTGTTTATTTTTGTTGTTATTGGGGTAGGGATTTCTGCTTTTGGATTAGGAGAATTGTCTGCTAGACAAAGATTAGGATTAATGGCTAAGAGTGATAACTCTTTTATTTCTAAAAATGATAATTCAAATTTAAAATCAGAGATAAAAATAATAAATCTAGAAAATGATAAAAATAATAATTCTGTTTTAGAAGAGAAGGTGTATGTTGCTTCAAAAAATGGTAAACTATATTATAGAATAGGTTGTAGTGGTGCAGGAAGAATAAAAGAAGAAAATAAAATTTATTTTAAAACAAAAGAGGATGCCGAAAAATTTGGATATACTCTTTCATCAAGTTGTAAATAAAATTAAAATATGAGAACTTTTTATCATTTTATAATAATTATATTTGTAATAGCCTCTCTTTTTGTTGTAAAAGATGATGCTATTATTGCATATAAAAAAATTAAATCTTTTGCGGTAGAAAGTTTTTATGAAATTTCTGATATATATAAAAATTTTCTAGATAAAAATAATATAGAATACAAAAAAAGGGGACTCCTAGATAGCATTTACAGAGAAAAGGTTATAACAGATCCTAGTCTCCCTGGCCCCTTAAAAGTTTCATATGGATTATTAGATAAAAATGGAGCATCTAGTATTTCTTTGGACAGAGATGCTGTGGTTCTATCCACAAATAATCAGAGAAGAAAAGAGACGGGGTTAGAAGACCTTATTGTTAACTCAAAACTTAATTTATCTGCGAACAAAAAATTAGAGGATATGTTTGCCAATAATTATTTTGAACATCTTTCTCCTGAAGGAATAGGTGTTTCTGATTTAGGTAAAATATTTGAGTATGATTATATTTTGATAGGAGAAAATTTAGCTATGGGTAATTTCAATAACGAGGATGCTTTACTCGAGGCTTGGATGTCTAGTGAGGGGCATAAGGCAAATATTTTAAATACAAAATATAAAGAAATTGGGGTTGCCGTTGGTAAGGGTTTGTATAAAGGAAAAGAAGTATGGATGGCTGTTCAGCATTTTGGGGTTCCAAAAGAAGTATGTCCTTCAGTTAGCGAGTATTTACATGGATTGATAAATATTAAGCAACAAGAAATATCAAAGACAGAAAGTGATTTAATTTACAGGAAAGCCAATATTGATAGTGGAATTATTTCAAATAATGGAAAAACAAGAAGTGAACAGATTGGTGAATATAATGAAATTATAAATAATTATAATGAAATGGTTTTGGACTTAAAACAAAAAATTAATGATTACAACATCCAAGCAGATAAATTTAATACTTGTGTTCAAGGTTATATTAATTAATCTTTTTAGTCTAATTATTTTGAATAGTAGGGGTTTTATACCGCAACAAATTAGTGGTATATATGTATTTTAAATAGGTAATAAAAAGTATGTTAATGTCGCACAATATATCTTTTGCGACATTAAACTTACACAAATAAGCCTTTTATTACTTTAAATTGGGCTTTTTTTATATACTATTCTACTTACTTACCTATAATAATGTTTGATATAATAATTTAATATAAATATTAAGTTTTGTTTCGCCTTTTTATTTTATAAATAATTATTATTTTTTTATTAATATTATGATTTTAGATTTTTTTAAATTTGGATTTGGTTTTGGACCAATTTTAATTATCTTAGGAATATTTTTAATTTTATTTTTGATTGGACGAGAAATTTTTCTTTGGTATTTTCGTGTAAATTATTTTATATCCTTAATGGAAGAAACCTCTTCTTCTTTAGATAAAATATCTAAATCTTTAGAGAAACTAACTACTAATAATAAAGAAAATAAATAAAAAGCCCCTGTATCGCAAATATGCAATACAGGGTTTTTCTGCTAAAAGTGAAAATGGAATGATACTATCCTCCTATCAATGGATCTTGGATAACGACGCCCTCGGACAAATTCATCTCGACGATTCCGGCTTCATACATAACAGCTACTGTTTTTTCATTTTCCATGATAATACTCTCATTTCCTTTTCCACTTTCTTCTTTGTTGAAAAGTGCAGTTTTCCTTTTAATCATAAAATGATTTTTTTGGTTTAAAAATGTACATTAGTTAACTCGGTTTATATCTTATAGCAAAAACCCGAGACTTGCAAGTCTCGGGTTTTTACTTTTTTAAATATATTGTTTTAGCGTGTCTGCTGAGTTTTTTAATTTTGTTTTTTCTTCTTCTGTTATGTCGATGGACCAGTTCTTTACTATTCCTCCACTTCCTACTATGTTTGGATTTCCCAAACATACATTTCCACACAAATCCCCCATACTGTCAAATTGTGTTGAAACTGGTAATATTTTATTTTGATTGAATATAATAGCTTCTATTATATCTGCTACTACCATAGCTATTCCATAGAATGTTGCACCTTTTTTACTTATTATGTTGTATGCTTTATTTTTGATTTCATTTTCTATAGAGTCCATATCTTCTTTACTTAGTAGGTTTGTGGCTTTTTTGCCTTCTATGCTAACAGTGCTCCATGCGACAAATTCTGTATCTCCGTGTTCTCCTAGCATGAAGCCTTCTACTTGCTCACTGCTTATGTTGAATTTTTCTGAAATAATAGTTCTTAATCTTGCTGTGTCTAGACATGTACCACTACCAAAAACTTGATTTTTAGGAAGTCCTGATATTTCTTGTACTATGTTTGTTATGATATCTACCGGATTACTTACTACAACGATAATACAACTCGGTTTTATCTCTCCAATTTGTTTAAATATTGATATAGCTATTTCTTTATTTCTAAAAACTAAATCAAGTCTTGTTTCTCCTTGTTTTTGAGCAACTCCAGCTGTTAATATTATTATGTCAGAGTCTTTTGCATCTTTGTAATCCCCTGCTATAACTTTCCCAGATTCTGAAAAAGAAAGTCCATCGTTTATATCCAAAACTTCCCCTTCTTGTTTTTCTTTGTTCAAGTCAATAAGAACGATTTCAGATGCTAAATTTTTAATCATTGTTGTGTAGGCTATTGTTGATCCTACTGCTCCTGCACCTATGATTGATATTTTCATATATAAAATTTATTTTTTTTATTAAGTAATAATTATATCGTCTATGAATAAATGTTTTTCTGCACTCAATGCTATTTTTTCTAAATATTCTATAGCCTGGACTGGGTTTTTGCCTTTAGCTGATTCTTCTGATAGCATGACTCCGTCGGCTCCATCTATGATAGCATAAGCGACATCTGAGACTTCTGCTCTAGTGGGTTTTTCATTTTCTACCATAGAAAGCATCATTTGTGTAGCAACTATAACCATCTTGCCAACCTCGTTTGCTTTTTCTATTAGGTAATGTTGGATAAAAGGTATTTCTTCTAATGGGTATTCGTTACCTAAGTCTCCACGAGCAACCATGATTCCATCTGTTTCTTCTAATATCTCATCTATATTTTCTACAGCTATTTTTCTTTCTATTTTTGATATTATTTTTTGATTTCCTCCTTTTTCACTGATTAATTCTCTTAGTTTTTTGACATCACTACCTTTTCCCACAAAAGACATTGCTATATAATCCACTCCTTCTTTTATTCCGAAGTCTAAATCTTTAATATCTTTTTCTGTTATTATCTCTTCGTCTCCACCAAAATGATGGTCAGAACCTTCTTGGACTCTAGGACCAGATAGGTCTTGCATTATTTCTATATTTTTTTCTTCTTTTTTAGATTCATGTCTTACATTTTTAATTATTTCTGAAAACCATTCATGATCACCCCAAGAAAAATTTAAACGAACTATATCTAGACGATGTTTTATCATTTCGTTTATTATTTCTTTTTTTTCACTAGCTGGGCCTATTGTTGCTACTATTTTTGTTATTGATTCCATTTTTTTATATTTTTAAACTAATAATACTATTTTTATATTATATCATATATATTATTTTTTATATTTTAAACGCAAAAATTCTTTCAATAAGAAAATTTTATTAAAAGAAAAGATTTGGATAATAATATTTATTCTAATTCATTAGTTTCTTTAAAATTTATTATATTAATAATATTGTTTTCTTTGTTATATTCATACATAAAATTTGCGTTACTAGCTATATGTCCATCTTCATAAGAAACTTCTCCTGTTTTTGTTTTAGGGTTGACTGAAACTGTGGTTACATACCATGTTCCACCTAAAACTTCTTCATTTGTTGCTATATTTTCTATATTTTTTCTGATATATTCTTCTATTTCTAATTTTTCTTCTAAATCATTGCAATCAATTTTTTTTAATATTGTGTTTCCAGCAAAATCCACAAAAGCGTTTTCTTCGGTATATGAAAAATTTAATTCTCTTTTATCATACATGCCTTCAGCATATGAATTCCAAACAGTGCTTACTATTGTTTCATTATCAGAAAAAGATTGAGTAGTTTGTCCTTCAAAATTTCCTACCATACTATCTGTTTCCCCAGGTAGATTTCTGAATTCTCCATTTATTTGGTTACTATTTTTTTCAAATAATAACAATGCATTATCAAAAAATCCATTTTGGTTTTGTGTGTGTTTGTAGAAGCAATATTTTTCTATTTTATTTTCTGTATTTTCTGGTAATATTTCGGCTGTTTTTGGATTTGTTTTTTGCTTAATGTCTAAAAAGATTCCAATGATTATTATTAAAATAAGTGCAGATAGTAGTATTATTTTTTGATTGTATTTCATATCTTCATTATATCATTTTATTTTATTTTTTTTTATTATAATTTTAAAAAATTGACTCTCTAGTAATTTAATTGTATATTAAAAATGAATTAAAACTTAAAGTTATGTTTATAGGTAATAATCCGTTTGTGGCAGTTAACAAGACTTATTCTTTTATACCTCCAGACTTGGAGTATATAATAAGAATGATTGGTGGAATTATACTCATAGTTGTGGCTTTAATGTTTATATTTTTGGCCATAATAGCTCTCATTAAGAAAAAAGAAGAATAAAAGAAGTAGTAAATAAAAATCGACCGACATGGTCGATTTTTTAATATTTTGACAAATAGATAATATTATGATATTATTTACACTAATGGTAATTCTATAAAAGTGATTTTTGAAAACATTATTGATTATTTATCAGTTTCCTTTTATATAAGGTTATTGATAAATAATCAATAAAAAATAAAATAATCACTAAATTGTTCTTTTCTTATGAAAAAATTATTATTTATCTCGATTTTTGTGATGACCATAATGTTTGGTTGTTCAAAAAAACAAGTAGTTGTGGCCAACGAAGATCCTATCCTTATAACAGACTCTTGTCTGATTGTAACATTTGTTGATAGTACAGAGTCTCGTTACAAACTATTTCGCGATAGTTTAAAGGTTGCCCAAATGGATAAGTCTTATATGTTTGTTTTGTCGGAAGATATAGCAAAACATAATGGAGTTAAATATGCCAGAGTGTCTGATGATATTCTTGGCTGGTTTGAAGACGGTAGTTCTTTTGGTTTTACTGATTCTATACATGGGATAAAATATCTTATTGGGTTCAAAACCTTGAGTTGGTGGGACGATGATAAGATTAATTTTGAGTTATAAAAAATTATAAAAGCAATAGAATAAAATCTATTGCTTTTTATTTTCTAAAAAATTATTTTTAGAAAATTTTTTGTATATTTAAAAATATCTTTATTTTATAATGCTATTTTAAGACAAAATAAAACTCATTAAAAGAAGCTTGTAAAATGCTTGACATTTATTTTCTTTATGATACTATGCTTGAGAAATTGATGCAGGAAAATCCTGCATTTAAAAATGTTCAATTAAAAAAAATAAAAGATGAAAAAATTATTTGTGATTTTTGCAGTGGCTTTTATAGCTATAACTATGGCAACAAGCTGCCAGAAAACAGATGACATTCTATCCACAGACGAAATTGTTAGCTACATTGACGGTGAATACGTTGCTCAGGAGGCAGACGCTATGATGTACAAAAGTGCCCCGATTGCTTCACAACGAAGATTTACATACCTTATTGGTGAAAATCAGGGTGGTGCAGCTCCGGCCGGTAATATTTATTCGCCTTACAAATTGCTCGACAACTCACTGTTTATTGCCAATACGGAACCCTGGAATTTTTGGAAACAAAGTGCAGGTCACAACCCGGAAACATTTGATTTGACTAATGTTTATTCAAACTTGTCGCCTACGGTGCAGTCTCGCATGGTTTGTGAAGTTTTGAATGCCCAAGGGAAAGTTTCTCATTTGGGTATCGTTGACTTCATTCCGAGTTCGAATTTATTTCCCTTAACCATCATTAATAAACGTGTTGGTGCTAAAATTTTGGTAAATAAAAATGATGTTGCGAATATTCCAAATGTTCCGTTGCAGTCAATTGAAATTAAGGCTTCTATGGCACCTGTTGATATTTTGGCTACGATTAAAACCTCAAAAGGCACTGTAAATCCTAATGGAACTCTCCCTGTTGATGATAATCCCAATACTAATGGCTGGCCAAATTTTGTTTATGGAGCAACCGCAGTTCAAACATTTAATGTAAATTTAGGTTCTACTGGTGATATTCCCCTTTATAATGAAGTAGAGGAAAATATTGTTCCTGGAACACAGATTGATGTGATTGTTAAAATTGCTGGTGTTACTATTACTGAAAAAGTTCCAGCTCCTGCCGTTGGTTATGGTATTAAGATCATTATTAAAACTGACAAAGAGGGTTGGTATGATTCACAATGGATGAATCCTACCGAAGAAGATCTCGCGATAACTGTAGCTACAGTTGAGATTGAATAATTTCATCAAAAAACTTTAAAGGCCGGTCGGGTTTTACCGACTGGCCTTTTTTCTAAAAATTAAAAAATTTGTAAATGAAAAAAACTTTTTTATTTTTTAGTATCCTGTTTTTATCTCTTTCTTTTGTATCTTGTGAGAAAAATGAAATTACTGATATTTACTACCATGGCAATTCAGAGCTGTGGTTAAAAATTTCGGAAAATTCTTTCGATCAGATAGACGAGCTTGATATTAAATTCACTACGAGAAATGTTGATGGTGTTTCGGAAGAACACACAATCAAATACACTCATGAGAATGGATTTAGTATTATTGGAGAAATTTCTTTTCCAACAGAAATGAAAGACAATTGGGAAAAAGTTTATCAAAACTTTACCAAAGCGGATTTTATTTCTGTACTCTATAAAGGCAGAGAGTATAAAACAAGAGGATTTTCTTTCTCCGAACAAAGATGTTTAGAGATTGAATTGAAGGTGCTTTCAGTGCCTGGTGGTGAGATAAATATCGTTGAACACGATATTGTGATAATCGAACAGCATATAGAAATTGCTAAAAGTATGAATTATGAGAAAGATTCTTATCCTTATCATGTTTTGCTTTATAGCTAATTCGGCTATATCTCAAGATATCAAAATTATTCCAGCCATAGGAGCAACTTACCAAACAGCAAAAAACAATTTTGGTTGTTTGTTTGAGTTAAAAGCGAAGTATGACAGGTTTAATATTGGTTTTTATGGTGAATATTCTGTGACTGATATTGCTACGAGCGATATCAAAATAGTAGATTTTACTAGGATTACCAATATATACAAAGATGTAGAAGTTTGGCAGTTTGGTTTAGTGGGGGAATACTTCCCTACTAATCTATTTTTTACAAATCCATACATCTTTGGGCGAGCTGGTCAGATCGTAGCTTTATCAAAAACTGCTTATGCACTATCTGGAGGTATTGGAACAGAATTTTTTGTTCAGCTCTCAGATAAATCATCTTTAAGGCCATTTGTTGAGATTGGCTATCAGGGTGTTATAAAACCAATTGAAAATTTAGACCAAAATGGACTACGGTTTGAAGTTGGTACAGCTTTCTTCTTTTAAAAAGAAACAAAAAATATAACCGCACACATGAAAATGGTGCGGTTTTTTATTTGCCAAAATTATAAAAATGTGATATAATATAAAGAAATAGATAAAATATAAATAATATAGTATAAATCTAAAATTCTTTGAAATGAAAAAAAGTATTTTCTTTTTATTAGTTATCTTTTTGAGCGTTGCTTCTTTTGGTCAAAATAGACAGGACCAAGTAAATAAAATTGCAGATGAAATATCTACAAGTTTAAAAAAGCTTGGCTTGGTTTTAACAGAAGAGGATAATAGCCAAAAAAGTAATAAAACTAGTATTTCTGTAAACACCCCATCTTCGCAAAATGAAAATATTTTTTATTCTTATTATGAGGATAAAAATGGTTTCGTTTCTAAAAATGAAGGGTTGTATATTTCTGGTGATTTAAATTGCAAGCTAGGCTCTATTCCTTCTCCGGTTTTATTTGGGAGAATAAAAAGCAATGAGATTAATTCACTCTCTGTTGGCTATGGTTTTAATTATAAAACAAAAGCCAAAAATGATTCTTGGTGGGGTCTTAGTTCTCTTTCGAGAGAGACTTCAGTCTATGTAAAGAAATTCTTTACAAATGAATATCAAATTTCTCTAAAAGGAAATTATAGCTGGAAATATGCGAAGGATTATATCAATATCGGAGTGAATTTCGATGGTGGATTTTATTCTCTATCGCTAGACTCTACTCTTAAACCTTATGCTTATTTTGGTGGTAATGCTTCCCTGTTTTATCTCTATGGTTCATTTGGGATAATTAATTCTCCTTATATAGG
>CAYUOT010000013.1:0-4423 GCA_964446475.1 uncultured Candidatus Saccharibacteria bacterium | reverse complement strand
AATGTTTTTGCTATTGGAGCGACAACTCATGATTTGAATAATTTTCAAATTGGAGCGTCACTTAAGATTTCTCTCAATAATGTAAGAAAATATTTTTAAATCATAAAAAATTTATTAATTATGAAAAATCCGATTATTTGGTGGAAAAGTATCTCCCCTAAAAAGAGAACTATCATTGAGTGGATTTTTGTCTTATTAGTGTTGCTCTCAATGTATATTTTGGGGAGAATTTATCCTCCTTTAGAGTAAATTAAAATTTTAAACCATACTATGTTTAAAAACATAGTATGGTTTTTTTATTTTTCACATGTCGGACATGTGGAGATTATTTAGTCATGTAATATTGTTTTTTGTTTTTTGGTAGTCTTTCTATTGAATATCTAAGTGTCGTGCGAGGCATGGTCTTGTAGTGCTTATCGAGGAATAGATATAAATCTTTCTCACTCACTCTTTTCCCTACTTCACGAAGCATCCAGCCACAAGCTTTTTGAATAAGGTCGTGTTTATCATTTAGCAAGGTTTCTGCTATTTCGAGAGTCAGAGAACTTTCTCCTTTATATATAAATGCAAAAGTAGAAATGATAGATATTCTTTTTTCCCATAAGTTTTTTGATTTTGATAAATCTCTTAATATTTTTATTTCTTTTTTATTGTTAAAAATATAATTACCGATAATATAATGTGCAGACAAATCAACTAAATCCCAGTTATTGATATATTTGGTGCTTTTAAGATAGAGATTAACTATTTCCATTTTTTCTTTTTCGTTTTTTGATTTTTTGTATTTATCAACGAGGACTAAAAGAGCTATAAGACGAATTTCATGGTATTCATTTTTTATTAATTTAGATACAGTATCTAGTTTTATCTCTTTGCTGTATTTTTGGGCAATTTTTCTAGAATCTGGTACTGTTATTCCTAGGAATAAATCCCCTTCTCCGTATTGTCCTTTTCCTGTTTTGAAAAACCTAGAAAGTAATTTAACTTTTTCTTTGTTTTCTTTTAATTTTATTTCTTTTATAATTTTATTGTGCATTTTGTTTTAAAAATTTTCGTTTATAGAAGAAGGTATTATTTGAGGAAATAATTCTTTTGCTTTTTTGTTAGTAACTATCATTTCATTTTTGAAACTGTTGACCATATGTAGAGATACAATGGCATTTTCTTTTGATGTAAAGAACCTTATAAAAAATCTAGCTACCCATTGATTAAGAAAAGGGACTATTATTATAGGAGTTTTCTTATTTTTTAAATCTCTGTATTTTTTTAGTAATTCTTTGTATGACATTATATCAGGACCGCCAATTTCTATAATTTGGCTTTTGTTTTCAGTTAAATTTAATCCAGCAGTAAGATATGAAATAACATCTTCTTTTAAAATAGGTTGAGTTTTTGTTTTGGCTTCTTTTGGTAATAGTATTATCGGCGAGTTGTTGATTAAATCTTTTATTATCTCAAATGAAATACTGCCATCTCCTATTACAATAGAAGCTCGAAATTCGATAACTTGGTTTATATATTTTTTCAATATTTTACCTGTATTGTGTCTACTAGATAAATGTGTAGATAATTTTTCTTTTTCATTTCCTAATCCACTTAAATATATAACTTTGGTTACCCCAGAATCTAAAAGAGCTCTTCCTGTATTTTCTGCCATTTGAGATTCTTTCTTATATAATTTTTGAAAATTATATAATCCATGAGCAAAATAATAAGCAACTTCAATTTCGAACAGAGATTGAAGCATTTCATTATAATTAGAAGCATCTGCTTTTATTATTTTGACTCTGTTTTTATATTTATCATCAATCTTAATATTCTCAATATTTCTAGAAATGGCAGTGATTTTGTGAGCTGTATTTTTTAGTAGGTGTTCAAGTAGATTTTTACCAACAAAACCACTTGCTCCAATAATTGCAATATTCATGATTTATTTATTTTTTAAATATTTTTTATTTTTAATTTTATCTGGTAACAAACTTTCTTTGATATATGGTTTGTAATTTTCTCCATAACCTCTCTCTTTGTCTAATTTTGTTTCGGGATTTCTTATTATAAATGGAATAGGTAGATTGCCGTATTTCATTACATCCTCTTTTGATTTCAGATAAGCCTCATATGCTCGGCGGTCCTTAGGTGCTTGTGCAAGATAAATAACACCATGAGCTAAGTTCTCCCCGCATTCTGGCAGTCCTATGGTCTCGCAAGCTCGATATACTGCATTTGCAACAACTAGGGCGGTCGGTAGAGCTAAGCCAATATCTTCCGAAGCAAATATTACCATTCTTCGAGCAATGAATTTAGGATCTTCACCTGCTTCTAGCATCCGATTCATATAGTAAAGTGCTGCATCTGGCTGACTAGCACGCATACTTTTGATAAAAGCACTTATTGTATCATAATGTTCACTAGCATTTTTATCGTAGCGAAGATGTCTGGACTGAATTGTGTTTTTAAGATTTTCTATAGTTATGTCTTTGTATAAAGAAGCAGTGTTTTCTATAATAGCGATCATCTGTCTAGCATCACCTCCTGAGATATTTATAATCCAATCTATCTCTTTCTTTTTTATTTTGTATCTAGTTCTTTTGATGATTTTTTGCATATCATCTTCTGTTAGTTCTTTTAAGGTAAAAACTCTACAACGAGAAAGAAGAGCTGGAATAACTTCAAAACTTGGATTTTCTGTTGTTGCTCCTATTAAAATAAGTTTGCCATTTTCTACATATGGCAGAAGGAAATCTTGTTGTGCTTTATTAAAACGATGTATTTCATCTAAAAATAAAACTTTTGGGCCAAATAATTCCCCATTAATATTTTTATTTTCTACTATGTTTTTTATGTCTTCTTTACCTGCTCTGACAGCAGAAAGCTCAAAAAAATCTGCATTTATTTCTTTTGCATATATTCTAGCAAGTGTCGTTTTGCCTACTCCTGGTGGACCCCAAAGAATAAAAGAAAAAATATGTTTTTTTTCTATTGCCATACGAATTGGTTTATTTTCTCCAACTAGATGTTCTTGTCCAACAAAATCTTCTAGTTTGTCTGGTCTAATTTTTGAAGCTAGGGGTTCCATATTAAATAAATAATTTTGCTAAACGAATTTCTTCGAATGAAAGATCATGGCCTTCTTTTTCTAGTATTTCTTTTATGGGAGACAATCTGCCAACATCTTCACCTTTGAGTTTTTTATTGGCTTTTTCTACTAGGTCTATGTGTTTTTTGGAGGGTCTAATATGAGATATTTTTGTTTCAGGAAAAGAAGACATGATTTGTTCTAAGTGATGAGTTATCGTACTTGGTGTTAAATTTCTTTCTTTTGATATTTCTTTTAGAGTTTTACCTTGGTCTAATAAATCTTTTGTTATTAGAACTGTTGGTACTTTAGTGTCGATAACTTTTTTGGTGATAGATTTTTTCTTTTTAGTTTTTTGTTCTTTTTCTATACTACCACCCATTTTATTTATGAATTCTATTTCTAGGTGTTTCTGTTCATCAGGGTTTAACTTTTTAAACATGAGTTCGTTTTGAAAGCTATCGTTTTTGAGCTCTTGATCAAATTCTAAAACTTTGGGATCAACTCGAAGAGCGTCTTTATTGATACCTAGTAATTTTATACCAGAAATGGTTTTTACTCTTGAAAGGGCAACATATCCCATTCCATAAGAAAAAGTGCTTCTGAGGTCTATTTCTGCGTGATCTAGGGACATTCCTTGGCTTTTGTGTATAGTTATTGCCCACGCTAGACGAAGTGGTATTTGAGAGATGGAAGCTTTAATTTTACCTTCTTCTTCGATAGCCCATAGTTCAGGAGTAATAGCTACGATATTACCATTATAAAAAGATATAACAGGGTTATCTGTTTCTTCATCAAAATATATAACCTTACCACGAGAGCCATTTACATAACCTTTATCAAAATTATTTTTGATTGCCATAACTTCAGCTCCGATTTTCAATTTCAATTTTTCGTATGCGATGCAACTTTTTTTAAGAATTGATACTAGGTTTTCAGAGCCGTTTGATGTCATTTCATATACTTTCTCTTTTTCGGTTATTTTGTTTAGTTCATAATCATTTTCATTGTCTACATTTGTATTATGTGTGTATAACTTTGTTGGTCTAATATTTTCTAATGTTACATTGATTCTTTTTTCTAATATTTCAAAATGGTATTTTTCTATGTTATTTTCTCTGATTTTATTTAAAACATCTAAAAGCACGGTGTCTTCTTGGCGGTGTTGCTCGTCTAAATAGCAAATAGCAGGATTTAGTATTTTCCATGAATCACTTTCGTAAACCATTTTGCTATTGTTTTCTCCTTTGGAAACTGGAGGTAATTGGAAAAAGTCGCCAGACAAGATAACTTGGATTCCACCAAAGGGTTCGTTATTTCTTTTGAATCTTCGACAAACTTTTTCTA
>CAYUOT010000012.1:0-20121 GCA_964446475.1 uncultured Candidatus Saccharibacteria bacterium | reverse complement strand
CGAAAGCGTGGGTAGCGAATGGGATTAGATACCCCAGTAGTCCACGCCCTAAACGATGATCTCTAGTCTTTCGGAGTATCGACCCTCTGAGAGACGTAGCTAACGCGTTAAGAGATCCGCCTGGGAACTACGGCCGCAAGGCTAAAACTCAAAGGAATAGACGGGGACTTGCACAAGTAGTGGATTATGTGGTTTAATTCGATGATAAACGAAGAACCTTACCAAGGTTAGAAATCTACGTGAAAGCTCCGAGAAACCGGAGCCCTCGCAAGACTAGTAGACAGGTGATGCATGGCCGTCGTCAGTTCGTGGTTTGAATTGTTCCCTTAAGTGGGGTAACGAACGCAACCCTCGTCGTGTGTTATAAGTGTCACACGAGACTGCCCCAACCAAAGTGGATAATTATTTAATAATTGTACATTTCGGTTGGGGAGGAAGGAGAGGATGACGCCAGGTCAGCATGTCCCTTTGATACCTTGGGCTACACACATAATACAATCGCATCTACAACGGGCAGCGACGGGGTAACCCTGAGCGAATCCTAAGAAAAGATGCGTCAGTTCGGATTGGGGTCTGCAACTCGACCCCATGAAGTTGGAATTACTAGTAATCGCGGGTCAGACATACCGCGGTGAATACGTTCTCAAGTCTTGTACTCACCGCCCGTCAATTCAAGGGAGCCGGGAGTGCTCGAAGTCTCTCCAGAAGGAGGGCCTACAGTAAGCTCGGTGACAGGGAATAAGTCGTAACAAGGCACGGGTAGCGGAAGCTGTTCGTGGAATAATTCAATTTGAAACCCGTTATATTAAGCATTTATTGTTTAATATAACTTATTGAAGTCGATATTGTGTTGCTCAATTGACAACACAATGGTCTAGATGTGCTATGACCTAAAAGTACATTGACTGATGGAAAGACATCTGGAACGGAACAAAATAAAGCATACTTTTAAACGCTTGAAAAATTTGATACAACTATTTTAAAAAAGAAAAAACCTTATAAATATTTGTAAGGTTTTTTCTTTTTTATATTTGCTATATAATTTTTTTTATGTTAGTTTTATCTTGAACTTAAAATTATTTATTATGGAAAAATATTTTGGTGATTTCATTCCTTGGTGTACGTTTGTTGCCAAGGGAGAAGAAATTGTTAAAGAAACGATTTCTCTCTTTAAAACAAGACTTAAAGACAATACTATTTCTACTCACGATGATTTTTTAAAAAATATTTTGGAGCATGAAAGTTGTGTAACTTGTGGTCAAAAATATTCTATGGGATTTATTCCAACAAAAGGTACTAGTGGTAGTGATTGCTTAAAGTTTATTGTTGATAACAATTATCTTTTATTAAACATTAAGGACTTCATTTCTTTTAGTGTTAATCTTGAAGAATTTATTAAAAATTGTAAAATTCATACTTCTATTTTTTGTATTGACGATGAAGACAAACTGTCAACTTATTTTGATAAAGAATTTTCTTTTAAAGAAAGAAAACAAATTCCAGTTTTGTGTAAAAGAAAATTAAATCTGAATTATTTTTTAGGAGATTATGAGGATTCAAATTTTCATGAGAATTATATTCTTTGTATTAAGAAGGGGTGATAAATAAAAACAAAAACCATTGAAATTTTAAATTCAATGGTTTTTATTTTTGTGTGCTAAAGCCAGCGGGTGCTAAACTCCAACATACAATTGCGATGTGAGTGCAGCCGCTGGCTTAAACACACAACGGCTGACTAACATAAATATTATAACCTAAAAAATTTAAAATACAAAACCCCACCGATTGCTCGGTGGGGTTTTGATCGCAATTGTTGTCAGTTTCAATAAATAATTCTGACGATTGGAGTGATTAACTCACAATCCTAGTATAGCAAATATAAATATATTGTCAAGTATTGATAATTATGTTATAGTTTAAGACAGTTTTGTATTTGGATAGATACGCCCTGACGCAAGAATGGGTGAGGAAAGTCCGGGCACATATTCGCTGATAAGGCGAAAAGTGTAATGGGTAATACCCATCAGTAGTAATACTAGAGGTGCGAGCAGAGACGCTATAAACCTGAAAAGGAGTAGTATCCTGTGCTTTGGCAAAGGATAAATTCTTGTATAAATTGAAAAATGAAATCAAGAAGTGAAACGGCTAAATCCTTACATGTGTGCAAGATCGTATTCATCAACTTTTGTTGATGTCTGAATCGCTTGAGTCCAAAAGTAATTGAGGACCTAGATAAATTTCTATCACTCTTATCTTTTTTGTAAGGGAACAGAACCCGGCTTATAGAATACAAAACTAAAATAAAACACTCTACATTTTTTTAGAGTGTTTTATTTTTTTGTTTATAAAATTTTTAAGTGTTTTTTTATTTAAAATAATTTTTTAAATAAAAATATTTTATTTTTTTTGTTTGGATAACTTTTTATAAAAATAAAAAGTTATCCACAGTTTTTTTATAAAAAAGTATTGTAATATTTTTTTATATGAGAGATAATATATTTGTGAGTGTGATGAAAATTTTTTACAAAATATTTTTTTAAAATTTTTTGTAAGGTCGTGGATTCACACACATCTTTAAAAATAATTTTTTAAAAAATTTATGGCAGCAAAAAAGAAAGCAGCAGCTAAAAAAGTTGTGAAGAAAGTAGCAGCTAAAAAGCCAGCAGCTAAAAAAGTTGTGAAGAAAGTAGCAGCTAAAAAAGTAGCAAAAAAGAAATAATATTTCTTAAGAAAAACCCTCTCTCTATCGAGGGTTTTTCTTTTGTGCTAATGTTGAAAAAATGGCTATCTGGTGGTAGAATGATTAAATATGGGAATATTAAAAAGTGTATTCGGAGACGAAAATACAAAAACAATAAGAAAATGGAATTCTATAGTTGAGATGGTCAATAATTTAGAAAAAGACCTTAATATAATAGATAATTCAGATTTTAGTTTAAAAACAGCAGAATTTAAAACAAGATATAATAATGGAGAATCTTTAGACAGTTTACTTCCAGAAGCTTTTGCTCTTGTTAGAGAAGCTTCTTCTCGTATAAGAGGTGAAAGACATTATGATGTTCAAATTATAGGAGGTATAGCTCTTCACAAGGGGAACATTGCAGAGATGCGTACAGGAGAGGGTAAAACTCTTGTTGCCACATGTCCAGCATATTTAAATGCTTTAACTGGTAAAGGAGTACATATAATTACTGTTAATGATTATCTTTCTCGTCGTGACGGTGTTTGGATGGGTCCATTATTTTCTTTATTGGGGCTTTCTGTTGGAGTTATAAATTCTCTAAATACTTCTTATATTTATGACCCTTCTCATGTTAATAATGTTGATGAAGAGGATGAATCAAGTTCTTTTAAGGTTCAGTATGAGTTCTTGCGTCCATGTTCTAGAAAAGAGGCGTATGAATGTGATATTGTTTATGGGACAAATAATGAATTTGGTTTTGATTATTTAAGAGATAATCTAGCTACTAGAGTAGATAGTTTGGTCCAAAGAGAACATCACTTTGCAATTATAGATGAAGTTGACTCTATTTTAATAGATGAATCAAGGACTCCACTTATTATTTCTTCTGCAGCAGAAGACAGTGAGGATTTATATTATACATTTGCAGATATTGCAAAAACTTTAGTCAAGGAAGATGATTATGCTGTTGATGAAAAACTTCGTGCGATATCTTTGACTGATCAAGGTATTACAAAAGCAGAAAATCTTTTAGGTATTTCTAATATCTATACAGAAAAGGGTATAAAATATGTTCATCATCTTGAGACTGCGGTAAAAGCTCGTGCTCTTTATGAAAATAATAAAGATTATGTTGTTAAAGATGGTGAGGTAATAATTGTTGATTCTTTTACTGGGAGATTACAGCCTGGACGTCGTTGGAGTGATGGTCTTCACCAAGCCATAGAAGCTAAGGAGGGTGTTAAAATAGAAAAAGAAACAAGAGCTGTTGCTTCTATTACTTTTCAAAATTATTTTCGTTTTTATAAAAAACTCTCTGGTATGACAGGTACAGCCGAAACTTCAAAAGAAGAATTCATGAAGGTTTATGGTTTGCCCGTTATTGTTATTCCTACACATAGGCCAATACAAAGAAAAGACTTAAATGATTTAATTTATCAGACAGAAAAAGGTAAATTTAAAGCAATAGCCGACACAGTAAAAGATTTACATTCTAAGGGTCAACCTGTTCTAATAGGGACTGTTTCTATTGAAAAAAATGAATTACTTTCAGCTTATTTAACTTCTGCTGGTGTTCCTCATACTATCTTAAATGCTAAAAATCACGAGAGAGAAGGTGAGATTGTTGCTAATGCTGGACATCGAGGGGCAGTAACAGTTGCTACAAATATGGCTGGACGTGGAGTTGATATCAAGTTAGGAGGTGTTCCTTTTGATAAAGAAAAATATGAAGAAGTTAAATCCATTGGAGGTTTGTGTGTTATAGGAACAGAAAGACATGAAGCTCGAAGGATAGATAATCAGTTAAGAGGACGTTCTGGTCGTCAAGGTGACCCAGGTACTACTCGTTTTTATGTTTCTCTTGAAGATGATTTGATGAGAATTTTTGGATCGGAAAGAATAAAAACAATGATGGGGAGATTTGGAATTCCAGAAGATCAACCTATTGATAATCGTTTTATAACAAATACTCTCGAAAATGCACAAACAAAAATAGAAGGTTTTCATTTTGATTCAAGGAAACATACACTCGAATATGATAATGTTATGAATCATCAAAGAAAATCTATTTATGACAAGAGAAGATTAATGCTAACTGGTACTCAAGAAGATGTGGAAAATTTCTTAATTGATTTGTCAAAAGATTATCCTTCTGTTTTAGAAATTATGGAAAGCAAGAGACATGAAATAGGAGATCAAATCTTTTTTGAAACAATTAGAAGAATCGCATTACATGTTGTAGATATTTTGTGGGTTGAGCACTTAGAAACAATGGAATATACAAGATCTTCTGTAAACTTGCGTGCTTATGGGCAGAGAGACCCTCTTATTGAGTATAAAAAAGAGGGGATAAGACTTTTTAGGGAGTTAGAATTTAATTTTAAAGAAAAGGTTGTTTCTTTTATTGAAACATTAAACGTAAAGCCTAGTGATGATAGTTTACAGGTTGAAGAAGAAAAACCTCAGCTAATATTAAGTTCTTCGGATGATAATTCTAATAAATCTATTAAAAGAGAAACTCCTAAAATAGGAAGAAATGACCCATGTTATTGTGGTTCAGGCAAGAAGTATAAACATTGTCATGGAGAATAAAAATAATAAAAATCCTTATAAAATAAGGATTTTTATTATACATATTGGTAAATTTGTCAAATTTACCAATAAATCCTTATTTTAAGGCTTTATTTGACAATAAAATTAAACATTTTGTCAATAGTTGATTGATAAAAAACACTTATAAAATAAGGGTTTTTTATATTTGACGAGCTTTAAAAATGTGTCATAAGCATTGACTTTTTGTTGAGTGCGTGATAGTATTTGCTCAGGTCCCAGTATGTTATTAGTATAAATATATTGATAATGTATTAGGATTTTTTAGTTTAAATTATTTTTTATAAAAATAATTTCGGCTAACCCTTTAAAAGAGGGCGTTTGGCGGATCGAAACTGCTGTTTATGAGTATAAATAAAATAAATAAAATACTGCAGTCCTTTATTTTATTTCCAATATTTACCGTTGCTATGCCTATGGCAAACATCGGTACAATGGAATTAAATACTGTTAGTGTTGATAATATTTCGAGTGAAGTTTCCGTGATAACAACACAGGAAAATGAATCTCGTATTAAGAAAGCAGAAGCAATAGATAAATATTTTGCTTCAAAAGGTGCTCCGCTTGAAGGCTATGGAATGAAATTCGTAGAAGAAGCAGAGAAAAATGGAATTGACTGGAGGCTTTTACCAGCAATTGCTATGAGAGAGACAACAGGAGGAAAATTTACCTGTAAAAATCCTAAAGCTCCAAATAATAGTTTTGGCTGGGGGTCTTGTAAGATAGGATTTAGCTCTATAAATCACTCTATAGAATATATTTCTAAGACATTAGGAGGTAATAATGAAAAGGTTAAGCATTACAAATCAGATATGACATCTGAACAAATACTTAAAAAATACAATCCTGAGTCTATAGTTCCTGGTTACTATAAACAAGTAATCAAGATAATGAAAGTTATAGACAGTGAAGATACAATAATTTAATACAAAAATTAAAATTACCACGATTTAGATCGTGGTAATTTTAATTTTTGTGTATTTTATATTTTTTTTAGATTATCTATTGCAATACTTTTTTCTCCATTTCTTTCTGTAACTTTTCCTTGGCAAGCTATTATGTTGTCATTTATAAGTGTTTCTCTGTGCGTTTCGTATGTTTTGGGGAATATTACAGCCTCTATGGTGCCTGTATAGTCAGAGAGTTTAATAAATGCCATACGGTCGTTTTTCTTTGTCATAACCATACGAACATCATCGATAATTCCAACAACGGTTACTGGCATATTATTTTTTACTTCATTTTTAATTTTTTTAATCTCTGTTGCAAGTTTCTGAATTTTTTCTTTGTATTCGTCTAACGGATGACCAGAAATATAAAGTCCAAGTAACTCTTTTTCCCAAGCAAGTTTATCTTTTTTGAGTGCCTCTGATTGTTCTTTTAATGTTAGTTTTGTTTCTATTCCACCGATTGATCCAAAAAGAGAATCTTGGTTGGCTATGGTTTTATTTTCTTTATTAAAAGAAAGAAGTGTTTCTAAGTTTCCGATAATCATATTTCTCTCGGAAAGACAATCCATTGCTCCAGACTTTGCTAATGCTTCGACAGATTTCTTATTTAAATTTTTGTGTTTTATTCTTTCAAAAAAGTCTGCAAGTGATTTAAATTTTCCACCTTGTTTTCTTTCTTCTATAATTGCATCTGAGATATCTCCACCTAAATTTTTGATAGTGTAGAGTCCGAATCGAATAGCGCGACCTTCTTCTTTATCGCTTCCATTTATTACAGTAAAACCCCCGAAACTCTCATTGATGTCAGGTGGAAGAACTTCTATTTTCATTTTTTCACATTCGTGGACTATTTCTGCAACTTTTTCAACATCTCCAGATTCAGCAGTCATAATGGCTGTCATGTATTCTACAGGATAGTTTGCTTTCATGTATGCTGTTTGATAAGCAACTAATCCATAAGAAGCAGCGTGGGCCTTGTTGAATCCATAAGCAGCAAATGGTTCAATTAAGTGCCAGAATTCTTGAGCTTTTTTAGAAGACATTCCATTTTTCACAAAACCTTCTAGGAGCTTGTCTTTCTCTGCTTGCATAACTTCTGGAATTTTTTTACCCATAGCTTTACGGAGCTTATCTGCTTCTAGCCATGAATATCCTGCAAGTTTTATGGATATTGCCATGACGTCATCTTGGTATGTAATAACACCAAAAGATTGATCAAGAATATCCTTTAATCTTGGGTCTAGGTAAGTTATAAGAGAAGGGTTGTGTTTTCTTTTTATATATTCAGGAATTGATTCCATTGGCCCAGGGCGATATAGAGCAACCATTGCATTTATATCATGTATAGTAGAGGGTCGAAGTTCTTTTAAATATCTAGTCATTCCAGAGCCATTTAATTGGAAAAGTCCCATGGTTTCTCCTCTTGCGAGCATAGAAAAAGTTTTTTTATCATCGAGAGGGATTCTGTCAATATCTATTTCTACATTATGAATTTTTTTTACTAGACGAACTGCATCAGCTAGGATAGATAAGTTTCTTATTCCAAGAAAATCAAACTTTGGAAGACCTGCATCTTCTATGCTATACATATCATACTCTGTTATTATATCTCCACCCTTGGGATCAAATTGAATAGGTGTGAATTCCCAAAGTGGACGTGGTGCCATAACAACTCCAGCAGCATGAACAGATATATGTCTAACACAACCCTCCATTTTCTTTGCTAGATTTATTATTTTTTGGATATCGGATGTATTTATTTTTTCTTGCCCTTCTTTCTCTGGAATCCCATTTTTATATGCATCTTTGAGTTCAGGAACTATTTCCATTGCATGATCTATTGTCATAGGCATCCCTTGAGATCCAAGAGGTATCATAGAAGATATCCTGTCTCCCACAGAGTATGGGTAACCCAAAGCTCTCGCAACATCTCTAACAGACCCTTTTGCCATCATTGTTCCAAATGTTCCTATTTGAGCAACATGATCTTCTCCATATTTTTGTTTTGCATAAGCTATAACATCAGCCCGGCGATTATCGGCATAGTCCATATCAATATCAGGTAGGGATGGTCTCTCTGGATTTAAGAATCTTTCGAAAGGAAGTTTATATGTTATCGGATCTACTTTTGTAATACCTGTTAGGTAGGTGGTGAGAGATCCTGCGACAGATCCTCGGATGTTTGTGTATATTCCATTTTCACGAGAGAAACGAAGAAGGTCAGAAACAACAAGAAAATACGCAGGGTATCCTTTTTGTTTTATTATTCCTAGTTCGTATTCAAGACGATCTGTGTATTCTTTTGTTTGAGGGAGGCCTCTAAAATCAAATCCAGCATAAGCAAGATCTCTAAGCATTTCATCTGCTGTTTTACCTTCATCGATAGGGTAATCTGGAAAATAGGCCTTGCCTAGTTCAAGGTCATAATTTTCACACAAATCTGCAACCATTTGAGTATTTGAAACAACCTCTTTATAATCACTAAAATATTCAAGAGCTTTCTTTTCGTTTATAAGAGAGAAGTCATCTTCTGAAAACTCAAACTTCGTACCTTCTTTGTTGTCCATCACACCAGTGTTTACTTGTAGAAGGGTAAAGTGTGCTTCATGGTCTTCTTGGCAAAGATAATGAGAGTCTTGTCCTGCCACAACCGGAATATTCCATTTTTTACCAAGGGAAATTATTCCATCACGAAGTTTTTTATCATTTTCTATATGAGCATGAGAATGAACTTCAAGAAAATAATTTTCTTTACCAAATATTTCTTGGTGTTCTTTGATAAGACTATCTGCTTTTTCCCAATCATCTCCAATTACCGCACGAGATAATTGACTACCCATACAACCAGAGAGGCAAATAATACCTTCGCTGTATTGTCTCAGTATCTCCTTATCCATTCTTGGCTTGTAGTAATAACCTTCTATGTTTGCAAGAGAAACTAAATGCATTAGATTTTTGTATCCAGTTCTATTTTTTGCAAGAAGAGTAAGGTGGTATCTTTTATTGTCAACCCCAGGTTCTTTGTCTTTTCTTCCTCTTTCAGCTATATATGCCTCAACTCCAATTATTGGTTTTATTCCAGCTTTTTGCGCTTCTTTGTATAATTCAATAGCTCCATACATGTGTCCATGGTCAGTTATAGCTAGAGCGTTCATACCATTTTCCTTACATTTTTTAACCATGTCTGGGATTTTTGATAATCCGTCTAAAAGAGAATAGTGAGAATGGGTGTGTAAGTGTATAAAATTTGATTTTTTGTCTGCCATTTCATAAGTATATCAAATAAGGTATTATTGTTCTATATGAAAGACAAGGGGACAATAAAATATAAAATTGGTATAGATGAGGTTGGCAGAGGTCCAATAGCAGGTCCTGTTTGTGTTTGCGCTTTTCTTTTAAAAGATGAATCATTTTTAGATTTCTCAACCAGTCGGACTGGTGGAGAAAATGAGTACAAGAAATTACCAAAATTGCGTGATTCAAAAAAGCTTTCGAAAAAACAGAGAGAAGAATGGTTCGAATATTTAAGAGTCGCAAAAAATGAAGGTTTTTGCGATTACTCCGTATCTTTTGTTTCTCCTGAAAATATTGATAAATTTGGAATTGCAAAATGTATTCAAAAAGCTTTAAATACATCTCTTGAAAAAGTCGTTTCGCATAATCACCAAAATTCTTTGCGCTTTACTCCAGAGGGGCACTACGCGACAAAGAATTTTGGTGATTATGCTGCACTCTCAATTTTTCTCGATGGTGGATTACGTGCTCCGAAAGAATATATTAATCAAGAGACAATTATAAAAGGGGACGAACTTCATCCTGTAATTTCTATGGCCTCAATTATGGCGAAAGTATCACGAGATAGAATTATGGAAAAATACGCAAAAGAATATCCAGAATACGGATTTGAAAAGCATGTTGGCTATGGCACAAAAGCTCACTACGAAGTTATAAAAAAGTTAGGTCTTACTCCAATCCATCGCAAAAGTTTTATACATTAAATATTTGTCGTTAAGTAGCTGGCAACAACAGCAGCAGTTTCCCCACGGAGAGTGAGAGGGGAAAGAGATGCGGTGATTGTGTCATTTTCTTTTGCTATTTTTATTTCATTCTCGGTGAATCCTCCTTCAGGGCCAATAATAATATTTACTTCTTGTTCTTCTATTTCTTCTATTTTGTCTCCTCTTGTATCAAAAATAATTGTTTTTTGGTTTTTGTTTTTTTCAAAAATTTCTGGATAAATAATTGTTTTATTTATTATAGGTATAGTATTTCTTCCAGATAATTCAGATGCCTCTTTTGTTATTTTTTTCAATCTTTCAAAATTAAGACCAGTTTTTATTGTTCTTTCTGTAATAATAGGGGTGATACTTTCTATTCCTAATTCAGTAGATTTTTGTATAGCTAGTTCAAAATTTTCTTTTTTAAGAATAGCTAGGAATAAATGAACTTTTCTTTTTACTTTATTATTATTTTGGTATTTTTCTATCACTTTAAGTTCACAAAGGTTTTTATTTAAACTTTTTATTTCTGCTAAAATATCCTCATTTTTATTAGATAAAATGATTCGTTCCCCATTTTTAAACTTCAAAACATTCTTCCACTGGTGGAGAAGCGAAGGATCTTTTATTCCTATCTGTTTATTTTCTATCTTATATTCTTCTATAAATCTATGTATTTTTTTCATATTAAGATTCTATTATATCAATTTTAAGTAATAAAATTAAGAGTTTTTTCCTTGATAATATGCTTGACAAAAATATATAAATATGCTATCATATAAATATGAAAAATAAAGCAATAAAAATTTTAATAGTTTCTTTTGTTTTGTTATCTCTTAGTTTAATTATAAGTAAGACTTCTTTTGCTTACACTGATTCTTATTCTGATGGTTACAACAGAGCTGTTGAGGCTTATATGGATGGTTACAACAGAACTATGAATGGATATTATAATGAAGATTTAAAACAAATACCCCAAGGCGAGGGTGATTATGTTTATGATAATAACTTACCTAATGATAGAAAAAATTATTATGAAGATGGAAACAAAGATAATTATTACAGGGATCAAAATAATGATAGTTATAATTCAAAAATAGTAAACACACCTACTCAAACGAAAGAAGTCTCTATTGCTTCTGGTGCTAGACCTCCCCAAGTTATTAATAATTATTATTCTTTGTTTTCTAGTTTTGGTTCTAAGACATCAACAGATAACTCTACTTCTTCTAGTTCAAGCGACAAGGTTGCAACTAACAGTAGGACTGTTTCAAGCAAAGACGCTAAAACTTCTAACAAAGTAGTATCTTCTGACTCAAAAAGTGTAAATGATAGTAAATATGATTCTCGTTATGGTGGGGCAATTGATACTACAGGATCAAGATTGAGTGGGTCTGCTTATGGTTCAAACTTTACACCTAATACATTCTGGGGATGGTTTATTTCAATAATATTAATTCTCGCTATTATTATTGTTGTGAGGATTATAATGAGACCAAAAGAAAAAGAAATAAAACAAGAAATCAGATAGCTGAATTCAAATAAAAAAAGACCAAATTTTGGTCTTTTTTTATTTGAATTTTTATACATTACATTTTAACATAGATAATATTAAAAATTTCTAGAGAATTTTTTTAAATTTTCTAATTATTTCAGTTTTTATATTTTTGTATTTGGGTTATTCCCTGTTTATTTGAATAAAGTTAATTAAAAGAAATATTAACTAATTTTTTAGTAGATTAGTTATTTTATTTTAGCAACAAGTTCTAATACAGAAGGGGTACCTTCAACTATTAAATTTCTAAAGTTTTCAGCTTTTTCCAAATTAAAATCTTCTTCAACTTTAAAAACAAAACCAGCAAGAGTTATTTTTTCATTTTCTTTTTTTATGATTTGCCCGAAATCATAAAATCTCAAATATGATCCATCTGATGTTTTTATTCGATATGTTGTTTCGTAAAAACTTTTTTTACCAGATAAATGATCTCTCATGGCATTCATAGCACCTTCTCTATCTTCTTCGTATAGTAAGTTTGTAAAATCTTGATAAACACTAAAGTCTGAACTAGGGAATCCAAGCATTTCTGTTTTTGCATCCCCAAAAAATACCTTTCCTGAAGGAAGTTCCATTTGCCACCATGTTGCTTCTCTTCTTAATACTGCCTCATTAAATATTTCTATATTTATATTTTCCATACATTATTTTATTTTTTTAATTAATAATTATTTTTTAGACCAAAAGATTTCATGTATATAATAAAGAATAGTTAAGGCTATTGCGTTTATTATGGTTAATTGTGTGGTTTTTGATATTTCTCCTGTAAATATTAAAAAAATTGAACCTGTGACAATTGTTGCTATGATTCTCCAACTTATTGTTTTCTTGAGACTTCTTTTGTTTATCATGTTTAAATATATTTATTATATCATTATGTAAATAAAAACAAGAGCTATATTGTAGCTCTTGTTTTTATTTACTGCACTTTTTTCTTGTCTTTTTTGCTTCTAGCATTACCTTTTTTACTTCTAGTCTCTTTTTTGTCTTTGGTGAATGCTTTGATTTCTTGTGTGGGTGAAGCGATGTTGCTCTTTTTGCCATATAAGATTGTTTTTATTAATAATAAATTGTCCCTTTATTATAGCTTATTTTTATCTATTTTGGAATAGGGGATATAAAATATAGTTATTTATAAATTACTCCTGATTTCCATTAATAATTTACCTAAATTATTTTCACCTATACCTTTTTCTGAAATATCATTTTTATTAACCCCCCAATATTTATCGTCCCAGTAATTTGTTTCTTCTAGGTACTTAACACCTGTTTCCTTTAATTTTTTATAATTTTCTGGGTTTAGTTTTTTATCAAACTTTTGAAGTAATAACTTCCGCATAATTCCTAATTTAATTTTATTCCACTCTTCGGCGGTGTATTGACCTATTGGATTTTCTCTGACAAAAATTATTGCTTCTTTTGGGGAACATTCTTTTAATTTACTTCTCAATTCTTTTTTGTATTTTGCTGCCTGATAAGCATTTTCGGTAAATTTATATTCCTCATCATCTAAAAAGACTTTGGCTGGCCAAAAATTACTCAAAAATCTATACTCTCCGAAAAAACCTTTTATATCTTTATCGTTATGACTGGATATTTTTTCCCATTGACCTTTTTCGTAAGGTGTTCCTGGTTTTAGTCCTTGTTCGTCAAATATAATTTTTTCTTTCATTTTATAATTATATCTTAAAATTATTTAGATTCGAAATTCTTCAAAGGTAGAAAAAATAAGCCTTATAAAATAAGGCTTAAAATTTTGCTTCGACTTGGGATGATTAATATAGGGTGTAAATAAAAATTCACCAAATATGTTTATTATTGATGCGTTTCTTCTTTAAGGAGGGGTGTTTTTAAAGATTCCTTCTCTTTTTATAGAGAAATATTATATTAGTATATACCCTTAAGATCTAATTCTGTAGATAATTTTTCTATTTTTAATAAACCTTCATCAATCATCTTAAGAATAGGGGCGATTTCTTTTTTAGGATCAGCTATCTTTTTTAATCCGTCAGAAATCATTTCTTTTAAAAACATATGTTTAATTTCAAGTAAACGTTGCGGGTTCTCATTGTTTTTAATTTTTTCTTCAGCATTAGAAAAAATTTTATCAATATAATCTTCTAAATATTTTTTTATGTCTTCTTTAAAATAATCTGTATATTCTTCTTTTAGTAAATATTCTAAATTATTAAAGGTGCTATATTGTTGTTGATTTGATTCATTTCTTAAATTGTCAAAAACCCTTTTTATAATTAATGGGCGATCTTCTTGAGAGAGAAGATTAAGATTAACTAATTTTTCATTTCTTTTAGCAAGTTCTAAATCCCACTCTTCAGTTTCAGAATCAATTTTTTCTTTTTTAGATAAATTATCTATTGTTTCTTTGTCTGTTTCTGAAAGTCTTGTAAAATTTTCAAAAATATCCTTTCCTAGTTTTGGGTTTATTTTTACAGATAAAGTATTGGCAATTTTTTCAACTAATAATTCTTTTACTTTTGTTTTTTCTTCTTTAGATAAATTAAAAAAAGAATCAGCATTTTTAGATATTCTAGATAATATTAATTCTTCTCTATGTAATTTTCCTTCAGGTCCGTTTATAACATTAAGACAATTTTTTAAGTTTTGTTCGTCTTCAATAGATTCTATGTTTCTAATAATAGAATCTTCCTTTTTGATATTAACTTGTTCTGCTTCATTATTGATTTTCGAAACAGAATTATTAATTATTCTTTGTTCTTTCTTGTTATTTTTTTTTATAAATGATTCCATTCCCATAGATCATATTGTACTACATTTTATTACATTTTCAATGAATTTAATAGGTTTGAACATCTACAAAGATAGCAAAAATAACCCTTATAAAATATGGTTCAAAATTTTGCTCCAAACTTGGGATGAAGTTGTAATGAAAATAGGGAAGTATAAATAAAAAGGGTTGTTTCTGATATAATCGTGAATTTGTTGAATTCGTACTCGCCAAGTATCAAGAAAAAGGTGTTGAATAGTTAGATGAGGAAAAGTTACCACAGCTTTTAAATATCAAATATAACTCAATATTAGACGCCGAGAAGGCTCTAGGTAATGTAGATAGTATAAGATCCAACTTCTTTAATTTTCAGAGATTTTTATATATAAATAGCTCTCAAAATTAATATACTAAAATATATAGAAAAAGTGACCTTCCCAGACAGGGACAGGTCACTTTCACCAAATTTATCTGCTTCAAACCTGGGACGAAGTCCGAGAAGAGATAACAAAAGATTTATAGTTTTATTTAAAACTATGTTAAAATATTAAAATGAATGAAAGAAAAAATAACCTAGCTTTTATAGATGGACAAAATCTATATCTTGGAACTAAACAAGACGGATGGTCTATAGATTTATCCAAATTAAAAATATATCTACAAGATAAATATAACGTAAAAGAAGCATATTATTTTATAGGTTATTTGCAAGAAGAAAACAATGAATTATACAAAGAAATTCAAAAGGCTGGATTTATAGTAATTTTTAAAGATCATAATGAATATGCTATTTCTAAAAAGAAAGGGAATGTAGACACGGATATTGTTTTTGAAATAATGAAAAACTTAATTGAAAATATTGATTTTGATAAAATAGTATTAGTTTCTGGTGATGGTGATTATAAAAAACTAGTTGATTATTTGATAGAAAAAGATAGATTTAAAAGGATTCTATTCCCGAATGGCAACAAAGCATCATCTTTGTATAATAAGCTTGATAATAAATTTAAATTATCATTGGATAGACAAACAATTCGCCAGTTTATAGAAAATAAATAAAATGAAAAGGGGGCGTCACATAAGTGAAGCCCCTTTTCGTATTGATATTAGTATTATATCATATTGCACATTTTATGCAAGTATTTATAGTTTGAACTTCTACAAAGGTACCCAAAACAACCTTTGATAAATAAGGATTAAAATTCTGCTCCGAACTTGGGATGATGTTCGAAATGTTATAAAACAAGGAGATTAATGTATTTTTACCCTATACCCTTAAACACTATATATTATTATAAACAAAAAGAGAGCTTTGTTAGCTCTCTTCATTATTATACAGGTATGAGACATTTTGCTTTGCCTCTTACAGGACCAGAGAATTGAAAATAGAACTCAATGAAATTTTTAACTTTCTCTGTCTTTATAACTTCAAAAGTTATTTCAATTAATTCTTTTTGTGATATCTTTTTTGAAAATACCAGCTTTTCAAATTCTCTAAAAATTGCATCCCACATTTTTTTAGGAAATTTTTCGTATCCAAATACTACATTTTTATCTGTAGAATTTTTTACATAATGCCCCGCTACTACATATAGTCCCTCTGTGATTGCTGGTACTATCTGATTTACAGAAGCATAATTAATTTCCCTTTTAGCTCTTTTGTATGGTGGAAAAAAGAAAGTCATAATTATTTTACTTTCATTTATAGCCTCCATATTTTTTGAGTATATTTCTTTATTTGGATAGCAATTTGTCAAAACTTCTTTAAAAAATAAATTCTGCATAAGTATCTATTTTAAAGGGTTTATACTATTTTTTACTTCACATTACATTTAATATCTAAATTTGTCAATTTTTATATTAGTAGAAAAATATAATATTATGTGTTATATTCTTGGTAAGCGAGAGGTAATTGAGCAAAACCTCCAAGAGCTTTCGGCTCCATTGGAATCTAAATTGTCGCTAGTAGTGACGAACGAAAACGGGCTCTTTCTGGAGAATAAGGAAAGAGAATATTGAGAGGATAATGTTTAAGACCATCAACGATAATCGGATGGTATTCCCTAAAGGAGAAGTGGAAACGCTTCTCCTTTTTTATATTAAATTTACGAGCTCTCGACTTGGGATGAAGTCGGAACTTATATTTATAAATATAACCATAATACAATGAATTAATATTTTATATGATATAATCAAAAAATATGGAAAAAGAACAAATAGATAATCTAGCTTTTATAGACGGTCAAAATCTTCACATGGGAACAACGCTAAGTGATAATCCTTGGAAGATTAATTTAGGCAAATTTAAAATCTATTTAGAGAAAAAATATGGTGTAAAAGAGGCTTATTATTTTCTAGGTTATGTTCAAGAGATAAATCAAGAGATATATTCAGAAATTCAAAAAGCTGGTTTTATTCTAGTGTTCAAGCAACACAACCCGGCAATGCTTGGAAAAAAGAAGGGGAATGTTGATACTGATATTGTCTTTGAAATAATGAAAAAAATATACAAGAGAAAAGATTTTGATAAAATTGTTTTAGTCTCAGGGGATGGAGATTATAAATTATTGGTAGATTTTTTAATAGAGGAAGATAAATTTAAAAAAATACTATTTCCAAATAGGCAATATAGATCATCTTTATATAAAAAACTATCTAATAATTATTTTGCTTATTTAGACGATAAAGATATAAAAGAAAAGATTTCTTAATTAGACAAAAAGAAAAGGGTGCCTTAGGTAATTAGCCGTTCGGACCCCTTTTCGTATTTATGCTAACATTATATCACATCAATAAAACTATGCAAGTATTTAATTAATTGTCTTGAATTTCAATATTGAAAGTATTTTGTTCGCTTCTTCTTCTAATTCTGGGTATTGTATTAATTCTATTAAATCTGTTTCATCTAAATATTTCATTAAATTCTTTAATTTTTCCTCGGCTTCTTCTAGTTTTTCAGATAAAGCGGAATTCGCAGTAATGGGTTTTAGTTTAATTTTTTCATTTACATTTGATTCCCATTCCTTTTTTATTTCTTTATAATTTATAAATGCTTCTCGAGCTTCTTGTTCTTTATTCATTTTATTTTTTTAATAATTTATTTTAATAATAATCGATCTGTTTTTATTATATAATAGTCACTTACTTGTTTATTATCAAAATGACAAAATGTATAGCAAGGACAATTCTTGCTATACACTAATTTTGATAAATATAATATATATGATACCTTATAATTGAAACTGATCCGGTGGCGGTGAGACAATTAAGTCTCTCAGAAAGGATCTTGAAATGAAACCGCAAAGAAAGCGAAAATCGCTTAAGATGAATGTTGGGAAACCTAAAAATTCATCCACCACTTTAAACTTAATACTGGTTGTTTTTCAACTAGTATTAGTAATAATTGAATTATTAAAAGCTTTTCTTTTATAGTTCTTGGTGCTATTCTTTAAATACGGATCAGTTTTAAGCTCTCTTTTCAGGGAGCTTTTTTATTTTTTAAGCAATACTCAAATTAACTAAATTTTATTATTAAGGGCAGGCAAAGTGGTGACAATTTAAATTAGATGGCTCTGTTCCTTTTATTACTTGACCACAACATCCAATATAATAACCATCTTTTAAAATATTTTTACAAGTGTTTTTATCCTCATTCCATTTGTAAGTATAGTAAGGAGATTTTTTTAATAAGCAATTATTTTTTTCTTGTTCTATTTTTATAGCTTCTTTTAATTCGCTATTTGATAGATCAGAATAATAATATTCTTCTGCTAAATCATCATTTATTCCAGATAATATTTTATTTCTTTCTCTATCTTCTTCTTCTCTTAATATTTCCTTAAGTTTGTCCGTTGATAGATCAGAATAATAATTATTAAGATTATTTATTTCTGCTAATTTTTTTAAAATATTCTCTCGTTCTTTCCTTTCTTCTTCTTTTTTATTTATATATTTATCGATTTCATCATTTGTTAAACATTCATTAGTATTTCTATATATATATTTTCCAGAAGGAACTGCAGTTTGGATCCCATCTATATTGGGGCATAAATCTTTCATTTGAGTACAGGTTCCTAAATTATTTGAATATCCTTCTGGTGTAATTATTTGAATTCCTTCAATGTTTGAACAAACATCTTTTTGTTCAGTTGTTTTGTTTGTTTTTTCTATTTCTTTTTTAACTTCTGTTTTATTTTCTTCCTTTGGTTTTTGCTCAGGGTTTTCTTTGTTGTTCTTTAATTCCTCAATTTGTTTTTGTAATTCATTTATTTTTTCTTCTTGTTGTAATTTTTCTTGGATTTTTTCTATTTTATTAAATTTCCAGTTATTAAACCAAGATAAAGGATTCCACCAAGAAGCAAAAGCAATAGATGGAACTAATATGAGCAATAAAGATACAATAGATATATACTTTTTCATATTTTAATTATATAACTTTGAGCTTAAAAGTAAAAGCGACCTTCCCAGACAGGGACAGGTCGCTTTCACCAAATTTATCTGCTCTAACGATAGGGGTCTAACTCATTAATAAATTTAGTTTCTCCTTCAAAAATCTTATTATTCTTAAAATCCTCATTGAATTTCTTTGGTAATATTTCTATATCACTATCAGAAAATATCCATAATATCTCAGTTAATTCATGAGCATGAGTTCTTTCTAATCCATCTATATTTAAATAATCTTTCCCATTTTTAACTTCAAAAAAGAACTCCACATATTCTGTACCGTTTTTCTTTTCAATAAATGTGTTTATATATAATAGCTTTCCAATTTCAGGCATGACCCCTAATTCTTCAACAAGCTCTCTTTTTAAACAAGTAATAACATCTTCTCCGTACTCCAAGTGTCCGCCAGGAAGAGCCATATAGCCAGTACCTATATGTTTAACAATAAATAATTTATTTTCATGTATGATAACCCCTCTAACTTTAATTTTTATATTTTTATTATCCATAAATTAATCTAGAAGTGATATTACTTGTAATCCTTTATCTTCTATTTCTTCCTTACTCCAAAATACAGTTAAATCATCTATCTTCCACTTACCAACAAATCCAACTTTCTTCTCTAATTCTCTACCTGTATAATCTTTAGTATTTGGATCCCATTCTTTTAATACCAAAATATCTCCTTCTTCTATATCAAAATCATTTAGTCTTAATTCAAAGGTTTTCTTACCTTCAAATATATTTTGAAAATATTCTGGCCAAACTTTTTTCTCTACTCTTTTCATACCATTTAGATGTTCTATCCCTATCCACGGGGGACGATAGGGCTCGAACCTATTATTGCTATATAAATTAATAATATTTTAGAAACTGGGATTTTGATGAATTTCGTCACTTTTTAGGGTCTTTAGAAACCATTATTTTACTTAGCTATTTTGGTGACGCGGGTCGGTCGCTTTCACCAAATTTATCTGCTCGCTTGGGAGTCTGCTTTCAGAACATATGATTGGGCTAAAGCTGTGGGAGACCTAGAGACAACAAATAAAGAAATAACCCATCTATTGTCATTAGTTTAGGAAATATCATTTGTATTGCAATTTTGGCTTATTTAAGGGGTATGGGGTGGAAGG
>CAYUOT010000011.1:0-24167 GCA_964446475.1 uncultured Candidatus Saccharibacteria bacterium | reverse complement strand
GAATTGGTATACGCGCACGACTTAAAATCGTGTCTCGCAAGGGATGTGGGTTCGACCCCCACCTCGGGCACAAATGAAAATAAAAGCAATATTGATTGCTTTTATTTTTTTTATACTGGGATATAAAGATTTTATTAAGATAATAAAAATTATCCACGACCACAAGTCAAGATATTTTTAAAATGAAAGGTTTATAAAATCTGTAAGATTATAATATTTTTTTTGGAGAAAGAAAAATATTCCTAACTAAAAATAAATAAAAAAGAGCAAAATCTTTTGCTCTTTTTAAGACAGAAGTAAAAAAATATTTTATATTCCTTTTTTACTTCTGTATTCAACCACTAATTCTCCAATAATTTTAGGAAATTTTTTTTCTATTATAAAAAGAGCTTGATCTGTTATTTCGCTTTCATTGTAAATAGCAAGCTTCAAACATTCAATCCATTCTTTTTTTGTAAATAATTCATTTATTTTTTCTAATTGAATTAATCTACCAACCTCTGAATTGTGAGAAAAAATGGGATTTGTGGGATCCGTTCTTGCTTGGCCATACAATCTTATTGTAAGACAAGCTTTTTTTAAATCCATTTTCATTTTATTGATATTTAAATTTAATTATTTTATCTTTAAAATACATCATTTTGTAAATTTTGTAAATACTATAAAATACACCAAATTTATTTGGTGTATTTTATAGTTTATTCTTTTTTCATTTCATCTAATTTTTCATTCATTTCATCTTGGACTGTTTCTATCCCTGTATTTACAAGATTCTTTGATATATCATTTATTCCTTCATCAAATTTTTGTTTTATTTTATTATTCCAAAGATCAGTGAAAAAATTTTCTATATATTCAATATTTTTATTAAGAATAGGAGAATTTATTTTTTCTTTTATATCAACTCTAAATAAAACTAAAATAATTATTATAAAAATAATTAGCCATCCGAAACTTATTCCCTTTTTTTCTCCCTCAATCATACATTTTAATTATACTATAGTACTCCTTCTTTGTACATACTTTTTGTCGTTTTAGGTAAATATAAAATAGGGTTTAAATGAGCATCTGTTGCGGCTATTGGTTGTGTAAATATTTTACCGCTACATGTTTTACTTGGAACAGTTTTTACATCAGCACCATCTGAAGCATACACGGATATGTGTAAATGAGGTGCTGTTGAAAAACCTGTATTACCCGAAAGACCAACTGCTTCACCTTTTTTAATTTTTTGTCCAACTTTTACGTTTATTGATGATAAATGAGCGTAAGTACTAGATAATCCATTGTCATGTTTAATAAAAACCCATTTACCAAAAGAGGCATTTTTACAATCGATATCTGTATCTCCTGTGCCTACAACCACCCCCGATTGCATTGATTTGACCTTGGTTCCAACAGAAGCTCTAAAATCTAAACCATAATGATATCTACCCCATCTTTCTCCAAAAACAGATGTGATAAGAACACTATCTAATGGCCACCCCAAAACCTCGGATCCTTCTTTTGGTATAGATTTAGGGTTTAAAATGAATTGTAATTTAGACTCATATTCTCGTAGTTCATTTTCAAATTCATCTCTCTTTTTTTCTTTTTCTGCTAATAGTTTTTGATACTCTGATTCTTTGTTTTTAGTTTCATTAAGAATTGTATTTTTTTCTTTTTGAGTTACTAAAACTGCTTTTTCTTTTTGGATTAATTCCTTTTGAAGTTCTGTCAATTTTTCTTGTTCGTCTAGTTTACCTAATTTTACTTCATTTAGTTTTTCTTTTTCACCATTAAGTTCTAATATTTTATTTTTAAGATTGTCATTTAATGAAATCAAATCATTGTATATTCTACTGAATTCTTTTAAATCTTTTTTAGATAGGAGTTTATAAATAATAGAAGTTTTATCTTCTTGATATATTGTATATATCATATCAGATATTGCATATTTGGAATTATTTATTATTTCTTCTTTAGTTAAAATGTTTCCATCTATCTCTTTAATAACTAACCCCGCAACATTTATCTTTTTTTCTATTTGAGATCTTTCTTTAATTAATTTATCTTTTGTTAAATTTAATTCTTTTATTATTTTAGATAAAGAAACAGCTTCTTCACTTGTTTTAGCTATTTTATTTTGGTATTCAGCTATTTCTTTTTCAAGGGCCTTTATCTGATCATTTTTTTCAGATATTTGATTTTTAATTTCAATAGCTTCTGAACTATAAGATGTTGGTACTTGGTTATAAAAAATAGAAAAAAAAGAAACCAAAATTAACAAATATATGTAATTTTTTTGTTTAATTTTATTAAACATTTTTATTTATTCTCTTAGTTTGTTTATTGCAAATAAAATTCTTTTTAAGGTTATTTCTTTACCTAATATTTCTGAAAGCAAGAATGGGTCTGGTGATTTATCTAATCCAGAAAGAGAATAACGAAGAGGCCAAAGAATATCCCCTCTTCCTACTTGCTCTGCATATTCCCATATGGAATTTTTAATATTATCTTTTGTAAATTCATTATTATTTATATTTTCTAGCAGATTTTTTACATTTTCTAAATAAGAAGCTAATATTTGATATTTATTTGAAGTTTCTATTTTTGATGATTTAAAAAATAAATTATTTAAATCATAATTAGGTTCTTGAAAAAAATAATCAAGCTCTTTAGACTCGAACATGTTATATATATCTTTTCCACAACAAATTCTATCCATTATTATTGGAGTAATTTTTTTAGCCAAATCTTTATTGAAACTACTAAGACTTTTTATTGTTTCTGGAATAAAATCTAAAATATAATTACATTGACTTTCAAAATCCATTTTTTTTAAATATTCACGGTTAATCCAATTTAATTTTTCTTCATTAAATTTACCTCCACTTATATGAATGCCTTTTATATCAAATACTTCAATTAGTTCCTGTTTACTCAAAATTTCTCTTTCATCTCCGGGGTTCCATCCAATAAAAGCTAAAAAATTTATCATGGCTTCTGGTAAGTATCCTTCTTTTTTATATTCCAGAACATCTTTTGCTCCATCCCTTTTCCCTAATTTCTTCTTTCCGTCAGGGCCCATAATTGGGGGCAGTGTTACAAATTTTGGAGGTGTTATTTCTAGTGCGTCATACAAAGAAAGAAATTTAGGAGTAGATGAAATAAACTCATCGGCTCTCATTATATGAGTAACCCCCATTTCTAAATCATCTATAATATGAGCAAAATTATATGTTGGGTATCCATCACTTTTTATTAAAATAAAATCATCTAGTGCTTCTGGACCAGCTTTTAATTTTCCACGGACTAAATCTTCCCACTCATAAGACTTTATTTCTGGAACCTTAAAACGAAGAGGGGTACTTCCATTCCATTTAGGAGGATTTTCTGGTCTGTTATCTCTATAAAGAAAAGCTCTTTTCTCATTTTCTGCTTTTTGACGAAATTCTTCTAATTCTTCTTTTGTATATGGATCAGTATAAGCTAAACCTTTTTCTATCAGAATATTTGCATATTTTTTATATGAATCGAGTCTTTCTGATTGTATATATGGGGTATTTGGTCCACTAATGTCTGGGCCTTCGTCCCATTCTATTCCTAACCATTTTAAAGATTTTATTATGTGTTCTATTGATCCTTCTACTTCTCTTTCTTTATCTGTATCTTCTATTCTTAGTATAAAATTACCATTATTTTTTTTTGCCCAAAAATAAGCATATAATGCAGTCCTAACTCCACCAACATGCATAAATCCAGTTGGTGAAGGAGCAAAACGAGTTATTGTTTTTTGATTTTCTTTCATATTATTTTTGTTCATGTGTTAATCCTATATTTATTGCCATTTCTGCTATTTTCATAGCAGCATCATGATTAGCAAAATTTGATGCATTTTTTTTCATGCTATCTGTCCTATCCTTATTGTTTATTAATTTTGTTACCTCAGAAGCAAATAAATTCTTTGTTAAATTTGATTCTTCTATTACATTACAAGCCCCTGATCTTGCATAATTAAAAGCATTTTTTCTCTGATGATCTCCATTTGAATTTGTTATGGGAATAATAATTGATGGTATGCCCCATGAAGCTATTTCAAATATAGCTGACCCCGCTCTTGATATAACCAAGTTTGATATTCCTGCTGCCATTCTTGTATGTAAATCATTTAAATAAGGAGTAGCAAAATATCTTTCAGATAAATCTTTATTTAAATTTAAAAAAAGTTTAGAACGAAGTCGAACTTCTTCTATATTTTTATGTCCAGTCTGATGAATTATTTGATAATTTTTTAATAATTCGGGAAGTGATTCTATAACTATGTTATTAATTTTTTCTGCACCTTGAGATCCACCAATAACTAGAATAACAGGTAAATCTTTTTTGAATTTAAAAAAATCATATGCCCCTTCTGGGTTACCTCTCAATATCGATTTTCTTATTGGTTGTCCTGTTAAGGCAGTTTTTTCTTTTGGTAAATAATTTATTGCTTCTGGCCAAGAAATAGCTACATATTTAGCAAATTTAGAAGCCCACAAATTCATTTTTCCTGGGAAAGAATCTGATTCGTGAACTATAATTGGTATTCTGAGTAACTTAGCTGCAAAAACTGCAGGGAATGCTGCATATCCACCTTTTGAAATTACAACATCTGGATAAATAAAAAACATATTAACAAAACCAACAAAAGCTCCAAACATAGTTTTAAACGGATCAAGAAAATTTTTTATAGAAAAATAAAGCCGCAATTTCCCCGTAGGAACTTTTATAAAAGTTATATTGTGTTCATACAAAACTCTACTATCATAAGGATTATCAGCCATATAATAAAGTTTCAAATCAATAATTTTATTATTATCTCCTATATCTATTAATTTTTCAGCGATAGCTATAAGTGGATAAAAATGTCCACCAGTTCCACCTCCTGTTAACATTATTCTCATAATTTATATTATAACTGATTTTGGGTAAAAATAAAACGCCCTATTCATTTTAGGGGTTTTATTTTTTGTTATTCTATTTCTTTTGCTTTCTTTTGATATTGAGAAATATTTAAAACTATCCCCATTAGACCCATAGATAGAAGCAATGCTGTTCCACCATGAGAAATAAAAACTAAAGGAACTCCCGTTAATGGGAATACTCCTATTATTGAAGCAATATTCATAAAAGATTGAAAAGCTAAAATAGAAATAATTCCAATAACCAAAAGTTTGGAAAATGGATCAGGAGAATAATAAGCAATTCTGTATCCCCTAAGAGCAAATAAAACATATAAAATTATTATTAAAACAGAACCTATAAAACCTAATTCTTCACCTACAACAGCAAAAACAGAATCACCTTGAGGTTCTGGAAGATAATTAAATTTTTGTATACTTTGCCCCAACCCCCTTCCTCCAAAACCGCCAGAGCCTATCGCAATTAAAGATTGTTGTAATTGCCAAGAAGCACCATTTCCATCTCTACTTGGATCCATAAAAGTATAAACTCTTTCCATTAAGTATGGTTTAACCGCAACTAATACACCAAAACCTAGCAACAAAACAGCAAATAACCCAAATAAATATTTTATCGGAACACCTGAAACAAATAGCATTATTAATGATGTTAATGATACTAATATAATACTTTTTGTATCTGGTTGGTTTAAAAGAATTCCTGCTACCAAAATCAAAAGTACTAATAATGGGAGAATACTATATTTAAAATCTTTTACTTTATTTTTAATCCATGATAACCATGAAGCAAAATAAATAATAAATCCTATTTTCAAAAATTCTACAGGCTGAAAAGAAAATCCCCAAAAATTAATCCAGCGTTTAGCTCCACCGTGTTCCATGCCAAATCCTGGAACAAAAACAAGAAGTGTTATTACTATTGATGCTATAAATATATATAAAGAATATTTTCTCCAAAACTTATAAGGTATTTTATAACCTAAATAAAAAGCAACCAGCCCTCCTCCTATACCAAAAATAAATTGATTTGCAATAACTCCGTAAAATTTTTCTTCGTTTTTAGCTAAAATACCTAAAGAAGCTGAAATAAAAATAATCGCACCTATTATGACCAATAAAATAACTACTGTTAAAAAAAAGTTATCTATTTTACCTTTTTTCATTTTAATTTATTCTAAATTAACTTATAAGATAAATAATTACACCAGAAATAGAAGTCATAATAGAAACTATCCAATATCTCATTGTTATTTTAGATCTAGACCATCCCATTGCTTCAAAATGATGATGTAGTGGAGATAATAAAAAGAATTTTTTCTTAAAAAATCTAATAGAAATAATTTGAATTATAACTGAAATAGATGTAACAAAAAGAGGAAAAGCAATTACTGGTAAAAGTAAAACAGTATCTGTCAGAAATGCTATAACAGAAATTAAAACAGTTAGACCTATCATTCCTGTTTCCCCCATATAAAATCTAGCAGGAGGAATATTAAACCATAAAAAAGCTAGCACTGCACCAGTAACAACACCACAAAGAGCTGCTATGTCTATTTGATTATTAAAAAGAGCGATTATGGTATAAGCTCCAAAAACAGAAGCCATAACTCCACCAGACAATCCATCAACTCCATCAATCACACTAGTTGACCAGAGGGCAATCATTACGAGAATAAAAAATGGAATAAAGAAGAATCCCAATTCAATAAAACCAAACCATGGTATATACAGTTCTGAAATCCCAAGTTTAGAATAAAACCAAATAGCAACAATAAGGCCTAAAGAGAATATTATTCCTATTTTAAGATACCTAAGAAAAATTGGATCTTTTGTCCATTTTCCACGGCCAAAAATTTGTAAAAAATCATCTCCTAGCCCTACTATAGATGCAAAAATAAAAGCAAAAAATGGTAATATCGTTTGATTTCTACTAATAAAATATATTTTTCCTGTTATTTCAGATTTAAAAATAGTATCTAAAATTAAAAGAATAAACAATGTTAAAATAACAGACATCCAAATAATAACCCCTCCTGTTCTGGGAGTTGAAAGTTCTGATTTCTCGTCATGGATTTTATCAAAGTTGCTTCTATTTTCTTCTGGGATATTTTCTTTTCGAGAAACTCTTCTCCACATTTTATATTTATAAAAAAAATGTGTAGCAATAGGAGTAAGCAAAATGCCAGTAATAAAACTTAAAACAGATGGTAAAAATATTTTTATAGCATTAATCATTGTTTTCTTTTTGATTTAAAACTTCTTGTAATTCATTTGAAACTTTTTCATAATTAGGTAAATCTTCTATTTTAGTTATCCCCATATAAGCAAAAAGTTCTATCGTTGGTCTATACAGAACTCTTCTGGAATCTTTTAAATCTATAAATTTTTCAATAAGCCCTCTTATTAATAAATTTCTTAAAATAAAGCTCGAATTAACTCCTCTTATATAGTCTATTTCACTTCTGGTAATATTTTGTTTATATATAATTATAGAAAGTGTTTCCAAAGAAGCTTTTGATAAATCTTTAGTTATCTCATCTTTTCTTATTGATTCTATTATTGGACTTATCTCTTTACTGATTCCCAAAACAACAGAATCATCTTTTCTTACTAAAACTAAACCTCTACCTATAAGATTATTCTCTAGTTTCAATAAGGCATTATTGATGTCTTCTTCATTTGCAGATAAAAGTTCTGCTAATTTTTTTATTTTTATTTCTTCTCCTTTATAAAAGAGAAGCCCTTCTATTTTTGATTCTAGTTCCATAAAAATTAATTATTATTAAAAATATCCTGTTGTTTATTAATCATAATATCATCAAAAGAATTATTCTGGATTACATCAATAATTCCACCTCTTACTAATTCTAGCATAGCTAAAAACGAAACGATAACTTTGACTTTATTTTCCTGAAAATCTTCAGCTTTATTGTTTTTAACAAAATCTCTAAAAGAAAGATTTATTACTGATTCAATTCTTACTGTTAAGTCATCTATAACTTCTTCAATATTTATTATCTTTTTAACCTCTATTTCTGGAAGCTTTTCTGTCTTTTTTGGTAAATTATTAACAATATCTTTAATTGAACTAAAAGTATTATTTACATTAATTTGTTTGTCAGGAGAAAAAATTGGTTCACTCCAATCTCTTTCTTCACATAAAAAAATAATTTCTTTACCAAAAATTTTTTCAATTTCAACAGAAGAATCCTTTATTATATTAAATAATTTTAATCTTTTTTCTAAATCTACTATTTTTTCTGTTTCTTCTTCTGTAAGAGAAAGATTAGGTAAAAGTGATTTAGATTTAATAAGAATAAGAGTTGCTGATATTAAAATAAAATAAGAAATATTAGAAATATAATTGTTTGAATTCGCCTTTTCTCCCAATTCTTTTACATATGAAATATAATCATTGGTAACCTCAGATAAAGATATTTCATTTATAAAAAGTTTTCTCTGCTCTATAAGAGATAATAAAAGATCAAGTGGCCCTTCAAATGAACCCGCTTTAACTTTATAATCTAATGTGTTAGAGATATCTTCTTGCATTTATACATAATACTCGATTTTTTAAAATTTTACCACAACAAAACGCACCTATGGGAGGGGTATTTTGTTTAATTATTTTTCTATTTTTATATGAAGCTCTTTTAGTTGTTTTTCGCTTACACCTGTTGGTGATTCCATCATCAAATCTTTTCCTTCTCCTGTCTTTGGAAAAGCAATAACTTCACGAATGTTTGGCTCATTTTCGAGAAGCATTAAAAGCCTATCAAAACCCCAAGCAATTCCTCCGTGCGGAGGTGTTCCTGTTTTGAAGGCATGAAGCATGTGACCAAAATTTCTATCAATATCTTCATCTTTATGGCCAATAATATTTAGGACTTTTCTTAAAGCTTTTTCTTCGTGATTTCTAATACTCCCCCCACCTATTTCATATCCATTTAGTGTTATATCATATTGAGAAGTTATAATTTCCCCAATATTTTTACCTTCCATGAGCCATTCTTTATGATCTTTTATTGGTGCGGAAAATGGGTTATGTGTAAAAGTCCACTCACCTTCTGTATCAGGGTTATCTGAAACATCAGTTCTTTCAAAGAAAGGAAAATCTATAACCCAACAAAAAGCGAGAAGATTTGGGTCGTCTTTATCTGTTCGAATATCAGGCCTATCATTCCCATATTTTTCTATCGCTTCTTTATAGGAAATCCTAGGGAAAGGTATTTGTTGAATTTTTTTCTCGGGATAAAGCTCTGTGACAAGATTAATGAGGAGTTTTTCATTTAGTTGCATAACATCTTCCATTTCAACAAAAGACATTTCCATATCAACTTGAGTAAATTCTGGTTGTCTGTCTCCTCTTGTATCTTCATCTCTCATACAACGAGCAATTTGAAAGTATCTCTCCATTCCTCCTGCCATTAGTAATTGTTTATATTGTTGGGGTGATTGAGGAAGTGCATAAAAATTACCAGGATAAAGGCGAGATGGGACAACATAATCACGAGCTCCCTCAGGTGTTGATTTTGTAAGAATTGGTGTCTCTATTTCTATAAAATTCTCTTTATCTAGAAAATCACGAACAAATTTAGAAACATGATGACGGCTCCTAATATTTTTTTGCATTCTTGGTCTACGTAAATCTAAATATCTATATTTTAATCTATTATCTTCACCTATTTCTCTACCATCTGTTGTTAAATCAAAGTTTGGAGTTTCTGCTTCATTCAAAACTTCAATTTTTGTTATTTCAAGCTCAATATCTCCATTTAAAATACCCTCTTTAATATTTCTTTCTGGCCTTTTATTTACAATACCATTTATATTTAAAACCCATTCTGTCCTAATATCTTTTACAGAATTCATCGCTTCTTCATGATTGGGTAAAACAACGCACTGAATTATACCCGTCATATCTCTCATATCCATAAAAACTAATTTCCCTTGATCTCTACGAACGTTAACCCATCCAGAAATCAAAATCTCCTGACCTATAAAATCCTTCAAATCTTTTATATATATACGATTCATAAATATAAATAATAATTAATAATAATTTTAATCAATCATTTTACCTAAATTATTGGCAGGATATCCAAAAATAACTGTAATTATAAACAAAAACCAATAAAATGGAGCAAAAGCAAAATAAATAATTTTATCTTTTTTCCACATAGGTAGATACCATTTTTGAACTTTGATAAAAAGCATGCTTAGAGGAACACTTATAGCTTGAAATATTGCAACTAAAAAATGAATCAAAAATTTCATAAAATATTATATATTAGTTCCAACCTTATTTCTAATAATTTTCATTTTATCCTCTATTATTTTTCTTGCTTTTATTTTACCATCTTCTAATATTTTTTTAACTTCATCTAAATTATTCTCATAATATTTTCTTTTTTCTCTCATTGGAGAAATAAAAGAAATTATTTCATTATAGAGCATATCTTTAGATTCTTTGTAAGACAAACCCCCATCTGTATATCTTTTTCTAAGTTTGATCAAATTTTCCACACTTAAAAACAATTTATGTATTTTATAAATATTACAATCATCTGGGTTTTTTTTATCTTCTGGTCTTTTAGAATCAGTTACTATACTCATAACCATTTTTTTTATCTCTTCATCTGTACCAAAAAGCGGAATAGTATTTTTGTAACTTTTACTCATCTTTCTTCCGTCTATTCCAGGAACAATAGAAACTTCTTTCAAAATAAGGCCTTCTGGTAATTTAAAAGTTTCTCCATAGATATTATTAAATTTTAATGCTATATCTCTAGCATATTCTATATGTTGTTTTTGGTCAGCCCCAACAGGAACAATATCGCTATCTTGTATTAAAATATCAGCAGCCATAAGAACAGGATAATCAAAAAGCCCAACATTTATTTCTTTAGCTTTCATATGAGCATCTTTATAAGCGGTCGCTCTTTCCAAAAAAGGCATAGGAGTTATGCAATTAAAGTACCAAGCCAATTCTGTAATTTCTGGAATATCTGATTGCTTAAACAGACATATTTTTTCAGGATCAAGCCCGCAAGCTAAATAATCCATAACAACATCTAATATGTTTTGTTTTAGTTGTTTGCCGTTTTGTATTGTAGTAATTGCATGAAAATCAGCTATAAAAATAGATGTATCATAATCTTTTTGCAAATCAACAAATTGTTTAATTGCCCCAAAATAATTACCTAAATGTATTATCCCTGAGGGCTGTATTCCAGATAATAATCTCTTTTTTGACATATTGTTATAATAGCAAAAATAGAAAAGTTTTGCACATTTTATCCCCAATTTTATCCAAAATAAGAGTTTTGTTATTTTAATCATCTGGTATAAAATAGAGAGCATGGCAGAAAAAAAAACAAGTTTAAGAATTCCACCTCAAAATGTTGATGCGGAAAAAGCAATATTAGGATCTATTATGCTTAGACCTAGTGCGATACATGAGATAAATGATCAAATAACACCAGATGTATTTTATGCTGGAAAACATAAAGAAATATATAAAATAATGTTGGAGTTGTCTAACAAGGGCGAACCTATAGATATTATTTCTGTTTCCCACAAATTAAAAGAAAAAAATTCATTAGAAAATATTGGCGGAACAAATTATTTATCAGAATTAACAAACTCTGTTCCTGCTTCTACAAATATTAAACATTACGCAAATATTGTTTTTCAAAAAAATATACTCCGTAAAATAATAGATTCGGGTGATTATATTTCTGAATTAGGCTTTAAAGAAGAAGTTGAGGATGTTTTTGAAGTATTAGATCAAGCCGAAAAATCTATTATGAATATAAATAGTAATACTTCTAGTCATAAATTTTCTTCTTTAAGAGATAGCCTTCCTGAGGCATGGGAACGACTTGAGAGATTGCATGAAAAAAAAGGAGAACTACGTGGAGTTCCTACAGGTTTTAGAGATTTAGATAATTATCTTTCTGGGCTTCAAAAATCCGACTTAATTATTCTTGCAGCAAGACCTTCTGTTGGTAAAACCACATTAGCATTAGATATTGCCAGACAGGCTGCTTTAAAACATGGAACACCAACTGTTATTTTTTCTCTTGAGATGAGTACACAACAATTAGTTGATAGAATGCTTGCTGCTGAGTCTAAGGTTAATGCATGGAATCTTCGAACAGGTAATCTTTCTACTGAATCTGAATTTTCAAAAATACGAGACTCTCTAGACAGACTAGCAAAAGCTCCAATTTTTATAGATGACATGGCAGGAAGTTCAATCGTTAGAATGCGTTCAATTTGTCGTAGAATAAGAGCGGAGCATGGAATAGGTTTAATTGTTGTTGATTATCTTCAACTTATGTCTACATCAAAAAACTATGATAATGTAGTCAACCAAGTTACAGAAATTTCTAGGTCATTAAAAGGACTCGCAAAAGAGTTTGATGTTCCTGTTATTGCCTTATCTCAGCTTTCTCGTGCAGTTGAATCTCGAGGAGGGAGACCTAGACTTTCAGATCTAAGAGATTCTGGATCTATTGAGCAAGATGCTGATGTTGTGATGTTTATACACAGAGAAGATAAAGGTAAAGATGAAAGTGAAAAAACAAATATTGCTGAAATATTAATAGAAAAACACAGAAACGGCCCTGTTGGAAAAGTTGATTTATATTTCGATGAAAAAACAACAACATTTATGACTATGGAAAAGACAAGTCTTAATGATTTTGGTTCTTCTAGTGGGGGCAGTGGGTTAGATAATTTTTAATTAAAATCAATAAAGTAAATACAAAATGGATAATATAGAAAAACTAACCCAAAAATTTAAAGAATTTCCAGGGATTGGAGAACGCCAAGCCAAAAGGTTTGTTTATTTTCTTCTGCACAAAAACCCCATCTATATAAAAGAGTTAGGAGAAGAAATTCTCTCTATTAAAAATGAAATCAAACAATGCCCTTCTTGTTTTTTATTCTTTCAAAATAAAAATTCAAATTTATGTAATATATGTTTAGACCCAAAAACAAACAAAACATCCTTACTTGTTATAGAAAAAGATGCGGATTTTGAATCAATAAAAAGAAGTAAAACTTACAATGGCATGTACTTTATATTGGGAGGATTAGTACCTATTGTAACAAAAGAAACACCTAATTATATTAGAATTAAAGAATTATTGAAGATTATAGAAGAAAGAATTTTACAAGATAATCTTAAAGAAGTTATTCTAGCTTTATCCTTAAATCCTCAAGGAGAACACACTGATATGTATATAAGAGAAATGCTTTTTCCTCTTCAAAATAAATATAATTTTAATATTGTATCTCTTGGTCGTGGACTCTCAACTGGTACTGAGCTTGAATATTCAGATAGTGAGACAATAAAAAACGCCCTAAAAAATAGAGCATAAAAAACCTCTCAAAGATTGAGAGGTTTTTATAATTTAGAATTTATTTTATTGCGGAAATTTTAACATCTATAAAGGGCTGACGATGACCATTCTTTTTAAGATAACGAGATTTCTGTTTATATTTGACTACTATGACAGTTTTACCTTTTCCTTCTTTTTGAAATAATGATTCAACTTTTGCTCCTGAAATATATGGTGTTCCAATTGTTGTGTCTACTCCGTTGTCAACAAGAAGTACTTTATCAAAAAGGATCTTATCTCCCTCTTTGTATTCTCCTTCTATTTTTTCTATGCGAACAACATCACCAACAGAAACTTTGTACTGTTTTCCACCTGTTTCAATAACAGCAAATTCTTTGTTTAACTTGTCTTCTTTTTTTGTTATTTTAGTATTTGACATATTTTTCTTTATTAGGTGGAATGTTGATAATTAAATAAGGCTTCCACGCGTATTATAATACACAAAAACTTGGAAAAATGCAAGTAAAAAGATATAATTAACAATCATGATATCAAAATATGACTTAAAAAACTTTAAATGGCTAAACCTAGAGTCGCCTCAAGATGAAGAAATCTTAACTATAATAAATGAATTCCCTTTTCTTTTAGAGGTAAAAGATTGTTTAAAACCATCTGAGAATAAAAATATAAAATTAAATCCTAAAAATATAGAATTAAAAATATTTAATATTTCTGACATTACTTTTATTAAAAAAGAAAATATTTTGATAACTATACATACTAACAAAAACCAAAAAGCTATATCTGATTTTACAAAAAATATTGAACTTAATTCAATAAATAATTATACTATAGAAAACATAGATTCATTAATATCATTATTTTTAATAAAAATAATGAAAGAAAATAAAGAAAAAGAATTATGTTGCAGAGAGATAATGTCTAACCTCCAAAAAACTATTTGGAATAAAACACAAAAAATACATAAATTAAATTTTTATTTTTATACAACATTAATATTATTAATAATTACCATCATTATTTATGCCTATAAAATTTTATAATACTTTAACTAAAAAAATAGAAGAATTCAAACCAATAAAACCAGAAAATGCCTGTATTTATACTTGTGGTCCAACTGTTTATAATTATCCTCATATAGGTAATTATAGAGCTTATATTTTTAGTGATATATTAAAAAGATTTCTTCTATACAGAGGTTATAATATAAAACATGTAATGAACATCACAGATATTGATGATAAAACAATACGTGATTCTCAAAATCAAGGAAAAAAGTTAAAAGAATTTACTTCTTTTTATACAGAAGGATTTTTTAAAGACAGAGATAAATTAAATATTATACCTGCAGACTATTATCCTAGAGCAACTGATTACATAAAAGAAATGTTAGAAATGATAGAAATTTTAATTAAAAAAGGGGTTGCTTATAAAGGAGAAGATAATTCTATATACTTTGATATCAAAAAAGACAAAGATTATGGTAAATTATCTAATTTAGATATATCTAAATTAAAAAAAAATGCAAAAGGAAGATTGAATAGTGACGAATATGAAAAAGAAAATGCTTTTGATTTTGCTTTATGGAAAGTATGGGATTCAAAAGATGGAGAAGTTTTTTGGAACCCAGAAGAAATATTAAACAAAGAAACTTCAATAAGCAAAGGCCGTCCAGGTTGGCATATTGAATGTTCTGCAATGAGTAACGCTCTATTAGGTAAAACTTTTGATATACATACAGGGGGTGTCGACAATATTTTCCCTCATCATGAAAACGAAATAGCTCAATCTGAGTGTGCCAATGAAGAAAAATTTGCAAATTATTTTTTACACAATGAACATCTTCTTGTTGATGGCCAAAAAATGTCAAAATCTTTAGCAAATTTTTATACACTACAAGATTTAATAGATAAAAATATAGATCCTATAGCTTTTAGATACTGGGTTTATACTTCTCAATATGGAAATAAAACAAACTTCACAATAGAAGGAGTTAAAAGCTGTGAAGTTGCACTAAATCGCCTTCGTGATTTTTTTCTAGAAATTAAAAAAGAAAATACAGGGGAAATTTCAACAAAATATAAAGAAAAAATCATAAAAGCTATGGACAATAATCTAGATACACCTAAGGCCATTACTATAATCTGGGATTTAATCAAAGACCCAAATATCTCAAAATCAGACAAAAAAGCAACATTATTAGATTTTGATAATATTTTTGGTTTTAATTTAAATAATTTTGAAAAAAGCAAAATATTAATACCAGAAGACGTGATAATCTTAGCTAAAGAAAGAGAAATTGCAAGGAAATCCAAAGAATGGTCAAAAAGTGACGAATTAAGAAATAAAATATTAGAAAAAGGATTTGAAATAAAAGACATTAATAATGGTTTTGAAATTATACCAAAATCTAATTAAATCGCTTTTATTTCTACAACAAAGACAGAACCTTTATCCTCTCCTTCTGATTCTGCCCATATATATCCATTGTGAGCTTCTATAATTTCTTTTGCTAGATAAAGTCCAATTCCAGAACCAGAGCTATTAACTTTAGACCCACCTCCTCTTATAAATTTTTTAAATAAATTATTCTTTGTTTCTTCTGACATTCCAATTCCAGTATCTTTTACTGAAATAACAACATTTCCATCCATATTTTTCACATCAATATTTATATTTCCTAAATTTGTATATTTAATAGAGTTATCTATTAAATTTAATATCACTTGTCTTATTTTTTCTCTATCGGCAATCACAAAATATTTATCGCTAGGTATATAAGATAAATTTAAATCCAATCCTTTTTGTTTTGCATTAATAGAAATATTATCAACAATCTCATTAACAAGTATAATCATATCAAAAGCAATCATTTCGTATTTCATACCTCCTTGCTCTATTTTAGAAACACTCAATAAATCATCAACAACTTTAGTTAAACTCTGACTAGACTTATGAATTCTATCAATGATTTCTTTTACCTTAGAGTTAATATCTCCATAATCACCGTCAAGCAACATAGAAGAGTAACCCTTCATGGCAGTCAAAGGACTTCTTATTTGATGAGAGGCCAAAGATAAAAACTCATTTTTTGCGTTATCCAGATCTTTTAATTTATCATTTGCTAATTCTCTATTGAAATTTGATTCTTCTAATTTAAGTCTTAACTGTTCTAGTCTCTTTACTTGATTTTCCCCTAATTTAACAGATTTAATTAAAAAATTACCAACAAAAAAGGTACCAATAAGAGTGATTATATTTAAAATAAAACCCTCTATTTCTTTTAAAAAGAAAAATTGACTCCCAACCAAAAATATTAAAACCCAAACAAAAGCTTGTGTTGTAATTATTTTTAAATTAAAAGTTTGATATTTAACTATTAGATATGTAACAAATCCTATAAAAAATACTATACCTAGTGGCCCCAATAAATCAAAAGAATATTTTTGTAATAATTCACCCCAAATATTGGAAGCTGAAAAAATACTAATAAGTAAAGCTAGAGCTAGAGAAAATAATAAAATTTGTTTTTTCCGGGCATAATATTCTTTCTTTCTTGAATAATAAAAACCATAAAATAAAACTATTAGAGAAATTAAAAATTCAAAACAATAAATAATATACCAAAAAATTCCTATTTGACCTTCACAGTTTTCGTAATCATATGATTTTATGTTTAAAATACTAGGAGTTAAAATAACCAAAAGAAAAACAAGGGTAGAAAATAGAATTTTAATTCTTTTAGAAGTTTCTTTTTCTTTTATAAAAACAATAAAAAGGTTTAAGGCAGAAAGATAAAATAACATTTCCAAAACAGCTGTAGCTTGCCACGATCTAAAAATAAGAATATTCGGAATTAAAACCCATTGGAACAATTGATTAAGAACCCATAATGAATATGAAAAACTGAATACTAAAAATGATTTAGTTAAATAATTTTTATTTTGTTTATAAACAAATATACTTATAAGCAATGAAATAATAACTGCTGGAATATAAGAATACAATAAAAGAGGTGGTGCCACAGATATTGAAAATAAAGAAAATGGAGTGCCATCCCCACAAAACCCAGAAACATTAAATTTTTGAAAAATATCCATATATTTATTTTATCATATAAAAATTAGTTACACACTATTTTCATAGCTTTTTCAATTATTTCATTTTCATGGTAATACCAAAAATCTTCATCTTCCATATCAAGAGGTTCACTTGGTACTATTAAAGGTTTAACCCCTGTAAGTTCTACTACTTTTTTTATTGTAGGAATAACTATATTTCTAGTAAAATCCCCCTCAGAATCATTTGATGATAAAAAATTTTCAAATAAAATACCATAACAAGTAAGCAAAATAAAAAAATTAGTATAAAAATCTATAAGTTTTTCATCGTTTTTTTCATACCAATCAACCTCATTAAGAAAATGAAAATCTTTTATGTCGGATAAATCAAATAATCTTTTATGAAAATCTACTAATGATTCCCCCCATACGGTTTTAACTTCTCTTAATTTTTTACCATTATGTGAATTGAACTCTACTATGTTTATTTTTTTAAAAGTAAATTCTCCATTTTTATTTTTATTTTTAAAAACTTTTATTTGACCAAGAGAATGCTTATATTTATTATTAGAGGTAAATTTATCATCAAAATATTCAAGAAAAACAGGACAAAGGGAGTTGTCTTTTGCAATAGAAATAAATCTTTTATTCTCATGATTCGGAGTAGCTATTTGCCTAGCCATTATTCCACATTTATTATTTTTTAATAATTCTGGAATATTATTATTTAATAAATCATGAACTTTTGAAATGAGGTTAACATCCTTCTTCCTTTCTTCTAATATTTTAAGGGCCAAAGAAAGTGGTGTATAAACAAAATCATTAAATAAATCATTGTTTTTTATAATTTCATCCACATCCATAAATAAATATATTAATTAAATTAAAAATAAACCTCCTATAAATATAATAAAAATAGCAATTATTTTAGGAATTAAAACTTTTCGATCAAGATTCTCTTTTATTATTTTAGGGAATAATTTTGTTCCTATTATGGTCATTACCAACAATATCACAGGTTGGAAACTCTCAAATAAATATACCAAAGCAACGGGAGCCAAAAGTATTGCAAAATTAGCAAGCAAATTACCAGCGATAGTTATAAGTTCATTTGAAGCGTTTAATATAAATATTTTTATACCACCTATTTTATTCATAGAAATAAAATTATTTCTATATTTTGGAACAAAAATAAAAATAATTATTCCTGATAAACCTAATCCTATATATTCCCAAAAAGATGACACCCAAAAATTCCCCTCTATTGTTACAAATTTAAATATAATCCCAATAATAGCCACAATAAAACTAACTATTGTCATATAAATAGCGGGTTTTATTTTTATTCTTTTGTTAGTAAAATCAAAAGAAATAATAAATACACCCAAAAGGATTATTAAAGATCCTATTATTTGATTATTATTTAAATTTTCTCCTAAAAATATATTTCCTAAAATGTAACCAAAAATTGGAACAATGAGAAACCATGGAGCTACACTAGAAACATCCTCTATCTCTAAAGTAAAAAGATAAAGAATAACCCAAATTATAGAAAGAATTCCTACAAGTATTAATAATAATTTATCTAATATAGAGATACCCCAAATCCCATCAGTAAAAATACCAATTGCAATGGCTATAAATATTCCTATCAAACTTGAAAATATAACTAAAGCCCCTGATCCATGATTTTCATCACTAAATTTTTCAACAAGATATTTATCAATAATGCATGAAATTGACCAAAAAAAAGGCCCTGCAAGTGCTATAAAAAACCAACTAGGCATATTTATAATATTAACATATATTATATAAAACTAAAATAATCTAACTCGATTATGAGTTAGATTATTTTATTTATATTCCTTCTTCTTTTAATTTTTCTATTAATTCTTTTGTCTTTCTGTTTATTTTTTTAGGCATTTCAACTTTAATAGAAAGAATAATATCACCTCTCCCACCACCATAAGGAACCCCTTTATTACGAACTCTTAACATTTCTCCATTATTTATACCTTCTGGAATTTTTATTTCCAAATCTTTTCCCTCTAATGTTTTTAATTTATATTCAGTTCCAAGAATTGCATCTGAAAGTTTTATAGATATTTCAGCAAGAAGATTTACCCCCTCTCTTCTGTAAAAATTATGACCTTTTACTTTAACTTTTATATAAAGGTCACCAAATCTTCCACCTGAAACTGCTTCTCCTTGACCGCTGAGTTTAATTATTTGGTTATTCTCTATTCCGGAAGGTATTTGTATATCAATATCTTCATTACTTTTATAAACACCGAGACCTTTACATTTTAAACATTTCTCTTCTGGTGTTTTTCCTAAACCATTACAATCATCACAGGTTTTAGTTGTTTGGAAACTACCAAGAATTGAACGTCTTATCTCTTTAATTTTTCCATTCCCTTGGCAATTTTTACAAATGTTCATTTTTGTATTCTTTTTTGCCCCAGTACCATTACAATCATCACATGCAGATGTTCTATTTAATGATATTTTTTTATTTACTCCAAAAATTGAATCTTCAAAAGATAATTCAATATTTACCTCAATATCTCTCCCCTTTTTTGTTCGATAATTTTTATTAGCACCACCACTAAAAAAGTCACCAAATATATCACTTAAATCACCCATATCAAAGTCCATTCCGTTTGCTCCAGAAAAATCAAACCCTCCAAACCCACCAAAACCACCTTGTCCTCCACCATTAGAAAAACCACCCATATCAGCATTGCCAAATTGATCATAATTTGATCTTTTTTTATCATCAGAAAGAACTTGATAAGCTTCATTTACTTCCTTAAACTTTTTATCATCTCCTCCATTTTTATCTGGATGATAAGTATGCGCTAGTTTATGAAAAGCTTTTTTTATTTCTTCTTTTGAGGCATTTTTTTCTACTCCTAAAATTTTATAATAATCTTTAGACATTTTATATTGATTAATAGCCTCAAACACTAGAGTTAGCAAACAAACTAAACTCTAGTGTTATAATAAGCTAATTATTTTTTATTCTTCTTTAACTTCAGCTTCTTTTATTTCTGGTTCTTTTTCTTCTGGAATCGGATTATTCCCTTCTTGGGGTCCATCACTTTGTTTACTCATTATTTCTCCTATTTTAGATAACTCACCAGAAAGAGATTCTATTTCTTTTCTTATTAAATCAATATCAGAACCTTCTTTTGCTTTCTTTAAATCTCCAATTTTTATATTAATACTATCTTTTATTTCAGATGGTATTTTTTCTCCATAATCTCTTAATGATTTTTCTGCTGTAAAAATAGTCATGTCTGCTGTATTCTTAATATCAGCAACTTCTTTTTTCTTAGCATCTTCTACTGAATTAGCTTCTGCATCTTCTTTCATTCTTTTAATATCTTCTTCAGTAAGGCCAGAACTTGCTTCTATTCTTATGGATTGCTCTTTTCCTGAAGTTTTATCTTTTGCTTTAACATTCAAAATACCATTAGCATCGACATCAAAAGTCACTTCTATTTGAGGAATACTTCTTGGTGCAGGAGGAATACCATCTAATATAAATCTTCCTAAAGATTTATTATCTGTAGCCATTGGTCTTTCTCCTTGAACTATATGAATTTCAACACTTGTCTGATTATCTGCTGCCGTAGAAAAAACCTGTGATTTTGAAGTTGGTATTGTTGTGTTTCTTTCTATTAATTTGGTAGCAACACTACCTAATGTTTCAATACCAAGAGAAAGAGGTATAACATCTAAAAGAAGAACATCTCTAACATCTCCTTGCAAAACTCCTGCCTGAACAGCAGCACCTAAAGAAACAACTTCATCTGGATTTATTGAACGATTTGGTTCTTTCCCAAATAAGTTTTTAACAGCATTAACTATAGCTGGCATCCTTGTTTGACCTCCAACTAAAATAATCTCATCAATATCATTTATTTTAAAAGGAGATGCATCAATAGCTCTTTTTGTTATTTCTATAGATCTAGATATATATTCCTCAGCTAAAGACTCCAAAGTTGCTCTTGTCATTTTTAATAATAAATGTTTAGGTCCACTTGCGTCAGATGTTATAAAAGGAATATTTATTTCAGCTTCTGTAGTTGTAGAAAGCTCATGTTTTGCTTTTTCTGCTGCTTCTTTTAATCTCTGTAATGCCAAAACATCATTTGTTACGTCAATCCCTGATTCTTTTTTATACTCATCTGCTATCCATCTTAATATTCTTTGATCAATATCTTCACCTCCCATATGTGAATCACCATCAGTTGATTTAACTTCAATAACATCATCCCCAACTTCCAAAACAGAAACATCAAAAGTTCCACCCCCAAAATCATAAACAACTATTTGTTGATTCTTTTTTGTAGTAAAACCATAAGCTAATGCAGCAGCTGTTGGTTCATTTATAATTCTTTTAACATCAAGACCTGCTATAACTCCAGCATCTTTTGTTGCTTTTCTTTGTGTATCATTAAAATAAGCAGGAACAGTGATAACAGCTTCTGTAATTTTTTCACCCAATTTAGCCTCAACGTCTGCTTTTATTTTTCCTAAAACTTTTGCTGATATTTCTTCTGGACGAAGCCATTCTTCTCCAAGTTTAACTTCAACACCCCCCGTGCTTCCTTTTCTTATTTTATATGGAGTATTTTTATCATCTTTTTGGATTTCTGGATCATCATACATGTGACCAATAAATCTTTTCATTCCATATATTGTATTCTCAGGATTTGTAACTGCTTGTCTTTTAGCCAAAAGACCAACCATTCTATCTCCATTTTTTGTTAAAGCTACCACGGAAGGAGTTGTTCTTGCCCCTTCTATATTTTCTATTATTTTAGGCTGGCCTCCTTCTATTATAGCCACAGCACTATTTGTTGTACCCAAATCTATACCGATTATTTTTGACATATTTTTATATTTAATTTTATATTTATATACTTATATACTTATATACAAATATAAAACTTTATAATTAAATTAATAATGTTTAACTTTTATATACTCAATTATACTCATATTTAAATTTTTGACAAGTATTTTGCGACCACAAAATACTTGTTTATTGTTTAAAAGGTGTTATAATATAAGAATATATGACAAAAAATAATAAAAATTTAGATATGTCAATAGATACCTTAAACCTCCCTCAAAAAAGAGCAAATATTTCAAAGAAAATATTAAAAAAAATTGATGAAAAAAAAATACTTTCTTTTGATAACTTGTGTAAAGATGTTTTAGAGAAAAAAGAAAAATATGCGATAACTAGGTCTTTAAAAAATTTAAATTCCGATGGTTTTATTGAGTGCTTGAATTCAGAACACACTCAATATTTCCGCCTAACTAACAAAGGTAAACAAAAATTAAACCAAATACAACTTGAATGCGAATCTAGTCTAATTTCAACAAAATGGGATGGTTATTGGAGAATAATTCTACTTGATATTCCTGAAAATAGAAAAAATGAAAGAGAAGCACTTAGATATTTACTTAAAAAAGCAGGTTTTGTTTGTGTCAAAAATTCTGTTTGGATATCTATGTATTCTTTTGAGAACTTATTTATTAATATAAAAAATGATTTAGGACTATCTTCAGAAATAATGATAATAGTAACAGATAAAGTAGATGAAGAAACTAAAAAAGAATTTTTAATTTCCTTTCAAAAATAAATAAATTCTATAAAAAAATACACCATCTAAAATGGTGTATTTTTTTGTTAAGCATATATAATATCTCTTTTATTAGAAAAATAAAATCCTAAATCATCTCCCCCTCCTTGATTTCCACCAGGATTTTCTTGATTAGATCCACCTGAAGGTTCTTCTATTGGGTCACCACCACCTTGATAAACTCCATCATCTTGAGATTCACCACTTACTCCTGTACCGTTATCATCATCTAAAGATTCATATCCTCCTTCTCTACTTTTATAATTAGCTGTTGTAATTTCTGGTATATAAGAATATCCATCTAGCAGGTTTCCGTTGGATTTAATAACTCTAATACAATAAGTCACATTAGAATTAATATCTTTATCATAAAGAGAGAAATCCCATTTACCATAACTATTTAGGCCTATATCTGAAATTGAATTTGAAAAATTATTTGATTCTACGTAAGACTGATTATAAATAGGAGAAGAAGAAATATTTGGATCGTACGCACTTGAAATAATTTGATCCCTGTCTTCAACCCCTGAATTATTGTAAAACGAAATAGGTGTATAAATAGAAATATCTTCATAATTTTCCCCCTCAAAACCAACATCACAAGCCCCAGATTTTACAGCATATTGTAATTTGAAATTAAAACCATTTTTAATTAAAGCAGACCCTGGAGTGTTTAATAACATCTTTAATCTAAAAGGTTTATTTGAAGTACTCAAAACAGCAGGAGAATTTTCTTCAGATATTGGGTTTGAAACAGAGAGACTGTTTTTATTTTCAAAAAATCTATAATTAGATTGAGAAACAAAACCATCACCAACATTAAAAGTTGAAGTTTTTGTGATGTTATTGTAATTTATTCCACCTGCTTTTGTTGCAGTAACTTCACATGTACCAACTGAAGTATAGTTTAATGTTGTTCCTCCTGTGATAGTACAACCAGCTGTTCCTGGTGTTGTAACTGCAAATGTGATATCTCCTGAACCTGTTCCACCTGTAGCTGAAAGAGTTGCGAAATCATTACCAAATGTAATTGTCTGTCCATTAAATGTTAAGGCTGATTGATTAATAGCAGTAATCTCCCCAGTTGAAACTGTATAATTTACTGGTTTGATATAGTTAGCGGCATCT
>CAYUOT010000010.1:0-24262 GCA_964446475.1 uncultured Candidatus Saccharibacteria bacterium | reverse complement strand
TATTTCATGAACTTAAAAAAATTCTTAAAGCAAGGAAATTAAATGTTTCTGTTGGAGATGAGGGTGGTTATGCTCCTTCTCTTCCTACTAATGAAAGTGCTATCGAAGTTATATTAGAAGCAATTAAAAATGCTGGATATGTACCAGGTAAGGATATAAGTATCGCCATAGATGCAGCTGCAAGTGAAATGTATAAAGACGGTAAATATCATCTAGAAACAGAAGGAAAAGTTCTTTCGAGCGAAGAAATGGTTGCCTTCTATGAAGATTTGGTAAAAAAATATCCTATTGTTTCTATAGAAGATGGTCTTCATGAGGACGATTGGAGTGCTTGGACATTAATGGTAAAAAAACTTGGTAAGAAAATTCAAATAGTTGGGGATGATTTATTTGTTACAAATATAAAAAGGCTAGAAAAGGGAATAGAAGAAAAAGCTGGTAATTCTATTTTAATTAAACTTAATCAAATAGGTACAGTTACAGAAACTATAAGTGCAATAACAATGGCCAAAAATTCAGGAATGACTTCTGTTGTATCACATAGATCGGGAGAGACAGAAGATACAACTATTGCAGATTTTGTGGTTGGCCTTGGTACAGGACAAATAAAAACAGGTTCTCTTTGTAGAAGTGAAAGAGTTGCTAAATATAATGAACTTCTCAGAATAGAGGAATCTTTAGGGACAAAAGCAATATTTTTGGGTAAAAAAGCTTTTAAAATATAGATTTAATTATAAAAGCCCAGGCAAGGCCTGGGCTTTTATAATTTTTGTAGTATCTTTGGGATTTTATTGAAATCTTTTATTAGAATTTTTCTCATGTTTCCATTATAAAGTGTAGCCGCAGGGTGATAGAGGGGGATAAAAGCCTGATTTTTTAACTCGGCAGTATTTTTTATTAGAAGCTTACCATGTATATCTCCAATTTTCTCATTTGGGAAAAATTTATTCATAGAGTGTCTTCCTAATAAAATTATAAGCTTTGGAGAAATAATTTTTAATTCATTTATAAGCCATTCATTGCAATCTTCTTTTTCTTTTGGTAATGGGTCACGATTGTTAGGCGGACGGTATTTAATTATATTTGTAATATAAATATTTTCTCTTTTCATTCCAATATTAGAGAGCATTTCATCTAAAAATTTTCCTGCCGCTCCGACAAAAGGGATCCCTATCTTATCTTCTTTTTTACCAGGAGCTTCTCCAACAAATATAATTTTTGTTTCAGCATTTCCATTACCAAAAACAGCCCTGCTTGATATTTTTTTGAGTTTGCATTTACAATTTTCATTCCAGTAGTTATTTAGTTTTTCTAATTGTTCTTTTTTATTCATTATTTAATTTTATCATTTTATTTTATATAAATAAAAACCCAAAGGAAAATCCTTTGGGTTTAAATTATTTAATGATTTTAATGTTAGCACCAATCGAGTTTAATCTTTCTGCTATTTCCTCGTAACCTCTGTTAATCATATAGACATTTCTAAGAACAGAAGTTCCTTTAGTTCCAAGCATTCCAATTAATACAACCATTGCTGGACGAAGAGCTGGAGGACAAACAACCTGAGCAGGCTTAAGAATTGTTCCACCTTGTATATATACTCTATGTGGGTCAGCTAAGGCAATATTTGCTCCAAGTCTATTGAGTTCGGTAAAATAAATAGCTCTATCTTCATAAACCCAGTCATGTATCATTGTTTGGCCCTTTGCTTTAATAGCAATAGGAACAAAAAAGGGAAGATTATCCATATTTATACCTGGGTAAGGATTAGCATGAATTTTATCTTCAAGAGCGATTAATTTTGAAGGAAATACTTTTAAATCAACTAAATTGGTTCTATTATTATATGATTTATATTTCTTCAAAATTTTGTATCGGAGTCCCATTCTTTTTAATTTTTCAAGTTCAAGAGAAAGAAAATCGATAGGGCATCTTTCAATATTTAATTCAGCATCTGTTACAACAGCAGCTGAAATAAACATCATAGATTCAATTGGGTCTTCGCTGTTCCAGTATTCAATATCAGTATTGATTTCTGGGATTCCATAAACTGTAAGAGTCGATGTTCCTATCCCTTCTATCTTCACTCCTAACTTTTCTAAAAAGAAGCATATTTCTTGAACCATATAGTTTGCACTTGCAAAAGATATGATTGTTTTTCCTTCTATTTTAGAAGATGCCATAAGAATATTTTCACAGGCTGTGTCTCCAGCTTCATACATAACAATCTCGGCTGATTTTAATTTCTTTACAGAAATATCATGGCTATTATTTGTTGTTTTGATTTTCACACCTAAATCTTCTAGAGCATAGGTGTGAGCCGAAATTGTTCTTTTTCCCAGTTTACACCCAGATGCGTGTGGAATCGAAAAAGAAGAGAGTAAGTGTATAAGTGGGCCTATGAGCATAAGTATTGAACGAGTTTTTATTGCTGATTCAATATTTATTTTATCTAGCATTAATTTTTCAGGAGGGGTAATTAAAACAGAGTTTTTGTCTATCCATTTTATAGAAACACCAATACTAGCTAATACTTCGATCACTCTATTTACTTCCTCAATTCGAGCAATTCCATGAAGTGTGGTTTTGCCTTTGTTTAGGAGAGATGCGCATAATAGTCCAACTGAGCCATTTTTTGAGAAATTGGTTGTAATTGAACCATTTAATTTTCTTCCCCCAATTACTTCAAAATCTATCGAATTATTAATTGAAATAATTCGATGATTGAGAACAGAGCTTATTTTGGATAACATTTTAGTGGTAAAATTTTGTTCACCTTTTTCCATTCGAGCTACTGCGCTTTGAGAAGTTTTTAATTTCTTTGCAAATTCTTCTTGAGAAAATCCTTGATTTTCCCTTAGGCTTTTTATAAACTGCCCGATTTCTTTTCTTTCTTTTTCTATTGTTCTCATATTTTTATTTTTTATTCTTAGAAATATAAATATTTTTTAATTTACTTTTATATATAATATATCATATATGATATAAATGCAATAAAGACCTAAAAACAATTTAGGTCTTTATTTTATTATGTGCCGGGGAGAAGACTTGGTCACACATAATTTTCTGCTGAAAATTTGCGCGACCCCGACTCGGCTCGTCAGCCTTCGTCTTTCAAGTCTCACCCCTAAAAATTTAATAATAAAATTATTAAATTTTTTAACATAATTTTATTATGTGCCGGGGAGAAGACTTGAACTTCCACCTCTTGCGAGACTCGATTTTGAGTCGAGCGCGGCTACCATTACGCCACCCCGGCAAATATTACCCTTTAAATATATCAAAATAATGGAGATATTGCAATTTTTGTGTTTCTATAGTATTATAACCTCATGTCACAAGATAAATTAATAAAACTTACAAACAAGTCTACTGGAACAACTTATTATACAAAAAAGAACAAGAAGACTGTTACAAAGAAAATAGAGCTCAAAAAGTTTGATAAAAAATTAAGAAAAAGAGTTGTATTTAAAGAGTCCAAAAAATAAAAACCCATTAATGGGTTTTTATTTTTTATTTTCTTCACCCAAAAAGATGAGAAAAATATCTCGTCTTTTTGCCTTGCGGGTGGTGAAGGAAATGTGAGTACACTTTCGGTCACAAGTATTTTTCTGCTGAAAAATCTTGCGACCCCGCCTCCTGCCGTCGCAGTCCGGCTTTCGATTCCTTCACCCAAAAATACGAGAAAAATATCTCGTCTTTTTGCCTTGCGGGTGGTGAAGGAATCGAACCCTCGCCAACGGTTTTGGAGACCGTTGTACTGCCACTATACTAACCACCCTTAATTTAATTATAACATAAAAATACGAAAATATATAATGACATTTTCGTATTTTTATTTTGTTATTTTTATAATATGCTTTTAACTCTATCTATTAATTCTTCGATTGAATTATTTGATTTAATCATAAAATCTACAATTCCAAGTTCGGAAGCTCTTTCTATGTCTTTCTTTTCATATAGGTTTGAAAATATTATAACAGGCACATCTTTTGTTCTTGGATTACTTCTGATTTTTTCTAATATTTCATAACCATTTATTCTTGGTAAAACAAGATCTAAGATTATGATATTAGGGGTATTATCCTCCATATATTTAAAAGCTTCTTCGGCGTTGTTAACCCCAACAAATTTATAGTCGGTATTAGATACTAATTGTTTAGCAAAAATTTCTTTCAAAAAATTATCATCTTCTACCATCAAAATTTCTTTATTCATCTATTTATTTTCATTTAAATTGTAATTTTACTATTATAATAAATGATTAAAACTATTGCAAAAATTTATTTATAAAGATAAAAGCTTTATTTTTTTCTTTTTCATTTAAAGGGTTTATCCATATTATATTTTTATCTCTTTTGAACCAAGTATTTTGTCTTTTTGCAAAATGCCAAATCTCTGTATTTAATTTTTCTACCATTTCATTTTTAGAAAGTTTGCCTTGTAGATAGTATGATACGTATCTATATTCAAGTCCAAAAGATTCCAATCTTTTCCAAGAAATTTTTCTATTTTCGTGTAAAACTTTTATCTCTTTTATCATCCCTTTTTTTATTCGTGAAAGAAGGCGAAGCTTGATTTTTTCTTTTAATATTTCATCTGGGATTTTCAGTCCAATTTTTAACACTTTTATTTTTTTATTATTATTTTTCTCCACATGTCCGACATGTGGGGGAACTTTACCTATAGCTTTTGTAATTTCAATAGCACGAATTAAACGGACAGGATTATTTTTATCTATTGTAGAAGCACGAACAGAATCTAATTTTATGAGTATTTTAAAAAGTTCTTCTTTTGATTTTTTGGATAATTTCTCTCGAAGTTTTTTGTTGGGAGGAACTTCTGGGATGGGGATGTTATTTATAACAGCATCTATATAAAATCCTGTACCACCACAAATAATAGGTGTATTATTTCTTTTTTCTATTTCTTCGATTATTTTTGAAGCTTTCTTTTGGAAATCAGATACTGAAAATACCTTTTTGGGAGAAATAATATCTAAAAGATGGTGGGGAACTTTTTTCATTTCCTTTTTTGTAATTTTTCCTGAACCTAGATCCATATTTTTATAAACCTGTCTAGAATCGGCAGAAATAATTTCGCCATTTATTTTTTTTGCAATTTCCACCGCAAAATCACTTTTACCCGTTGAAGTTTGCCCTAATATTGTTATTATTTTATTTTGCATATTTATAGTCGCATCTTAGCATATTTTGTGATAAAATATGAATATTATTTTCTTGTTTTTTATAATAATAAGAATATAATAAAATATTAATTTATAAATATAAAATTATTCTTATACAAAAAATAATATAAGAATTTTATTCCGAAATGTCATTTAAGTCATTTATTACAAAAAAGGCCCTACAGATGAAAGGAGTTTCTGCAGAGCAAGCAGAAAAAATAGCAAAACAGTTAGATGAAAATCCTGAAATGGTTAATGCTTTAAAGTCTTTAGAGGACAATAAAGAAGTTAAAGAGCTTTTTGAAAAAATTACTAAAGAGATAGAAGAAAAGAAAAAAGAGGGGATGGATGAACAATATGCATCTCTTTTAGTTATGAAAAAATATCAATCTGAAGTTCTTAAACACAGAGAAGCACTTATGCCTCTTATGAGCTTAATGCAAAAATAAAAAATGAAAACTAGCTTTAAAAAGAAAATAATCACTGTCAATAATAAAATGCAGAAAGGTTATAAGTATGAGCTAGTAGAACCTATTGGTAAAAATTTTCATAAAGATTTCAAACCAGATTTAACACCAAAACAAATGCTTGCTCTTGGTGTTTTTGGTGGTAAATATATGACAGATTGTAAAAGTGAATATCCAAAAGATTGGTGGAGTCGTGCAAAATTATGCAGCCAATTTCACAATCCAGAATTAAATTATTTTAAAGTAAACGCATCGCAAACTCTTTCTATTTGGAGAAAAAATGGATGGATATACAAAAGCGATCCAAGGGGTTGGTTTGAGTGGTATTGTAGATATTATATGGGTAGAAGAATAGAAGATGAGGATAAAAGGCAGATAAAAAGATGGAAGATGATAAGAAGACATGTGGGACAAATAGTGAAAAATTGTAGGGTAGGAGATTTAAATTGCAGAAGAGTTCAAAGACAGGCCCTTCTCCACTGGTCTTATGATAGTAGAAAAATTTAAGTGTGGTATAATATAAATATATGAATAATACAACATCTTGGTATTCAAGTCTTATAAAACCAACATGGGCACCTCCTTCATGGCTCTTTGGTCCTGCTTGGAGTTTGTTGTATTTATTAATTTTTATTTCTTTTGGTAGTGTTTTTTATAAATTTTTTCATAAACAAATTCCTTTTATTGTTGTTCTTCCTTTTATTTTAAATTTATTTTTTAATTTTATTTTTAGTCCTATACAGTTCGGTCTGCAAAATAATTATCTTGCAATGATAGATATAATTTTAGTTTTGGGAACGTTGGTATGGTTGATGATTTCAATATATCCATATATGAATTGGGTGGTTTTTATAAATATACCTTATTTACTTTGGGTTTCTTTTGCAACGGTATTGCAAATAACGATAACAATTTTAAATAAATAATATGAACAAAAAAATAATTCTAGTAGTAGAAGATGAAAAAATAATAAGGGAGTCTTTGGTAGAAAAATTAAACAAAGAAGGTTTTATTGTTTTTGAAGCAAAAGACGGGGTTGAGGGTTTTGATATTTCTGTAGAAAAACATCCAAATATTATATTGCTTGATTTAGCAGTTCCTAAAATGGATGGTTTGAAAATGATGGAGAAATTATTAAAGAATGATTTAATACGAAATATAAATTTTGTTATTCTAACTAATTTAGAAAAAAATGAAAAAATAGCGGAAGCTATAGAGATAGCTGGAAAATATAAATGTAAAACTTTTGAATATTATATTAAATCTAATATTAAACTTGATGATTTAGTTAAAAAAATAAAAACTAAGTTATAGATATAATAAAAATATGATGAAATATTATTTCATTATATTTTTTGTGGTTATTTTTATTTTTTAAGAATGTTTTAGATAGATATCTTCTTCTTTTTTTTAAAAAATTTGAGATAAAAATATATTATCCCAAATAGAAATAGAATCAAAGAAATTTCTTTATAATATGTTTTTAATAAAGATTGATTAGATCCAAGGAAATATCCTAATCCTGCAAGAATACTGACCCAAATAAATGATCCGAGAGTTGTATATAAAGTGAAATAAATTAAATTCATTTTGCAGAACCCTGCGGGAATAGAGATAAGTTGTCTTATTACGGGGATTAATCTTCCAAAAAATGTTGCAGAGTTTGCATTTTTAATAAAATATTTTTCAGCTTTTTCTAATTTATTTTTATTTATAAAAAAATATTTTGCAAAACGATGTTCCGATAATTTGTATATTATAGGTCTGCCTAAATAATATCCAATAACATAATTAAACAAAGCTCCTAAAAGGCTACCCAGAGTACCCAATATTACAATTAAATAAATATTCATTTTTCCTAAACTAGCTAGATACGCAGCGGGGGGAACTATTATTTCGGATGGCATAGGAATAAAAGAACTCTCTATTGCCATAAGTAGCATAACTCCTAAATGTCCTAAATTCTCGGTTATCTTTAAAAGAAAATTAAAAAATTCTATTAACATAGTGATTTCATTCTATATCCAATTTTGTTTTTTATCAAATTTCTATGAAAGCTATTTTTTTTATGTTAAAATTTTAACATTATGGAAATTTTTATAGAAATAGGAATTATTTTATTAATCACTACAGCAGTTTCTATAGTGATGAAATTATTAAAACAACCATTAGTTGTAGGGTATATTTTAAGTGGTATTTTAGTAGGGCCTTATGTTTTTGGGATATTGCATTCTGTTGATCAGATGGAAATTTTTTCTAAGTTTGGGATAACGATTCTTCTTTTTATTGTTGGTTTAAGCCTTCGTCCTGAAATTATAAAAGAGACAGGTAAGGTTTCCCTTATTGCTGGTCTTGGTCAGATAATTTTTACTTCAGTTTTAGGTTTTTTCTTAATGGTATTGTTGGGTTTTGATAAAATAACTTCTTTGTATGGAGCCATCGCGCTTACATTTAGTAGTACAATTATTATTTTGAAACTTCTTTCGGATAGAGGTGATTTAAATAAGCTTTATGGTAAAATTTCAATAGGTCTTTTACTTGTTCAGGATTTAATTGCTACTTTATTGTTAGTGGTTGTTCCTTTTATAGGATCTTTTTCTTCTAATAATGGAGATGTAGGAAATGCCTTTTTAATTCTTTTTCTAAAAGGAGTTGGGTCTAGTATTATTTTATATTTTATTTCAAAATGTATTCTGCCAAAATTATTTAATTATTTAGCAAAATCTCAAGAACTCTTATTTCTCTTTTCTGTTACATGGGGGTTAATGTTAGCTGGACTTTTTTATAAAATTGGATTTTCTATAGAAATAGGAGCTCTTATTGCAGGGGTTACCTTATCTGCATCTAATTATTCTTTTGAAATTAGTTCCAGGATGAAATCTTTAAGAGATTTTTTTATTGTTTTGTTTTTTGTTCTACTTGGTTCTCAACTTATTCTATCTGATATAAAATCATCTATTATTCCAGCTATAATTCTTTCATTATTTGTTATGGTGAGTAAACCTTTTATTGTATTTATTTTTATGAATATATTAGGTTTTAGAAAAAGGACTAGTTTTATGACTGGGGTGACTGTTGCTCAGATTAGTGAATTTTCTCTTATTTTAATAGCTCTGGGTCTTTCACTTGGGCATATAAGTAAAGAATCAGTTTCTCTCATAACTCTTGTTGGAATTATTACTATTGCAGGTTCAACTTATATGGTTTTGTATTCTGATAAAATTTATAAAAAAATTAAACCGTTCTTGTCCTTAATTGAGATAAGAAAAAATAATAATGAAAATAATATAGATAATAATAATTCATACGATATAATCATTTTTGGTTTTGGTAGGGTTGGTTATGAGTTTGTGAAGGTTGCAAAGAAAATGAATTCTACTTATTTGATTGTTGATCATGACCCAAGTGTTATAAAAAATATACAAAATCTCGGTTTGAATTTTAGATTTGGAGATGCTGAGGACGTTGATTTTCTAGATGAGATAAATATAAAAGAAGCAAAAAAAATAATTTCTACAATTCCAGATTTTGATACAAATATGCTCCTAACAGAATATTATAGAGAAAAAAATAAAAATGGCATTATTATTACAACAAGTCATTTTATAAATAAGGCAAAAGCTTTATATAAAAAAGGTTCCACTTATGTGATAATGTCTCATTACTTAGGAGCATATCATGCTTCAGAAATGATATTAAAACACGAGACAGATAGTAATATTTTTGAAAAGGCAAGAGAAATTCAGATATCTCAAATAGAAAATCAGCAAAAAGAAGAAGGTGAAGAAGAAAAATATATTTAATTGTAGCTTGACATTACTATTTTTAAATGATATTATATTTTTTAGTTGAAAAACTCCTTGTGTGTGAGAGTGTTTCAATTTTAATTTTTTGAAGCACATAAACTAAATAATATGAATAATATAAAAAAACCTAAAACCACTATCAAAAGGGCGGGAAGTTCTTTTTTTGGTAAAAGTTCATTTAGAAAAAATAAAAGTTTTTCTAGTAATAAAAAAAATAGTAGCGCTCCTAGAGCCTTTGGTAAAAATACAAGGTCAAAAAGAGGTAAGAGTTCTTTTGAAAGAATAGATTTTTCTCGTTTTATAAGTAAAGCAACTGTTGTTGAAGAAGAAGAGGTTTATATTCCAGTTAATACCTTCAGCGATTTTGAAATAGATGAAAGATTAAAAAAATTAATTGCTAACAAAAATTATATATACCCAAGTCCAATTCAAGATAAATCTATCCCTTATTCTTTGAAGTGTAGAGATATTCTCGGGATTGCAAACACTGGAACAGGAAAAACTGCTGCGTTTTTAATACCAATAATAAATAAAATAATAAACGACAAAAATGAAACCGCTATCATTATCGCTCCAACAAGAGAGCTTGCTGTTCAAATAGATAAAGAGTTTTTGGATTTTTCTAGAAATTTAAAAATATATTCCGCTGTTTGTGTTGGAGGTGCTCCAATATCTTATCAGATTAAAAATCTTCGTCGTGGTTGTAGTGTTGTAATAGGGACACCAGGAAGACTTCTTGATCTTGTTAAGAGGGGTGAGATTGATTTATCTAACACAAAAACTGTTGTTTTAGATGAAGCAGATAGAATGTTGGACATGGGGTTTTTAGATGATATTACTTTTCTTCTTGGAAAGACTTCAAGTGAAAGACAAGGATTATTTTTCTCAGCAACATTACCTAAACCAATAGAAAATCTTATAGAAAAATTCTCACAAAATCCTATAAAAATTATGGTCAAAACTCGTGATACTTCAAAAAATGTGGAACAAGATATAATCAAGATTTCTAAAGGCCAAGAAAAAATAGAAGTTTTATGTGATTTATTAAATAAAAAAGATGAATTTAAAAAAGTTTTAATTTTTTCAGAAATGAAACATGCTGTTGAAAAATTATCTGTTGATTTAATAAATAGAGGATATAAAGCAGGAAGTATTCATGGGGATAAAAGACATAATGATAGACAAAGAACATTAGAGAAATTTAAAAAAGATGAAATAAATATTTTAGTTGCAACAGATGTTGCGGCTAGAGGTTTAGATATTCCAGAAGTATCACACGTTATAAATTATGAAATTCCACAAACTTATGATACCTATGTTCATCGTATTGGTAGAACAGGTAGAGCCAGTAAAAAAGGAAGAGCTTTAACATTTGTTTATTAAAAATATAAAATCTTTATTTTTATTAAAAAATCTGATAAAGTTCTTTTATGTCATTAAGTATCGGAATCGTGGGTTTGCCAAATGTTGGGAAAAGTACGCTTTTTAATTCTTTAACTAAAAAGTGTGTTCCAGCTGAAAATTATCCTTTTTGTACTATAGATCCATCTGTGGGGATTGTTCCTGTTCCTGATGATAGACTTTGGAAACTAGGGGAATTTAGTAAATCTGAAAAGATTATTCCAGCTCCTGTAGAGTTTGTGGATATCGCAGGGCTTGTTGAAGGTGCATCTAAAGGAGAAGGTTTGGGTAATAAGTTTCTTACCAACATTCGTGAAGTTGATGCAATAGCTCATGTTGTACGTGCGTTTGAAGATAATTCTGTTATCCATGTTTCAAACAAGGTTGATCCCATGCAAGATATTGGAGTTATAAACCTTGAACTTATTCTCTCTGATGCAGAAAGTGTTTCAAAGAGAATTGCTAATTTACAAAAAGAAGTAAAAAGAAATATTAAAGAAGCGATAGAAGAAGAAAATATTTTAAAAAAAATAGAGAAAGTTTTAGAAGAAGGAAGAATGGCTACGGATACAAATTTAACAGATGAAGAAAAATTTAAAATAAAATCAATGAATCTTTTAACATTAAAACCTATGCTCTATGTCCTAAATGTTTCAGAAGCAAGTGAAAAAAATTTGGAAGCAGAACTTCCAAGTGGAAGTATTTCTGTTAAAGTTGATCCTGTTTTTGAAAAAGGACTTGATGATTTGATAAAGAAGAGTTATGAACTTCTTGGACTTGAAACATATTTTACAACAGGCCCTGATGAAACTCGTGCTTGGACGATAAAAAGGGGAAGTACTGCTCCCGTTGCTGGGACAGCTATTCATACCGATTTCAAAGATAAATTCATCCGTGCAGAAGTTGTATTTTGGCAGGATTTAATAGATGCGGGGAGCTACGGAGAAGCAAGATCAAAAGGAAAAGTAAGAACAGAAGGGAAAGAATACATTGTTAAAGATGGAGATGTAGTAGAGTTTAAAATATAATTTAGTATTTAAAATAATAAAATCTTCGGCCAGTCCAACTGGTGGAAAATTAATTAGAGTCTTCTCGTAATAATGCGAAGGCTCTTTTTATTTATTAATTTTATGATTATAATAATCTTATGCAAAATGATTGGGGAAAGGCAGAAAATGTTTTAGAAAAAGGAGGAATTGTAGTGCTTCCTACGGATACTTTGTATGGAGTGGTAGCAAAAGCTATAAAGAAAAATGCCGTAGAAAAAATATATGATATTAAAGGAAGGAGCGAGAATAAGCCTTTTATTGTGCTTATAAATTCTTATAAACAATTTTCTGATTTTGATATTATTTTAAATAATAAACAAAAAGAATTTTTGAAAAAAGTTTGGCCAGGAGAAGTGAGCGTTATTATTCCTTGTTTATATAGTAAGTTTGATTATTTACATAGAGGTACCTTTTCTATTGCTTTTCGTATGATAGAAAAAAGAAAAAGAAATTTATATAAACTTATAAAATTTACTGGACCAATAGTAGCTCCCTCTGCAAACAGAGAGGGTAAAGAGCCAGCTATAAGTATAAAGCAAGCTAAAAAATATTTTGGAGATAAAGTAGATTTATATATAAATGGAGGAATTAGGATTTCTGAGCCTTCTACTTTGGTTAAACAAGAGAATAATAATACTTGGAAAATTTTAAGACAAGGAAAAGTAAGAATCCAATAATATCAAAATAAAATTCTTCTACTATCTTGACTGCCGTCAAGATAGTAGAAGAATTAAAATTACAAAAAATAGTGACTTTTAGTCACTATTTTTTGTAATTTGTTTAGGTTTTGTTTTGTCTTTGATTTCTTTTATTTGCTTTTGTTGTTTTTTAAGGTCTAAAATTTCTTCTATCAGTTTGCCCAGCATATTTTCTATTCTGTTTATTCTGTCATCTTCTTCTTTCTCTATTTTTTCTTCTTCTTCATCTTCTTCTTGAATTTCTTCCACATCTTCTTGGATATCATCGACATCTTTCTGAATTTCTTCCACATCTTCTTGGATATCATCGACATCTTTCTGAATTTCATCCACGTCTTCTTGAATGTCCTCCACACCTTCTTGTATATCTTCAACATCTTCAGCAACAGCGTGAAGTTTTTTATCTTGTCTGTTTACAGACATTTGGATAAATATAGAAAGGTAAATAGCTTCTAGAGAAACAATTGTTGTTAAAACTAATAATATATTATCTAGAGGAATACCCCAAAAATACATCATAAAAGCTCCAATAAAAATTATAGTATGAAAAATTAGAGAACCAGTAGATCCAATCCACTTTGTTGCTTTTATCGCGATATCTTCTACTGCTTCGTGAGACTTCTCACTTATTTTTTTTCTAATTTCTCTTATCATATCGGTTTTATTATACACCTTTTTTATGATATAATACAACACATTATGGAAAAAAATATAAAAAATACTAAATTAACTCCCAAATTCTTTTTTATTTCTCTTGGGGTTATAGTTACTCTTATTACTAATGTTTCATCTCTTCTTGTTTTATTTTTTGAAAGTTTAAATAAAAAATTTCCAGATGCTCTTAATTCTATATATCAATATGGTTACAATTCTTATGATTTTGAAACAATTCGTGTTTCTATGGCGACTTTGATAATTTTCTTACCAGTGTTTATTTTTATTTCATATTTATGGGTTAAAGAATCAAAAGAAGATAGTAATCACACAAATATGATATTACGTAAATGGATGATTTATTTAATTTTATTTTTAGCTAGCCTTTTGATAATTATTGATTTAGTAACATTAGTTAATTATTTTGTCTCAGGAGAAATCACAACCCGGTTTATTTTTAAAGTTCTAGGCACACTCATTATTGGAAGTCTAATTGATTATTATTATTTTATTTCAATGAAAACGGAAAGTCTTAATTTTTCAAAAATTAAAAAGTTAAGTTTGATATGTGGAACAATATTTGTTTTATTTGTTGTTGGATTAATAGTTTGGAGTTTTTCTATTATAGGTAGTCCTGTAAAACAAAGAGCATGGAGATTAGATGACAGGAGAGTAAATGATTTACAAAATATTCAATATCAAATAATTAATTATTGGCAATATAAACAAAAATTACCAAATAATCTTAGTGAATTATCAAATCCTATGTCAGGATATTCTTTGCCTGTTGAACCAGAATTTGAAAAAGGTAGAGTTTATGAGTATATTCCCAAAAACGATCTTTCTTTTGAGTTATGCGCTACATTTACTGCAGAAATGCCTAAAGGTTGGCAAGAAGGTAATTATGTAAATGTTTCAAGTCCTATTTTTAGAGAAGGTGAAATAAAAACAGATATGGAGGCATTATACCCTGCGGGGTCTGGGTTAAATGAATCATGGAGTCATGATATAGGAAGAACATGTTTTTCTCGCACAATAGATAAGGATATGTATCCACCAATTAAAGAAATAAAATAATTATGAAAAATTACGATCACAATAAAATAGAAAATAAGTGGCAAGGAATTTGGGAGAAGAATAAAATTTATGAATTTAAGACGGGTACAAAAGGTAAGACTTTCTATGGGCTTATAGAATTTCCTTATCCTTCTGGTGCTGGACTTCATGTCGGGCATGTTCGCTCAAATACTGCCATGGATATTATTTCTCGCAAGAAAAGAATGGAGGGGTACAGCATACTTTATCCTATTGGTTGGGATGCTTTTGGTTTACCGACAGAGAATTATGCCATTAAAACAGGTATTCATCCTGTGAAAGTTACTAAACAGAATACAGATATTTTTAGAAAGCAGTTGAAGGCTCTCGGCTTTGGGTTTGATTGGTCAAGAGAGATAAATACTACAGACCCTACTTATTACAAATGGACTCAATGGATATTCCTTCAGATGTTTAAGAAAGGTTTGGCTTATAAGAATAAAGCAGAGATAAATTGGTGCACTAAATGCAAAATTGGATTAGCGAACGAAGAAGTCGTTGGTGGTGTTTGTGAACGATGTGGAGGAGAAGTTGTAAAGAAAGAAAAGGATCAGTGGATGCTTGCGATTACCAAATATGCAGATAGATTAGATAAAGATTTAGACAAAGTAAATTATTTAGATAAAATAAAAATTCAACAAAGGAATTGGATAGGGAAATCAGAGGGATCAGAGGTTGATTTTAAAGTTCAATTCGCTAGAAAGTTTCCTTCAGGTCCTCGGACGAGGGGGACGGAAGCGGTGCCAGACCATTCAGGAAATCTTTCTAGCGACTCTCACTTTATCCGAGTTTTTACAACTCGCCCTGATACTATTTTCGGTGCGACTTATGTGGTGCTTGCTCCTGAACATGAACTTGTGGGTAAATTAAAATCACAAATCACAAATTGGGCAGAAGTAGAAAAGTATATCAAAGATACTAGGAAGAAGAATGATATGGATAGAACTGCTGAAGGTAAGGAAAAGACCGGAGTAGAACTTAAAGGTATAAAAGCTATTAATCCTGCAAACAACGAAGAAATCCCAGTTTATATTGCTGACTACGTTTTAGCTTCCTATGGTACTGGTTCTGTAATGGCAGTACCAGCTCACGATGAAAGAGATTTTGAATTTGCAAAGAAATATAATTTAGATATTAAAGAAGTTATTTCAGGTGGAAACATAAATGAAAAAGCATTTACTGACGATGGAATTTTAATTAATTCAGTGAGTTTTAATGGTAAAAATTCTGATGAAGTTAAAAAAGATATTACAAAATTTGTCGGAGGGAAAATAGTTACGAAGTATAAACTTCGTGATTGGGTTTTCTCTCGTCAGAGGTATTGGGGTGAGCCAATTCCAATAATTCATTGTGAGAAATGCGGATATGTTCCAGTTCCAGAGAAAGAACTTCCAGTAGTATTACCGAATGTGAAATCATATCAACCGACCGATAATGGAGAGAGTCCACTTGCTACTATTTCAAAATGGGTAAATGTAAAATGTCCAAAGTGTAAAGGTAAAGCCAAAAGAGAGACAGATACTATGCCAAACTGGGCAGGAAGTTCTTGGTATTTTCTTCGCTATACAGACCCAACAAACAAGAAAGAGTTTGCTGGTAAAAAGGCTTTGAGTTACTGGATGAAAAATGGAGTAGACTGGTATAACGGTGGAATGGAACATACAACTCTTCATTTACTCTACTCTCGTTTTTGGCATAAATTTCTTTATGACTTAAAGCTTGTTCCTACAAGTGAACCATACATGAAGAGAACTTCTCATGGAATGATTCTTGCTGAAGGCGGAGAAAAGATGAGTAAATCTCGTGGCAATGTTATAAATCCTGACGATATCATCAAGACTTATGGAGCAGATACTCTTCGTTTGTATGAAATGTTTATGGGGCCTTTTGATCAAGCCGTGTCTTGGTCAACTGAGAGTATTATTGGTCCTCGTCGTTTCTTGGAAAAAGTTTGGAGGATAAGTCAAAAAGATTTTTCTAAAAAAAGTGATATAGAAAATATAATTCACAAAACTATAAAGAAAGTTGGTGAAGACATAGAATCTATGAGTTTTAATACTGCTATTTCTTCAATGATGATGCTTGTAAATGAAATGGAAAAGACAGAAAATATCTCTGTGAAAGATTTCAAAATGTTTTTGCAAATTCTTGCACCATTTGCTCCGCATATCGCAGAAGAACTTTGGTTTAGTTTAGGAGAGGAAAAAACAATCCATCTATCAGGATGGCCAAAATATAATAAAAAACTTGTTATTGATGAAAATATTAAAATGGCAGTTCAGGTTAATGGTAGAGTCAGGGCAGAAGTATCATTAAATAAAGATGCTAAAGAGGAAGAAGTTAAGCAAATAGTTCTTTCTATGAAAGAGTTAAATTCTTGGCTAGAAGGAAAAGAAATCAAAAGATTTATTTATGTGAAAGGCAGAATCATTAACATCGTAGTATAGTTTTAATTATTAATTTTTAGTATAATAAATTAGTTTTATTATTAACTTTTACAAATCAAATTTATGGAATCAAAAAAATCAATCTTGTTTAATAATTTATCATTCTGGACGCTAATTTCATCAATATTTTTATCTCTGTTTTTCTTTTTACCTTATACATCTATTTCACTAGATGCTAGTAAAGGCTTCTTGTTGTCTATAGGAACAACCTTGTCTCTATTTTTCTGGTTAATCTCTAGACTTGTTGATGGCAGATTTATAATTCCCAAAGATAGACTCATTCTTTTTGCAGGTATGATTCCAACTGTTTTTTTGCTGTCTTCATTCTTTTCCTCTTCGTTATATATTTCTTTGTTCGGTGGAGGTTTTGAGGTCGGGACTTTTGGTTCAATGCTTTTGATGTTTTTACTGTTTTTTCTTTCCGCAATACATTTTCAAACAAAAGATAAAATATGGTTATTTTTTAAATCTATTTTTATCGGAAGTATAATTCTTTCTGTTTTTGAAATAATAAATATTGTTTTTGGTTTCGAAAGATTTTTGCCAGGTCTTTTAAATGGGGTATCTTTTGGAAATCTTATTGGTAATTGGAATAATTTTGCAATATTTTTTGGTTTAGTTTCCTTAATTTCTGTATTTTCTCTAGAATTTCTTAAGACAAGTAAAATATATAAGATATTTTATTATTTTCTTCTTGTAACAAGTTTGATATTCTTGGTGATTGTTAACATGCCACTAGTTTGGCTTCTAGTTGGTTTATTTTCTGTTATTATTTTTGTTTATAGAATATCTACAAATCATTTTGAACGTTCAAGAGAAAACGAAGAAGATCGAAACAAAAAAGTTTATTTTCCTGCGATGTCTTTGGTTGTTATTCTTTTAAGTTTAACTTTTTTAATAGGCAATAATTTAATAGGAGGATTTGTTTCTAAATATATAAATATTCCAAGTAATGATATCAGGCCCTCAATCGTAACAACTTCAAAAATCGCATACAAGGCATTTTTATCTAATCCTGTTTTTGGTACCGGTCCAAATACTTTTAGTAATGATTGGTCTCTATGGAAACCAAAAGATATTGCAGTTACACAATACTGGAGTGCAGATTTTAATGTAGGTTTTAGCACTTTGGCAACATTGGCCGCTACTGTTGGTTTGCTAGGTTTTCTAGTTGTTGTATGGTTTCTTATTGCATTTTTGTTTAGAAGTATTCAGTCTCTTAAGGTTGCATTGAGAGACCCATCCTCAAATTATTTTATAATAACAACATTTATAATATCTTTATATTCTTGGATAATATTTGTTCTATACAATCCAAGTATTGTTATGTTGATGCTAGCTTTTGTTTCTAGTGGTGTTCTTCTTGGAATTCTTGTTTACAAAGAAGCTCTTCCTGTTAAGTCTTATTCATTTTTGGATGATCCCAGGAACAGTTTTTTCTCAATATTATTTATAATGATTTTAATGATTGGTTCAATCTCTCTTACATATGTTTATATTCAAAAATTTGTATCAGTTGTTTATTTCTCTAAAAGTATAAATAGTGGAGACTCTCTAGAAGCCCTTGGAAATTCTGAGGTAATGTTAAAGAATGCTATTTCTTTAGACGAAAACGATCTATATTACAGGAATTTATCACAAGTATATTTAGCTCAAATTGGCTTTTTGGTAAAGGATACTTCTATTTCTCAAGACTTAGTTAAGACAAATTTACAACAATTAATAAATTTTGCTCAAGAAAGTGCAATGGTTGCAACTTCTAAAAATTCAAAGAATTATCAGAATTATTTGAATCTAGGTAATGTTTATTCAGCTCTAGTTCCTCTTCAAGTTGAAAATAGTTATGAAAGTGCAAATGTTGCTTTTGACAAGGCTTCTTCTTTAGCTCCACACAATCCTTCCGTTTCTCTGTCTCGTGCATCGTTAGAAATATCAAAAGGTGATAATGATAAGGCGAGAGAATATATTAAACAATCTTTATCGATAAAACCTAATTATACTGATGCTATTTTCTTACTTGCTCAAATAGAAGCAACAGAGGGAAATCTAAATGAAGCAATAAAACAAGCAGAATATGCATCAGAAATATCTCCTTATGATTCAACAGTATTTTTTAGATTGGGTCTTTTGAGATATAACAATTCTGATTATAATGGAGCTGTGAGCGCTTTTGAGCAATCTGTGTTTTTGAACCCAAATTATCTAAATGCTAGATATTTCCTAGCTCTTTCTTATCAAAAAGTTGGTAGGGGAAATGATGCATTAACTCAGTTTAAGATTTTAAGTCAGGTTATGCCAGAAAACGAGGAGCTTAAAAATGCAGCCTCTGGCAAATTGATTTCCCCAGAAGAGAAACCTCTGGAAGAAGACGAAACAACAAAAGAGGGAGTCTCACAAAAAGAAGCAGATAAGAAAAATAACTAAAAATGGTTAAGAAAGTTTTATCTTTTTTGAATAAAGAATTTCATGGAATAAACGAAGCCGCCCTTTTACTTGGCGGTTTCGCTTTTCTCTCTCAAATACTTGGACTTCTGAGAGACAAAGCCTTTGCTCATTTTATTGGAGCAGGTCCTATTCTTGATGTTTATTATGCTTCTTTTAGAATACCTGATTTTCTTTATATATCGGTTGCTTCACTTGCTTCTGTGACAGTATTAATGCCTTTTCTTGTTGATAAGATAAATAATAATAAAGATGATGCTAGAAAATTTTTAAATAATGTTTTTACCGTCTTTATGATTTTTATGGTTTTGATAAGTATTGTAATTTTTATTTGCATGCCTTATTTATCAAAAGTAATAGCTCCTGGTTTCAGTGATGAGCAATTAAGATTATTAATATCAACAAGTAGGATAATGTTACTTTCTCCAATATTTATTGGTCTTTCTAATTTAATTGGAACAATCACCCAATTGTTTAAAAATTTTCTAATTTTTTCCTTATCTCCAATTTTTTATAATTTAGGAATATTATTTGGTGTTTTATTTTTATATAAAAAAATCGGAATATATGGTTTGGCAGTTGGTGTTGTATTGGGAGCATTGATGCATTTATTGGTCCAAGTTCCCACTGTTTTAAAGAATAATTTTTTCCCTAATTTTATTAAAAAAATAGACTGGAAAGAAATAAAAAATGTAATAAAATTATCTCTACCTAGAACTCTTACATTGTCTTCAAATAATTTGGCTTTTATCTTTCTTATTTCAATAGCCTCAACAATAAAATCAGGTTCTATTTCTTTATTTACTTTTGCATATAATCTGCAATCAGTTCCGGTCAACATAATAGGTGTTTCTTATTCTGTTGCTGCTTTTCCTACACTTGTTAAATCTTTTACAAACAAAGATATAAAAAGTTTTGTTGAACATGTTGTTTCTGCGACAAAACAAATAATTTTTTGGTCTCTACCCGTAATGTCATTGTTTATTGTTCTTAGAGCTCAAATAGTTCGTGTAATTTTAGGATCAGGAACTTTTTCATGGGCAGATACTCGAATAACGGCTGCTTCTATTGCTTTATTTGTTTTATCATTGGCTTCTCAGGGGATAGTGCTTCTTTTTGTAAGAGGTTATTATGCTGCTGGTAATACAAAAAAACCTCTAGTTATAAATGTATTTTCATCAGTTATGATTATTATTCTTGCTTATTTATTTATAAATATATTTAAATACTGTCCATCAATTCTTTCTTTTATAAATGAAATAATGAGAACTACTGGAGTAGAGGGGACTGAGATGTTCGCTCTTCCTTTAGCCTATGCTCTGGGGTCAATAATTAATTTTATTCTTATTTGGTTTATGTTTAAAAAAGATTTTCTAAATAATAATTCTTTTGGAATTGGAAAAACTTTTTTTGATAGCTTTTTGAGTGCAATTACTATTGGTGTAGTTTCTTATTATTTATTGTCTGTTTTTGATAATATTTTTGATATAAACACACTTTTGGGTATTTTTATGCAAGGATTTCTTTCTGGTGTTTCTGGTATTTTGTCTGGTGTTTTGATTTTAGTAATTCTTAAAAATAGAGAATTGCTAGATATAATAAATACTTTGAAAAGAAAGTTAAGATATAAAAGATTTATCACAGGAGAACAACAAGATTTATAAAATCAACGCCATTATAATTTGTTTTGAAATTATACTATTTTTTGATAGTATAATGTTTATATATGACAGAAATAAAGAATATTAGGAATTTTTCGATTATTGCCCATATTGACCATGGTAAATCTACTCTTGCAGATAGAATGCTTGAAATAACAAACACCATAGAAAAAAGAAAAATGAAAGATCAAATTCTTGATTCTATGGAACTAGAAAGAGAAAGGGGAATCACTATAAAAATGCAGCCAGTTCGAATGGAGCATAAAGTAGGTGGAGAAAATTATATTTTGAATCTTATTGATACTCCAGGACATATAGATTTTTCTTATGAGGTATCTAGAGCTCTTAAGGCTGTAGAGGGCTCTATTTTGCTTGTAGACGCAACACAAGGGGTACAGGCTCAAACTCTGACAACCCTAAACATGGCAAGAGAGCAGGGGCTTGTTATTATTCCAGTTGTTTCAAAAGTCGATTCTCCTTTGGCTATGGTTGATGATGTAAAAATGGAATTGGCTCTTCTTTTGAATATAGACCCGGATACAATTCTTTCTGTTTCTGGTAAGACGGGTTTTGGGGTAGAGGAATTGTTAAATAAAATTATAGAGAGAATCCCTTGTCCGAACGAAGGCGAAATTGTTACAAACACAGGAAGAGCTCTTATTTTTGATTTTAAATATGATAATCACAGAGGGATTATAGTTTATGTTAGAGTTTTTGATGGTGAGTTCAAAAAAGGGGATTCTCTTTTGTTTTCTATTTCTTCTGAAAAATTTATATCTCTTGAGGTTGGAACTTTTTCTCCAATAGAAAAAGAAAAAGATAAACTGTCTGTTGGTGAAATTGGTTATATTGTTACTGGAATAAAAAAACCAGGTATTGCATCTGTTGGTGATACAATAACTTATATTAAAAAACCTATGCCTTCATTGCCAGGTTATATGAATCCTAATCCTGTTGTTTGGGCCTCTGTTTATCCTGAAAGCCAAGATGATTTCCCAAACTTAAAACAAGCCCTATCTCGTCTTCGTCTTACAGATTCATCTTTTTCTTATGAAGAAGAATCTTCTGGAACTCTAGGGAGAGGTTTTCGTTGTGGTTTTTTAGGAATGCTTCATTTGGAAATTATTACAGAAAGACTTAATAGGGAATTTGATTTAGATCTTATTATAACAATGCCTTCTATAACTTATAAAGTTGTATTAAGAAATGGGAAAGAAGATATTATTTATTCTCCTCATTTATTTCCTGATGATGGCGTTGTAAATAAAGTTTTTGAGCCATGGGTAAATGTAAAAATAATAACTCCTTCTATTTATTTGGGTGTTTTAATGCCTTTTCTTTATGATCACGAAGCATCAGTTTCTGAAACAGAAAATTTTGGAGATAACAGATCTTCTGTATCTTTATCGATGCCTCTTCGTGAACTCATGAGAGGTTTTTTTGATGACCTAAAGAGTATAACTTCTGGTTATGCTTCTATTTCTTATGAAATAGGAGAATACAAAGAAGCAGATGTTGTAAGAATGGATATTATTGTGGCGGATGAGCCTATGGTTGCTTTTTGTAGGGTTGTTTCTAGGAGAAGAATACAAGATGAAGCAAAGTCTCAAGTTGAGCGTTTGCAAAAAATAATTCCAAGACAACAGTTTGCTTTTAAAATTCAAGCAAAAGCTTTAGGTAGAATTATTTCTTCTGAGGGGGTTTCAGCCTTTAGAAAAGATGTATTGATGCATGGGAGTAAGGTTGTCGGAGGGGGAGATGTAAGTCGAAAGAAAAAGTTACTCGAGAAGCAAAAGAGAGGTAAGAAGAGGATGCAAGCCAACGCAAAAATAAACATACCACACGAGGTATTTTTAAAGATGATGAGGAATACTAATGACTAGTATTATATAGCGTAGAAATAAAGTAAAATCATACCCAGAATCACAATAACTGAGGCAACTGAGAATATTTTCCTTATTTTTTTGTTGTGTTTTGCGTCAAAAATCATGCTATAATGATAGCAGTTATTATGGCAGAATTCAAGCAAAAAAAAAGAAATAGTTTTTGGCATTCACCAATATTTTTATTTTTACTTTTTTGTTTTTTGGGAGTTTTTATTTATAATACATTTGGTTTAATTAAAAAGGTTAAAGAAACAGAAAAAAATAAAAATTTAGTTTTATCTAAAATAGATGAACTTAAAGAAAAAGAAGATTTTTATAAAACAGAAATAGAGGTTTTAGATACAGAAATAGGATTAGAAGAGCTTGCTAGAAGTAAATTTCAAGTTTCAAAACCAGGGGAGAAGGTCGTTTCTATCATAGAAGAAGACGTCTCTTTGGAAAACCAAGAAAATCTAAAAAGGAAAACTTTTTGGTCTTGGATTATTGATTTATTTTAATAATTTTTTATAAGAATGCGGGATTAGTTTAGTGGTATGATGCGTCCTTCCCAAGGATGAGACACGGGTTCGATTCCCGTATCCCGCACACATATAAAAACCTTATTTTAAATAAGGTTTTTATATGTGTGCGGGATAGCAAGAGAATAGTTTCTCTTGCGTGCGGGAATCGAAAACCTTGAATATATTTTTTAAAATTTGATAATTTTAAAAAATATGAAAGGTGTACAGAACCTGTAAGGTTCGATAAGCGTACTCGCGGTCCCGTATCCTGCATTTTATGAGTTTATGAAATAAAATATCCATGAGAGTGACCGATTCTCGCACCTCGCATTTATTAAAAAAAGAACCGCAATCGCGGTTCTATTCTTGTTTTTCGGCTTCTTTATTTCTTTTTTTACGTCTGCCTTCATTAAAGAAGGCAAGCCCAACAGCTATTAGGAATATTCCGAAAGCAATGACTAGGTATAACATATGATCTCCTTTCTTTTTAGTTTCAAGCCTATTATATACATAAACTTGACAAGCCGTCAATGTATTATAGTGTGAATATGTGTTATAATTTGATTAAGTCATTTTATTAGTTAATATTTAAAATTTATGAGTAAAGTAACAATATATAGCACACCTTCATGTCATTTTTGTCACATGGCAAAAGATTTTTTAAACGACAAGGGTATATCTTTTGAGGATTTTGATGTTGCACAAGATTTAGAGAAAAGAAAGGAAATGTTTGAGAAAAGTGGACAAATGGGAGTACCTGTTATTATTATAGACGAAAATTTAATAGTTGGTTTTAATCGCCCAAAGATTGTTGAACTTCTAGGCATAGAAGATTAGTAAAAATCTTTAAAATATTATATTATAAAAGCACCAGAAATGGTGTTTTTATATGCCCTCGTAGTTCAATGGATAGAACAGTTCCGTCCTAAGGAATAGATGTAGGTTCGATTCCTGCCGAGGGCACCAGT
>CAYUOT010000009.1:20444-24438 GCA_964446475.1 uncultured Candidatus Saccharibacteria bacterium | reverse complement strand
ACATTTTGTGAATGCTTTTGAAATATATGAAATAGGCCCCAAGATTTTAGACAGACTAAAAGATGAAGGTCTTATCAGCGATGCGGCAGATTTGTTTACTTTGGAGAAAGTTGACCTTGCGGGTTTAGAAAGGTTTGGAGATAAATCAGCAGAAAACATAATAAAATCAATCGAAGGACATAAGAAGATTTCTCTTTGGCGTTTTATTTATGCGCTTGGAATTATGCATGTAGGGGAGCAGACAGCTATAGACTTGGCTGAATATTTTCACACATTAGATAAATTAATGAATTCTGAATTAGAAGAAATTAATCATATAGAAAATATTGGCCCAGTAGTAGCTAAAAGCATATATGAATTTTTTAAAGATAAAAATAATTTACATTTTATAGAAAAGTTAAAAAGAAACGGTGTAATAATAATAAAAGAAGAAAGAAAGAGCGGAGTTTTTTCTGGTCAAGTTTTTGTTTTAACTGGAACCTTAACCACTATGTCGCGCGAAGAAGCAAAAAAGAATATCTTCTCAAAAGGAGGAAAAGTTTCTGGGACTGTCTCTTCTAAGACATCTTTTCTTTTGGCTGGAGATAATCCGGGCAGCAAGCTAACAGAAGCAGAAAAACTAAAAATAAAAGTTATATCCGAGCAAGAATTTCTAAAAATGATACAAGATTAGTTTTAGATATTTATTAATAAAGACTTTTGAAAACTAAAACAAATTTAATTTTACATATTTTGTAAGAGAGCTCTGATGTTTTTTTGTTTTAAAAGGCTTAAAAATATGTTATTCTTTAATATATGGATAGTAATGAGATTAAAAAATTAGCCGATTTGGCTCGTATAGATATGAGCGAAGAAGAAATGAAAGAAGTTGCCAAGGATTTCGAATCTATTTTGGCATATGTGGGACAAGTTCAAGAGGTCTCAGGAGAAATAATTGATAATGATAAAAAACCAGAAGATTATTTTGTTAGAAATATTACAAGAGAAGACATTGCCGAAGACATGAGCAAAGAGAGAACTGATAAAATATTAGCTAATGCTCCAGATACACAGGATGGATTTATTAAGGTTAGAAAAATAATGTAATAAAAATGGATTTAAAAAATCTGACAATTGAAAAAGCTCACGAACTATTAAAGAACAAAGAAATTTCTGTTCGTGATTTAGTTAATTTTTATTTAGAAAACATCAAAATTAAAAACACCACAATTAATGCCTATCTGGAAATTTTTAATGACATAGAAGACGGAATAAAAAAAGCAGAAGAGATGTTTGATGAAGGAAAGGCAACGCTACTTACTGGTATTCCAATGGCGATTAAAGACAACATCTTATATGAAGGCCACAAAGCCTCTGCTTCATCTCGCATATTAGAAAATTATGTAGCTACATATGATTCTTTTGTTATAGAAAAGCTAAAAGAAGAAGGAGTGATATTTTTAGGAAGAACAAACATGGATGAATTTGCCATGGGGTCTTCAACTGAGACTAGTGCATTTGGTGTTACGCGAAACCCTCTCGATGAATCTCGGGTTCCGGGTGGTTCGTCAGGTGGCTCTGCTGCAGCTGTTTCAGGGGAGATGGCTCTGGTAGCCCTAGGTACAGAAACTTGTGGCTCTGTAAGGCAACCTGCTGCTTTTACAGGCCTTGTGGGCCTAAAACCTACGTATGGAGCTGTTTCTAGGTCTGGAATTATAGCGATGGGAAGTTCTCTTGACCAAGTTGGTCCAATAGGAAGAACTGTTAGAGACGTAGAAATTATTTTTAACAGCATCTCTAAATATGACAAAAAAGATAGCACCTCTATTCCAGAAGGAAAAAGAATAATACAGGATAAAACTTTTAAGAAAAAAATTGGTATTCCAAGAGAGTTTTTATCTGGAGAGGGAATAGATAAAAGTGTTTTAGATAATTTTAATGAAAATTGTGAAAGATTGAAGAAGGCAGGGTATGATATTGTGGACATTCATTTGCCGATTTTAAAATACTCTCTTGCCGTTTATTATATTCTTATGCCGGCTGAAGTTTCAAGTAATCTTGCGAGATATGACGGTATTCGTTATGGACTTAATGTAAAAGCAGATAATCTTTTGGATGTGTATACCAAAAGTAGGGGTGTCGGTTTTGGGAAAGAAGCAAGAAGAAGAATACTGTTGGGGACTTATGTTTTATCATATGGTTATCACGATGCTTACTATAATAAAGCAATAATTGTTCGTAAAATGATAAAGGATGCACTCTATAAAGCTTTTGAAGAGGTTGATGCGTTTATTACACCAGCTGTACCTTTTCTTCCTTTTAAATTAGGAGAAAAATTAAATGACCCAGTTTCTATGTATTTATGTGATATTTATTCTGCGCCAGCCAATCTTGCTGATGTGCCAGCGATTACTATTCCTGCAGGAAAAAACAAAGAAGGGCTACCTTTTAGTTTGCAAATTACAGCTCCATTTTTAAGGGAAGATATTTTATTTAAAATTGGTAAAGGTTTTGAAAATGAATTATTAAAATAAAGAATAATTATGGAAACTAATATAGTTGAAAAAATTATAGATAAACCTCTTTTCACTCCTCATTATTTAAATTTCGAGTATTTGTTTAGTGAGTTAAATAAATGGGTTCAGACAGGATTGTCTTATGTTTTTGATTCTAAGACTTGGGATACTGTTGGTTTAATATCAGGGTTACTTTCAACTTTTTGTATTGCTATAATTATTTATACTATTGTTCGAGCATTTGAACTGAGAGCAGACGAAAAAGAAAAAATTGAAAAAGAAATAGCAGATGCTTTGTTTAAGAAAAAACAAGAAGAAAGAAACGCAAATCCTAGGTGGCATTATGTGTTAAATCTAGTAGAAAGTTTAAATCCATCAGATTGGCGTGTGGCTATAATTGAAGCAGATACAATGCTCGAAGAATTTTTGAGGAGTAGAGATTTTGTAGGAGAAACATTGGGGGAGCTTTTAAAAGAAGCACAAGGAAGCGGTTATCAATATATAGACGATGCATGGAAAGCACATATAATAAGAAATCAAATTGCCCATGAAGGATTTGATTTTCCTTTTAATCAGAACGAAGCCAGAAGAGCAATAAAAATGTACGAAAACTTTTTTGAAGAACTAGAGGTAATATAAGAAAACTAAACCTTTCGGTTTAGTTTTTTTGGGAATTAATTATTTTCGCGAAGATAAAAATGATAGCTTGGATCAAGCCACATGTTGTTGATGCATGCAATTGCATCTTGAAACGCCATTCCACCAAATAAACGATACCAGGCTTTTCCTGTTTTGATTTTATTTTTGGAATTGTTTTCTCCTTGGATTCTTACTTCTGAACCATTAATAAACTCGCAAACCACTTTTGTATTTTCGGGTTTATTTTGAATCAGGTGATGGTTAAGCCAATCCGCAATTTGATAAGCATTCATGTTACCAAATAGCAAATGCCAAGCACAATGATCTTTTTTTCTCACATAAGAAATGTTAGAAAAGTCATCCTTGCCTCCCAACGAACGGGGGCGGCGATGGTGCTCTTGTGTAATGTACACTCGACCACTACACAAATCATCTAAATCCGTCTCGCTCATATTTATTTAATTTATGTTCTTTGTTTGTATTTAATTTTATTCCTAAAAAACATTTTTGTCAAAACAAAATCACCCGATACTTTGTATCGGATTTATTTGTTTTTGCGCAGTCGAAGGGTAGGGGGCTTGGTCACTCTCGTGGATATTTTATTTCGTTATCACTCATAAAATATCTCACTCGCTCGACCCCCACTCGCCCTGTTCGCTTCGCGGGCTTCGCCAGGGCTCGGTTCAAGTCCCTTCTTTTGCATAAAACAAAATCACCCGATACGTTGTATCGGATTCATTTGTTTTTGCGCAGTCGAAGGGACTTGAACCCTCAACCTCCCGCGTGACAGGCGGGTGCTCTAACCAGTTGAGCTACGACTGCATTTTATATTTTCTTTCCAAACTCTAATCAATTAACTA
>CAYUOT010000009.1:11261-20344 GCA_964446475.1 uncultured Candidatus Saccharibacteria bacterium | reverse complement strand
CGCCTAGGCGGGTGCTCGCTATATTCTTAATTGAGTTGAGCTACGACTGCATTTTATATTTTCTTTCCAAACTCTAATCAATTAACTAATGATACACATCGCCTAGGCGGGTGCTCGCTATATTCTTAATTGAGTTGAGCTACGACTGCATTTTTTCAAAAACATACCTAATCCTTTAAAGAAAAGATATATACTATTATACATAATTTTACAAAATTTCAAATAGTATGGTGTCGGCGGGAAGAATTGAACCTCCGACCTTGGGCTTATGAGTCCCACGCTCTAACCAACTGAGCTACGCCGACATTTAAAGCTATTTTGTAAATAGCTAATTTATAATAGCAAATTTTGGTAAAAATTCAAGTAAGATTTTTTAAATAAAACCTAATTCTTCAAAGAAATTCTGATACATTTTAATAGTTTTTCTGGCTTCTATTTGACTAATTGGATAGCTAGAACCTTCGTGCGCTATTTTATTACGGACAACATGGGCACTCCATGCATCTTTCACATTCTTATAACCATTTGATTTTGCTCCTTCTAATAATTCAGATACAGAATTACCAGAGATATCTTTCTCTCTTAAAAATTCTTCCATCAAAGAATCTGCCTCTATAATAGCCATTCTCCAATCAGATTCATTATATCCTTCTAATAAAGACAAAATATAGCTCCATTTTTGATTTTCTTTCTTTTGAGAGCCCTCTCTTCTTCTTTCTGCTTCTTTTATTGAATCTCTCAATTCTTCTTTTTCTTCTATTTGAAGCTCTCTAATTTTTATAAGGGAATAAATAGACACTCCAATAAAAATAACTGATAAAATAGAAGAAAAGACCAATAATGTATTCCAAAGATTTGGATCTGTAGCTTTATAATAAATATCAGAAATTAAAGAAAATGCATCAGAAAAAAAACTACTACTAAGTGGAGATTGCCCATAAAGAATTTCAATATTATCAGAAGATGACATAATGATTAATTATACTAATTATATAAAATTTTATCAAAAAATTAAGACAATTTTTCAAAATCTTTACCGATTTTAAATAAAATATCTTCTCTTAAAAATGGAGCTGTAAATTGAATGGAAAAAGGAAGACCATTTGAAGCCTTTCCTGACGGAATAGCAATAGAAGGAATATCAGCTAAGTTTGCTGGAGCTGAAAAAATATCACACAAATACATAGAGAGAGGGTCTTCTAATTTCTCACCAAGTTTAAATGGTAAAAATGGGACAGCTGGTGTAATAAATGCATCAAAATCTTTAAAAAGATTATTTAATTCTTTTCTTATAATTTCTCTGGCCTTGAGTGCTGTATTATAATAAGCATCATAATAACCATGAGAAAGAATATATGTACCTAAAAGTATTCTTCTTCTAGACTCTTTACCAAAGCCTGAAGCTCGACTTTTCATATAAACATCTAAAAGATTATCTCCTTTGACTTGTTCTCCATAACGAATACCATCATATCGAGCCAAATTTGAAGATACTTCAGCTGGCATAATAATATAATAAACAGCAAGAGAAAGTTTAATCGCTTCTAAACTCACATCAACAACTTCATACCCAATTTTTCTTAATTTTTCACAACTCTCTTCAAAATTTTGTAATACTTCTTTGTCTATCCCTTCTCCATTTAGAAATTCTCTGGGCACAGCAATCTTCTTTTTGAAAGTTTTTTCTACTTCTCTCTTTTCATCAGGTATAGAAGTACTATCCTTGGAATCAAATCCAGCCATTACATTAAATAAAATTTCTGCCTCATTTACAGTTTTAGTAAGTGGACCAACCTGATCAAGAGAGCTTCCCATAGATATAATCCCAGAACGAGAAATCCCACCATATGTTGGTTTTAGGCCTACAAGACCACAAAAAGCTGCTGGCTGACGCACAGAGCCACAAGTTTCAGTCCCCAAGGCAACTAAGGCCATATCTGCTGCAAGTGAAGCAGCAGGACCACCTGATGAGCCACCTGGAACACGAGATAAATCCAAAGGATTTTTAGTTATGCCATAGGCACTAGTTTGAGTAGAAGAACCCATAGCAAATTCATCCATATTTGTTCTACCTAAAAAAACCACTCCATGTTTTTTTAATTTTTCTATAACAAAAGAATCATAAGTAGCTCTATAATTTCCTAAAATTTTTGAGGAAGCTGAAGCAATCTGTCCCTCTACAAGAATATTATCTTTTACTGATATAGGAATACCTGTTAAAATAGTTGCTGTTTCATTTTTAAACATCTCTTGTGCTCTATCTACTTGTTCATCTATATTATTATAAATTTCCAAGTAAGCATTTATATCCCCATTCTTCTCTTTAATAACTTCTAGGTAAGCATCTACAAGCTCACGAACAGTAAACTCACCCTTGGCGAGAGACTCATGTGCTTTTTCTATTGTTAAATCTTTCAAATCTATTTTCATATTATAAAATTTGTTTAACTTTCAAATACCCGTTTTCTGTTTCTGGCATTTCATTTATTATTTTGTCTCTATAGACACCCCTTTCATTTGTTACAACATCATCTCTCATGACATTATGTAAAAAATAATCTTCTTTACTTTTATCTCCAATACTAGACATTTTATTAACCTCCTGTACTTGTCCAACATATTCCAAAATAGAACCAAAACTCTTGGCAACTTCTTGCATCTCATCTTCTGTCATTTCTATGCGAGCCATATCAGCAAGTTTTTTAATATCTTCTAAATTCATATATAAAATATATCATATTTTCCAAATATTCTAAAATCCATAAACAAAATCCCCAGATAGGGGTTGAACCGCTATCTGGGGAATTGGAGAGGGGTTTAAAGTAGTTTTAGAAAATCTGATTCGGAGAGAATTTTGATGCCTAATTTTTGAGCTTCTTTTAGTTTAGTACCAGCTTCTTCCCCGGCTAATACAAAGTCAGTTTTAGAGGAAACTGATGATGAAACCTTGCCTCCATTTTCTATTATCATCTTCTTTGCATCTTCACGAGAAAGAGTGGGAAGTGTGCCTGTGAGTACAAAAATTTTTCCATTGAGATTTCCCATCTTTTTCTTTTCTTTTATTATCTCTACCCCGTTTGTAAAAAGTTTTTCTATAAAATTAAGATTGTGTTTATCTCTAAAATAATTAGAAATACTTTCTGAAACAGCTGGACCAATATTCTCTAAATCATTTAAAGTTTCTAGTGAAGCTTTTTTTAAATTATCTAAATTATGAAAATGTTCTGCTAAGTCTCTTGCCGTCTGTTCTCCCACATGAATAATTCCAAGCGCATAAATAAATCTCCACAAAGAAACTCTTCTATGAGCCTCTATGGAATTAATAATATTCTCTGCTGATTTTTCCCCAAATCTTTCAAGGCCTGATAAATCTGCCTTTTCAAGAGTAAACAAATCTGCACAATCTCCAATCAAACCCTCGTCTTTCAACCTATCTAAAATCTTTGGACCTATTTCATATATCTCATAGATATTTACAAAATGTTGCATTGCTCTACTATTCTTTGCCCCGCATATTTTATTTGTGCAGTAATAAGCCACAGACTTTTTTTCTAATTCTTTTCTTTCTACTTTTCCTTCACACACAGGACATAATTCTGGCATTTTGAATTTCTTTTCTTTACCAGTTCTTAATTTTATTAAAACTTCTACAACTTCAGGAATAACATCACCTGCTTTTTGAATAACCACAGTATCTCCAATCCTAAGCCCCAGCCTTTCTATTTGATCCATATTATGAAGTGTTGCTTTTGAAACTAAAGACCCAGCAACAAAAACAGGGGTAAAATGCGCTACAGGGGTTAGAACTCCAGTACGACCAACATTTACAGTAATATCTTTAACTAAAGTAGTGACCTTCTCAGCAGGAAATTTATAAGCAATAATACCTCTTGGATCTTTACCAACAACACCTAATTTTTCATGAATTTTTGTATTATTTACATTCACAACAATTCCATCTATCCCAAAAGGGAGAGAGTCTCTATCTTTTTCTATCTGTGAAATAAAAACTGGAACATCCTTTATATTTTTAAAATGAGAAAAATGCTTTTCAACACAAAATCCTAATTTTTTTAATAATTCATGCTTCTTCTCATGAGTTTCAAAATAAACATCAAAATCATCTCCCCTAATCTGAGCAATCTCATACGCAAAAAAATTCAATCTTCTCTCTTTCATTATATTGGGGTCTAGCTGTCTTAAGCTTCCAGCTGCTGCGTTTCTAGAATTAGCAAATAATGGTTTACCTTCTTTTTCATTTTTCTTATTTAAAGTTTCTAAAACTGATTTTGTCATTATAGCCTCCCCTCTAACTTCTATTTTTTGAGGATATGGATCTTTTAAAACAAGAGGAATATCTTCAATCATTCTTAGATTGGATGTTATATCTTCTCCAACCAAACCATCTCCTCTCGTTACCCCTCTTATAAATTTTCCATTTTCATAAATAAGAGAAATAGCCAAACCATCTAATTTTAATTCACAAAAATAATCTATTTTTGTATCGCTTGGCAATAATTTAATATTACGATTTTCCCAAGAAAAAAGTTCTTCATTATTGAAAACATTTCCAATAGAGAACATCCTCATCTCGTGAGAAACTTTTTCAAATTTATCTAATGCTTCACCCCCCACCCTATTTTCTGGTGAGTTTGGATCATCAAATTCAGGATATTCATCTATTATCCTTTTTAATTCTTTAACCAAAGAATCGTAAACTTCATCAGTAACCTCTGGATCATCATTTACATGATAAAGATGACGAAGTCGAGAAATCTCATCGCGAAGAAGTTCTATGCGTTTTTTAGCTTTATTTTTATTCATAAAATTAATAAGTTACTTCTATTGTTCTCTCTACTGTCCTATCGGTTAAGACATTACAAATATTATAACCATTTGCTCTCATTATTGTTGTGTTTTCTTCTTCATTTACAATAAATTCAATACGAAAACAAGGTTCATTTGATTGTGGGTCTTTTGGTTTTATGCAATAATTAACATCAAAATCTCGATTATTAAAACAGTTACCATATTCAACATCGAAATCTTCCCCTCCACAAGAAACGCTATCTACAAGAGGGGTCTCAGAATCAACAGGAGTAAAACTATCTAAATGCCAATCATGATACAATCCACACTCTGAGGCCAAATCTGCTTGATAAAATGCCGTCTGAGACTCTTTTGCCAATGAAGATAAAACCAATTGTTTATAGGTTATATTAGAAAGACCGAAGGCAATAACAAGAATAATACCAACAACGACAACAGAAAACAATATAGCATATCCACCTTGATTATTATTTTTCATATTAATATTGATACCAATTCATAAGAGTACTTTCTAACGACCTTGTTTTTTCCGAATTACCATTTTTCCATCTTAATGTAACTGTAATATTTAGATTATCATTATCATTTTCATTAACCATTTTTATAGTTCTCCTAAAACCTGCTTCTTGTGTACCACCATTATTATATCCATAAAAATTATCTTTTCCGTTTTCATCATAAAGCAAAATATCATCGCATAAATCATCCCTACCTGAATCTTCACACTTAGAAATATTACCAGAAAATACTTCTATTTTGCATCCCGAACCACTAAAACATCCGGCTGTTTGATATCGTGATAAAAAACCTTCCCAATCTTGTCCATCTTGGAAAATCTTTGTATCCCTATCGTTTTTAACATAGTCAATAACTTCTTGGAGTAAATAATTAACGGTTATTTCATTCTTGTTATATCTAGAAATAAAAAAACTTCCTGAAATCAAAGAGATTAGAGCTGCTAGAGCAACAGACAAAATCAAAATAGCAACCATTGTTTCAATGAGAGTAAAACCTTTATTTAATTTTTTAATATAAAATTTATTACTCATAAATAATTAACCATTATCAACAACTTCTTCTCCAGTATTTTCTATTTCTTCTATATTTCTCTGTGATGCCATAGTCTGAATAGCAAAAGAGGTGTTTTCTTGACCTTTAATATTAACAGTCCCCTTCATAAGTATATAAACACTAGGAGAGCCATCATTTTCTCTATTACCTTTTATTATAAAATCTAATTTTTCAACATTAACATCACTAGAAACAATCTTAACTTCTGGGCCATCATCAATAGTACGATAAAGAGAATTATATTCTTGCCCTTCTTCTGTACCTAAAAAATATTCTATTTTCTGACCCTCCCCATCTAGTTCACTATCCAACTGGAAAGAGATACCCCTAAATGTTTCTTCATAGTTTGTCCCCATACGAATAGAACGAGTCATACTTTCTAAGGCAAAATTAACATTATCCATAGCATATCTGAGTTTTTGAGTCCTTTTTGAAGCATTCCCTGAAACAACTATTGATCCCATAGCCATAAGCATAATCATCATAAAAATAGAGGTTGCAACCATTAATTCAATAAGAGTAAATCCTGATTTTTGATTTTTGATTTTATTAAAAAAATATTTCATTTTATTTATTCTATACTAATCTGACCTGTATTTGAAATAATTATATTTTTAACACCACCTGACCTTGTATTTGTTATTTGAACACCCATAGATTGTACTCCTATAGATTCCCCATCTACATAAAAATTCGCATCTGGATTTGGTCTATTAAAAATTACATCTATAGTTTCTAAATTTTCATCTAATTTACCTTCCTTTAAAATCCCTGTAATTTTATCTTCAGTTTTAATAGTTAGAATCTCCAAACATTCCTCTTCTCCCACACCACAAATACCTGAAGGATTATACTTATTGCCTTTGTCTATGTCCACAAAAAGAACAAAAGATTTAGAAGAAGAATTATTGTCTTCGATACCTGCTTCTTTGGTTGAAAAATGAATGCCAAAATTATCAGAAAAACTACCACTTGCACTTTTAACTCCAATAGCATAACTTTGAGCCTTTCTAACAGAAAGAGCAATTTCATCTGCTAAATTTTGAAGAGAAATATTAGAACGAAAACTATTATAATCAAAAATTGTAATACCTGTAACTAAAACAAAAATACCAAGAACAACTATTAGCTCAACTAATGTCATCCCTTTGTCTTTTTTTATTTTGGATAATTTTTTAAACATTTTTAATTAAAATAATGCAAATATTTGCCAAGAGAAAATATCAATATTAAACAAAAAAACCAGAAGAGCTCCTAATATTAAGAATGGAGCAAAAGGAACTTCTGTTTTAAGCCCAACCTTTTTACTTGAAAATAGTATTATAAAAATACTAGCTATTCCACCGATCCAAAAAGAAATAAATACAGACGAAAGAGAAAATACAGGTCCTAGCATCCAACCAATACCAAGCATCAATTTTGCATCCCCCAGTCCCATCCACTTACCCTTAGAGAAAAGCCATAGAAGTGCAAAAGGTAATGCATATATAGGACCAGATAAAAATGCCAAAAGAGAAGGGAAAACAAAAAGAGGACTAGCTGTTATATAGTTAACAAAAATTAAAAGAAAGGCAATTGCATCAAATGTATAAACCAATCTATCTGGAATTATTTTGTGGCGAAGATCATAAACAGAGATAACAATGAGTAGAGAAAAAATAATTGCAAATACAGAAAATAAAAATACAAAAAGAGGAACAGAAAGTATTAAGGCCTGCAAAAAGTGAATTCCTATTAAAACAAAGATAGCTCCAGTTAGAAGTTCAACAATAAAATATTGTTTTGATATAACAGAGTGACATTTTCTGCATTTACCAGACTGAACTAAATAGGAAAATATAGGAACAAGCTCATACCATTTAAGTTTATGACTACATGTCATACATTTTGAATGCCCCCTACTTATAGATAAACCTGTATTAAAACGATAAATAACGACATTCAAAAAGCTACCAATAATTGTTCCAAATAAAAAGATAAATAAAAATATCAAAATATACATAAATATATTATATCATTATAAAAAATAAATGCCTACAAAAAAATCACAGCAAAAGCTGTGATTTTTTGTATTATTCTTCTTGATAACAAGAAGTTGATTCCCCCATCGAATTTGAGACACTTCCTGAAAAACCAGTACTATCTACGCAAAACATATTTGACTTACCATTACCACCAACATTTTTTTGCTTGAGAGGAACTTCAACAGCCCATTCTTTAGCAGTATTATGGCAAGTAGCAGTATTTAATGTTCCCGGCTCATTAACTACAAAAAAAGACAAACCTGCTGATTTTATAGCATAAGACATTATATTAAAAAAAGACTTTTCTCCACCCGCTTGTTCACAAATATAAACAAAATCACCATTTTCAAGCTGATACATACCTGCTTGACCATGAAGCTCTTTTAAGGACTGCTTAATAGACGCATCAGCACTTTTATCTTTTGAAGCTTTAATAGCAACAGTAACTATGGTTGTTAATATTAAAATAATTGAAATTGAAACCAGTAACTCAATAAGAGTAAAACCTTTATTTTTATTCATGACTTAAAATAGATTAATAATAAAAAATATTACTTATTTATTATATCATCTAATAATCAAAAAACCACCCAAATGGGTGGTTTTTTGATTAACTAAACTAGTTACAAGAAGTAGCAGACGCTTGAGTTGCAGTGGAAACACCAGAGAATCCAGTAGAATCAACACAATAAACACCTGCTCCATCTGATTTTAATGCTGTAAAAGCTGCCCAACCTTCAGAACCAGCTGTATTTGAAACATTAGCATAAGCCGTAGCCCCCGCAGCACTAGCAGCAGCGGTAAGAGCTTGAACGAGAGATTCTGTTACATTACCGGTACAGTTAGAAGCAACCCCTGCGCTTGTAATAGAACAATTACTAGCTGTCCCATAACTACTACCGTGATCATCATAATATATCTCTGCTTGAGCTCTCATATTTGCTAAGTTTGACTTGATAGCAGCATCTGCACCTTTTGTTCTTGCACTATTTAGAGAAGCAAGAACAACAGAAGCTAATATACCGATGATTGCGATAACAACCAAAAGTTCGATTAATGTGAAACCTTTATTTTTTTGCATATTAAAAAATTAATTAATTGTTTTGTCTCTATTGATAGATTAGAGACGCGACCTTACTTTATAATGTGTTTATTATA
>CAYUOT010000009.1:0-11161 GCA_964446475.1 uncultured Candidatus Saccharibacteria bacterium | reverse complement strand
TTTATTATACCACAAGATATATAAAAAAAAACAATACTTTTAATATTGTGGAAAACTTTAGACAAAATAAAAATAAATTGCGTCGCCCCTTTATGGGGCGACGCAATTTTAAAATATAAATTTTATTATCCCAAACCTCCAGCAATATTATAAATCGGCATAAGGACAGAAGTAAGAAGAATTCCAACACCGAGACCTAGAGCAACAATCATTATAGGTTCTATTAATCCAACCATAGTATCAACACTATCATTTACTTCTCGTGCATAGAATTTACCCAATGTTTTTAGAATACTACCCATAGAGCCTGTCTCCTCACCCACACGAGTCATACCGGACATAATAGTAGGAATTTCTTTGTGTCTAGCCATTGCATCAGAAAAAGCACTACCGCCTTTTACATCTTCTGTTACTTTTTTCAAAACATCAGCAAAAATAATATTTCCAACAACAGCAGAAGTAAGTTCTATCGCTCTTATTATCGAGATTCCAGAAGAAAGCATTGTATCCATATTATCAGCTATACGAGAAAGGTAAAGTTTAGAATAAATATTTTTAAATAATGGTATAGATAATTTTAATCTATCAAAATATCTACGGCCACTTGCTGTCCCCGCAAAATATATAAGATATCCAATAAGTCCAACCAAAGCAATCAAGAGAATGACCCCATAGTTTACAAAAAAATCACTGATACCCATAACTATTTTTGTGGACAGAGGAATATCTTGCCCAGACTCTTCTATTATAACTGCCAGTTTAGGAACAATAACCACAAACATTAAAATCATAACTATAATAAAAACACCAATAACAAAAGCTGGATAAACAAGAGCATTTTTTGTTTTAGATGTTAATTGATATTGTCTATCTAAATAATCAGCCAAATACGAAAAAGAAGAAATTAACTTACCTGACTCTTCTCCTGACTTAACCATATTCACATAAAACTCTGAAAAAACTTTCGGGTGTTTTGCCATGGCATTTGAAATAGTCATACCCGCCTGAATATCATCAGAAATTTGATTCAAAACTTCAACAAGACTTTCATTTTCAGTATTTTCAGCCAAAAGAGTAAATATTTTTAAAGCAGAAATGTTTGCTTCAAATAAAGTTGAAATCTGTCGAGACATAATAACTATGTCTTTGTTGGTAATTTTTTTCTTAAAAATTGTAAGATTAAATATTCCCTTATTTTTACTTTCTTCCTCTAAAGAAGAAACGATTAATCCTCTTCTTTGTATAGCCAAAATAGCGGAATCTTTACTTGTCGCTTCAATAGTTCCGTTCTTTTTTTCTCCATTGCCTGTTATGGCTTCATATTTGAATAACATATTAAATCATTCGCTCTAAGGCGACAGGATTAAGTGAATATTGATAAGCACTTTCCATGCTTATTTCCCCTCTTTGAACAAGTTCGACTAAATACCTATTCATATCTACCATACCTTGTTCGGAGGAAGTTTCTATTACCGTGTTTATTTCGTGTGTTCTTTTTTCTCTAATTAAATTTGCAACGGCGTTATTGTTTATAAGTAATTCAAAAGCAGGAATTCTACCTCCTGTTATACGGGGTATAAGTCTTTGTGACAAAACTCCGATAAGACTAGAGGATAATTGCAATCTTATTTGATCTTGTTGCTCTGAAGGGAAAGAATCAATAATACGGTCAATTGTTTGTGCAGCATTATTTGTGTGAAGTGTGGCCAAAACAAGATGTCCTGTTTCGGCTGCAGTAACAGCAGTTGAAATAGTTTCTGTATCTCTCATCTCTCCTATTAAAATAACATTGGCATCCTCACGAAATGTTGCCTTAAGCGCCTTTGAAAAAGAATTAGAATCAACACCTATTTCTCTTTGGTCAATTATTGATTTGTTAGGCTTGTAAACAAATTCTATTGGGTCCTCGATTGTTATTATGTGCACAGCTCTTTCGTTATTTATAAGATTTATCATAGTAGAAAGAGTTGTCGACTTACCTTGACCAACAGGACCCACAACAAGAAAAAATCCCTGCTTTTTCTGTGTAAAATTTTTTAAGATAGGAAGAAGGTTTAATTCTTCAAAAGATTTTGCTTTTGGAATCAAACGAATAGCTAAACATATTTCCCCTCTTTGGAAAAATGCATTCAATCTTAGAGAGGTTTCCTCTTGGAAAGTATAAGAAAAATCGATTTCTTTTTCATCTATAAATCTTTGAAATCTTTTTTCATCAAGAAAAATATTTAAAATACCAACCATATCTTGCTTGGTAAAAGACTCCATATTACTAGAGAAAATTAATTCTCCATTTATTCTCATTGCTGGCCTTCTACCAGACCCTAAATGAAGGTCTGATCCTTCTTCTCTTATTAGAGTAGTTAGCAATTCATCTATAAGATTTTGGTAATTCATAAAATATTATTTATTATTAAAATTATTAACAATTTCTTCTACTTGTTCGATAACTTCTCCAGGAGTACTTGAGGCTTTGACTATATATCCAGCCACCCCAAACTCTTCTCCTTTTGAAATATCAGAAGCTTGACCTCTATTTGAAAGAATTATTTTTATAGAAGATTGAGCTAGGTTTTCATCTTTTATTATTTGCATTAACTCAAAACCATCCATATTTGGCATCATAATATCTAAAAGAATTATTTCTGGAACAAACCCTTCTCTTAATATTTTTAATGCATTTTCTGAACCAAGAGATGTTGTTACATTGAAATTACTTCTACTGAATTTTAAAGCATACATATCAAGCAAAAAGCTATCGTCGTCTATTATAAAAATTGATTTCTTTTTATCATCCATAATCTTATTATATTATATTGGTAAAATTTTTGCTATCAAGCAAATACATTAGAAATTAAAAATCTCTTGATGTGGAATATCCCCTCTTAAACTTTTTATTATTGCATCCTCTCTCATTGTTATCATTCCACGAGATCTCGCGAGTTTATATATTTCGTCTTCTACGGGATTTTTTAAAATTATATTTTGCATTTCTTTATCGACTTCAAACATTTCAAAAACTGGCATTCTACCTTGTAACCCTGAAGAACTTTCAGATGATGGGGTAGCTTCGTATATAGTATTTTTATCTAAACCGAGTTTAGATTTATATTTATCATCTAAATCACTGAATTGCTTTTCTATCATTTCTCTCATTGATTCATCTACTGGTATCTCTTTTTTAGATGTTGGATGTATTGTTCTAGCTAACCTTTGAGCTAAACATAAAACAAGGGTTGGTGCTATAAGATAAGGATCTATACCCATATCAACCAAACGAGGAATTGCTCCTATTGAATTGTTAGTATGGAGAGTAGCTAAAACCAGGTGACCCGTCATAGCGGCTTGAATAGCTAGCTCTGCTGTTTCCTTATCGCGAATCTCTCCAACTAAAATAATATCTGGGTCTTGTCTTAATATAGAACGAAGACCAGAAGCAAAAGTGTAACCTATTTCTGGCATAACTTGAGATTGATTAACCCCTTCTATTTGATATTCAACAGGATCTTCTAGAGAAACAATATTTGATTTTTCTTTATCCATGTCGTTTAACATAGAATAAAGTGTCGTTGTTTTACCAGAACCTGTTGGTCCTGTTACTAAAATAAGTCCATAAGGCTTCTTTAAAATTTTTCTAATTAATCTTATATTATCGTCAGAAAAACCTAAAATATCTAGTTGTTTAATACCTTTTTGTGAATCCAAGATACGCATAACCACTTTTTCTCCAAAATACGCTGGCATTGTAGAAACACGAAAATCAATCTTTCTCCCATCAATCTTTGCAGAAAAACCACCATCTTGTGGTTTTCTTTTTTCGTCTAATTTTAGTTTAGAAAGAATTTTTATACGAGCAACAACCCCACTATAAACATTAGTTGGTAAGATCAAAGAGGTATATAAAATACCATCAACTCGAAAACGAACCTTAACTTTATCTCCAACGTTTTCAATATGAATATCAGAAGCCTGACCCTCAGTAGCATTTCTTAAAATAACAGCAACTATTTTAATTATTGGAGCATCTTCAACTAATTTTTCTTCTTCCTGAGCTTTTTCTTTATCTGTTTTTACAGATAATTCTTTTATACTCTTTTTAGATACATTTTCTATCTCTGAAGACAAGTCGGAATCGAGCTCAGATAAAGCTTCACCAACTTCTGTATCCATGCCACTATATTTATCAATGATTGAATTAAAAAGAGATTTTTTAATTAAAAATAATTTAAAGGGTATATTTAACCTCGAAGTCATGAAAGTAAGAACATCTTTTGCTTGAATATTTTCTGGATCCAAAATACCCACCTCGAGAACACTATCCTTCATCCCAATTGGAACAAATTGATAATTTTTGGCAGAATCTATTGATATTAAATTTAAAATACTTGAATCTATATTTTTAGGATTAACATCTTTAGATGGCATATTAAAAATTCTAGATTTTAATTCAAGAATTTTATTTTCATCAACTTTAAAATCGAGTAATGCCTGATCAACATTACCCTGATACTTGTCTTCAGCAATTTTGTAAATATCTGGTATTTTGCTTTCGTCTATAATTCTATTTTTTACTAATTCTTCTAAAAGTATCATATTAATTTGTTGTAAAAGATGCTACCTCTCCATACAAAGTATTATCTCCTATTTTAACAGCAGAACGATAATAATATGTAGTTTTTGATGTTAAACCAGAAACATTTGCCATAAAATTACCAATAACTGAAGGTTCTAGGTTCGGAGTTTTTTTATCTAAAGCAAGAGTATTTCCATACTCAAAATAAAGAGCAGAAAAAGAATTTGTCATATCTACCGAGCCGTTTAGAATTGCACTGTTGGATGAAATTTGACTTGGCTCATTTGTTTTAATTTTACTAAAAGATGAAGACATCAAACTATCTGTATTTATTGGAGAAAATGGATTTGCTCTACCTGGGGATACCTGCTCTAAAACAACGCTATTATCTTTAAGAGAAACAAAACCTTTACTGTCAAAAAAAGAATTGTCTATTTTTATCTTTTTTAGAGATGACAATGTTGATATAAAAGAAATATTTAAAGAGGTTTGGTCGTCTATATTATTTTTTAAATCTTCGGTTTCTACAGAAGAAAACAAAGGAGAAGAATCTGCGGCTTCTGTTTTTCCACCTTTATATATATAAATATAAACCAATCCTATAATAATTATGGCTGTTATTGAAATTAAAAATATTTTAAAAGTTTTATTATGCATACAGATATTATTTAAACCAATAAGTTTCTAATTTGACCATAAAGATATGATTATTGGTAAAGGCTCCAGTCTTTTTATTTGAATCAACAGAAGAAAAAGATATAGACTTTACATCAGCGACCCTTAAGTTTTTTTCTAAGTCTTTTATAAATAAAACAAAAGATTCATATGTCCCCTCTGTCGTGAACTCTATTGGAAAAACCCCATAAGGTAAAACTTTATTTTTGTCTGCAACAGCCATGACGCCTTTTGTATTTGTATCCTTTTCAGCTTCAGCTTTTTTAGGATCAAACTTTATATCCCTAATAGGCATGTTATAAGAATTCGCGATTTGTTCTATCTCTAAAATAAACTTTATGTTATTGACCGTATTGGGCAATAATTTTTCTAATTTTTCTCTATATGGAGTAGGAACATTTTTATATGATTCAAACAAATTATCATTTATTTGCTGTAAATCTTTTGAGTCAGCGAGAGCTATTTTATAGGTAGAAATATCATTTCTCAAAGAAGAAACTTCATTTATGGTAGGAATAGTATAAATAAATAAAGCTACTCCGGAAATTATTATTAAAATTGTTGGAAATATTAATTTCATAATTTTAATTATTTAAATTATTCTTATAAGAAAGAAGTGATCTATCAACCTTAAAACTAAGATCAAATGTAACATAATTATTTTGGTCTGTACTTAAATTTGAAAAAACAACATCTTTGAATGATTGACTTTTATCACTATCAAAAACACCAGCCTGAAGAGCTATAGAATGATAATCATAAGAAATACCTGAAATATTCACAATAAATTCTCCATCTTTATATTCATGATTAAACTTTGTGTATTGAATAGAAGGTATTGTTAGCTTCCCAAGATTATCAAACAAAGGAGATAAAACTAAATGGTTATCCAAAATATCTTTTGATAAATTTATTCTTTTACTAAAAGTATCTAATTCTTTTATAGTTTCCTGACTAAAACTGTTCTTAACTTGTTCAATTTTAGCTATTAAAACTTTTTTTTGATTGGTTAAATAAGATTTATAAAAATATAAACCACCAGAAGCAAGAGCAATAAAAATAAAAATCAAAAAAGCTAACCCCATAAAATGATTCTTGGGTTTCTTTTCTGGCTTTATAGCACGAACCGAAGTATCTATTGGCTTTTTAGGTATAAAAGATGTTTGAAATGAATTTTCCATATTTTTAAGATAACTGTTTTAAAGCAAGACCGACAGCAACAGAAAACTCTGGACCACTTGCTTTTAATATTGGCTCTAAAAAGGATGGCGCTTCAACTTTAGAAAATGGATTACTGTAAAGTACTTCTGTATGAAAACTTGAACTAGCATATTCGATCAAACCACGAAGCATTGAACCACCTCCAGTAAACACTACCTTACTTACATTTTTATTATACTTCTTTTCAAAAGCAAGCACAACATTATTTGTTTCAGAAAAAATATAATCAACAAAAAGTCGAGAAATTTCTGCTATATTTTTATTTTCATTTTCATCAAGACCAACAGATTTCTTCATTCTTTCTGCTTCATCAAAAGAAATATTTAAAGAAGACGATATGTTACTAGTAATATCCTGCGACCCACGATTAACAACATGGGAAAATTTAACTATACCAGCCTCAACTATAGAAAGTTTTGTTTTTGATGCACCAAAATCAACCAACAAAACAGGAGCGACATCATGACTAAAAGAGGATCTAACATTACTAAAGATTTCTAATTCAAAAGAATTAGACTGGAGTCCTGTTTTTCTGATAATATCTTGATATTTTATTAATATATCGTTGTGTATAGCAACAACTAATATATCTGTTTTTGTTTCTGGTTTTTTAACTATTGAGTAATTTATATCTTCTTCAAAAGCTTCTGGTTCTTTTGGAATAACAAACCAGTCCAGAGTAATTTCATTCATAGGAATTGGTATATACTTTCTAGCTTCTACCGGAACAATAGAAGCAAACTGGTCTTCTGTTATTGTAATAGGTAGAGAAATTGTAAAAATCAAACTAGAACTCACAGGAATTGATATTTCTCCAACATTTGTAGTTACACTTGATTCTTTTAATGTTTCCTTAAATGCAGCAACAATATCTTCTACTGAAAGGTTAGTAGCCCTACCCGCCTCTACTTTTGCATATGGACCCAAAGAAAGAGCGCCGTATGTTTCGAGAACAGCTTTGCCATTTTTTCTTTTCAATTGAACAACTTTAATAGAAGAAGAACCAATGTCTATACCAATAACACTATCAGAAGATGCCCCTCCCCCAAAGAAACTTGAAAATATTTGTTTTAGTGGATTATCCATAATATACTTTTTTATTATAACATATAATAGTAAAATATATATGTGGAAAATATAAAATTAACTATTAAAAATTTATGCAATATAATAATCAATTCTATCTATCCTACTTATTGTATTGGTTGTAATAAAAAAAGAGAAATATTGTGTGACAACTGTATAAAAAATTTTAATATATCTAAAAAAGAAATTTCTAATAATATATATACTGCCTATAGCTATCAAGATGAAACAATAAAAAAATCTATTTGGTTTTTAAAATATCATAATAAAAAAATGATTGGCCAAAAATTAGGAGAATTATTGTATGAAAATTTTCTTGAAACAATAAATGAAATAAGGGACTATAGCATGGGGCAGAAAATTATAATTATACCTGTACCAATCTCAAAAAATAGAAAAAAACATAGAGGATACAATCAGTCTGAAATAATTGCAAAAGGATTTTATCTTGCAAATAAAGAAATATTTGAATTAAGAAATGACATTATTATAAAAACAAAAGATACCACTCCTCAAGCGAAAATAACAAATAGAAATAAAAGATTAAAAAATATGATTGGAGTTTTTGATATTAAAAATAAAGAAATAATAAAAAATAGAACAACAATAGTGATAGATGATGTCACAACCACTGGGGCAACAATAAATGAAATAATCAAAATATTACAAAAAAATAAAGCCAAGAAAGTTATTGGCTTTACGGTGGCACATTAAAAAACAGCGGTTCGCTTCGCGAACCGCTGTGGTTATAAATTTTACCTTCTCCTGATACTGTTTTTCACATCTATTGAAAGCGTTGCGTGTGGCACGGCTCTTAGTCGCTCTTTGGGAATTAGATTCCCCGTAGAACGACAAATGCCGTACGTTTTGTTTTCTATCCGCACAAGTGCGGCTTCAAGATCTCGGATCAACTTCAACTGCCTATTGGCAAGAAACTGAGACTCTTCCTTAGAAACAATCTCAGAAACCTCTTCCAAAATATTGAAATTAGTTTCAGTGTCTTTAGTTCCATTTCCAAGATTCTTTTTAGTAGCAAAAGAGTTGTAATCATGTTGAGCTTGTGCCAACTTTTTTAAAATAATTTCTTTGAACTCTAAGAGCTCAATGTCTCCATAACGAATACTTTCTACCATTACTGTAATTTTTATTTTTTATTTAGTACTAAATGAAATTTCATACTTATAATACACAAAATACAGAAATTGTCAAGTTGTAATGTGCACCATTTTTGTAAAAAACATCGTATAATATTATGTGTCTATCTTGTATTTAGACATTATTATAATTAAAATAAATATCAAAAAAATGAATAAAAAATATATATTAATAATAGCTGCAATAATTTTAATTGCAGGAATATCATCTTCTGCATTAGCAACAGAGAGACCAAATCGTCCAGAAAGACCTAACTCAAACAGAAACAATCCTAATCCTGTGAGAGGAATAGACAATCGTCGTCCTGATGCTATGGGGATAATTACAGAAATAAACGGAAATGTATTAAACATAGAAAGTATTGGCTTTATAAAAAATATAAACAAAGAAAGCAATAAAATAGAACCAATAACATACAAAGTAAATATAGAGAAAGCAGAAATATATAAAAATGGAGAAGCTAGTAAAATAGAAAACCTATCTATCGGAGATAAAATTGTTGTTGAAGGCGAAATAAAAGGAGACACAATAACAGCAACAAAAATACACGAGGGAAACATGTCAGCAAATTCAAATAGTGCTATTAATAGAAATAATATCACTAAAGAAAAAGCAAACGCGGGGTTTTGGAAAAGATTAGGAAATTTTTTCGGAAAAATGTTTAATAAAGAATAAAAATTTCAAATCGAGCACAAAAATAATTTATTTTTGTGCTCCGCATATATAAAAAACTTATTTTGAAATAAGTTTTTTATATATGCGGAGCTGGCTGGATTCGAACCAGCGGGGGAAATTACTCCCCGCCTCTTTAGCAAAGAGGTAGATTAAGCCACTCTCCCACAGCTCCATAAAATATAAAATAACATAATTATTTTTATTTCTCAATCATTTATTAATATATTTAAATATGCTAATATAAAAAAAGTTGGATGGGTGGCCGAGAGGCTTAAGGCAGCGGTTTACTAAACCGCCGTTCTGTAAAAAGAACCGTGGGTTCGAATCCCACCCCATCCGCAAAAAAAATAATGAACCTAATATAAATATATTAGGTGATTTATTTTTTTGATAAACTATTTCTTTTATGAGATAATATAAAACATATCAATATAATCAATTACAAAAAATTATGAAAAAGATTAATTTTATTTATTTATTTATTTTTGCAATCCTAATAAAAGGAACAGTGGCGGAAGCCAATACTTGTGAATTTACTAGGGATTTGAAGCTAAATGATAAAGGTGAAGATGTTCGTTGTTTACAAAAATATCTAAATAGTACAGATTATTATATTTCTGTAGCAGGAGTAGGATCAAAGGGTAAAGAAACAGATACTTTTGGGCAAAAAACAGAAAGTGCACTTATATTATGGCAAATGGCAAATAATATAACACCAGCACAAGGATATTTTGGCTCTAAATCTCAGACAAAATATAATGAATTAACTAAAACAACTAAAACAGAAATTATAAACACCCCTATAGCAAATAACTCAAACGACAACACAGTTTTAATTGCTAGTTTAAACGAACAAATAAAATCTTTACAAAATCAACTTTCTAACCAAAACACAACAGAAATAAATAAGAGCAGTGAAGAAAAAAATTCTATTAAGAAAATAAAAGAAGCTTTAAATATAATAAAAGATGCGGAAGAAGTCATAAGTGATAGCAAAAAGAAAGGTGATGCAAAAGACATACTAGAAGACGCAAAAGAAGATTTCTATGATGCAGTAATATATTTCTTTGAAAATAACTATACTAAAGCAAACAAATTAGCATCCAACGCCTTAAAAGGAGCAGAAGAAGCATATGAAGAAGCAGGAGGTGAAACAAAAGAAGATGAAGCAGATAAAGCAATAGAAAAAGCCAGAGCTAGAATAGACAAGGCTGAATCTAAAATAGAAAAAGCTGATGATAATGATAAAGATACAGACAATGCATGGGATTTATTAGAAAAAGCAGAAGAATTAATAGAAGAAGCAGAAGATGCTTTTGATGACGAAGATTACAAAGACGCTATAGATTTAGCAAACGAAGCAAAAGAGGTTGCAGATGAGGCAATAGATGAACTTTAAAATTAACCTTGCCTTTAATTTCTTAATTATGATATAATAAAAATATGAAGAAAATACTTATAATTGAAGACGATGCATTCTTGCAAGGGCTTGAAGCAAACAAACTTAGAAAAGAAGGATATGAAGTTATCACAGCATCCACAGGAGAAGAAGGGATAGAAAAAATAAATGAAGATGGTATTAATTTTATACTTCTTGATTTAGTTCTCCCTAGTTATGACGGGTTTGATATCTTAAAAAAAATAAGAGAAACTGAAAAAATAAAAGACCTTCCTGTAATTGTTTTTTCAAATCTTTCAGAAGATAAAGACATCAAAAAAGCCAATGATTTAGGTGCAACTGATTTTATGGTTAAATCAAACTTTACACTAGATGAACTA